>NZ_CP064951.1:308165-616331 GCF_011751945.2 Actinomyces sp. zg-332
AGTTGTTATAGTCACAGACACTAAGACAAGTTCTGACTGCGAAATTGCTGACTTGATTTCCTTATTGCCAAGTATTGTTTTGCCAAGTTCTCAAGGTAAATACAACGAGGACTTATTAGCCTTTATGTCTAAGTACGGCTACGGGGATAAAATTCAGGCTGTACCTTTGCCACGTCCATCAAGCAATGTATCTTTACACATGGTTGATGCTGTAGGTATTCCTTCTTCTGGTAAAGGGGCTGTTGAAAGCTCATCACAAGAAGTAAATAGAGTAGTTGATTTAGTTATTGATCATGCTTTAGCTTATCCTGAAAAGTCTTTGGCAGTTGTTGCGCTGAACGAATCTCATGCAAATCGTATTCGTGAGAGTGTACGAGCAGTAGCTAAGGAAAATAGGGCAGTTGAAGCTTTCTTTGCTGAAGAAAAAGAAGAAGCTTTTGTCGTAACTGATATATCTTTGACTTCTGGTCTGCACCGAGACATCGTGATTTTAGCAGTTGGATATACTAAGACTCCTAACGGTAAGCTACTTCACGAATTTGGAGTTATTTCTCAGCAAGGTGGACAGGTTCACTTGGTCTCAGCACTTGAATGCGCTATCGAAAGAGTGATAGTTGTTTCTAGTGTTACACCTGAAGAAATACTTTCAGGGTATGTTTCATCTGATGGTGGAACTATGCTTGCTGATGTTATAGCTTGGGCTGGAAATAGCGAAGAGTTCAAGAAAATGTCTGATGAAGAGGCTGAGTTATCTCAAAAGCCTGATAGGTTACTTGTAGATTTGGCTGATAGATTGTGGCGTTTAGGACTTCGTGTAGAGGCGAACTTAGGCGGTAATTCTAGATTTAGGATTCCTCTAGCTATTGGACATCCTCAGTTACCAGATGAATACTTGGTTGCTTTGCTAACTGATGATAGTCGTTACGTGATGGAATCTAGTATGCGTAGACGTGAGCGTCACTGGGTTGAGCGTTTACAAAATCGTGGTTGGAAAGTTAGTACTGTATTCTCCACAGCTGTATTTATGGATCCACAGGGACAAGCTGAGGAAATTTTAGAAATAGTTTTAGCTGCTCTAAAGACGCGTATAAGTGAAATAGAAAAGGCAAAAGCTAAGGTGCTGAATGCTAATAAAGCTATTTCGATTCCAGTTGAAGAGGTGCCTGCAGTTTCTACAGCTTCAATTGAAATAAACTTGAAGCGTGGACCGCGTCCACCAATTGCGCAGGGATTGCCTTTGGCTGCTTATGGAGACGATCAGCTTGATGATTTGTTGGCTTGGATTTTGTCAGATGGAGTTGAATACACGGAAGATGAAGTAGTTGAACAGTTGCGTAAAGCTTTAGCTTTGACTCGCAAGGGTGCTCAAGTTGATGCCGTACTGAGGCATGTTGTAAAACGTGGTATGAAGTAGGAATTACGTTGAATAAGGCAAGAAAACACAAGAGAGTAATAGCTTTATCTAAAGTTGATCTTGCCTTAAAAGAATCTGTGAATAAAACTGAAGCTGATATTGTTGCGTGTAATTTATCGTCTGATACTAGTTTACGTAACTCTGTTTTAAAAGAAAAAACTTTGGAAATAGGGAAATCTGAATTAAGGTTTGGTAAAAATACTTCTGGAAAAGTAAAAAATGATACTTCTAAAGTATGTGCTGATAATAAAATTATGAAAAGTAAAACTATCACGCATAGAAAAAGTGATAAAAATACTACTAAACCTAATAGGCAACTTAGTGAAAATGAAAAATTTATATTAGAACAATGTCCACCTCATTTCGGTAAGATTTAATCCATTTTGATATGTGTCTTTAACTGTTTTTAAAAATGTGTATATAAAGTATTAATTGTTTATAAAGAATAAATAGTTGTGGATGTAGAATAAATAAAATATATAATGTAAAAAATATATAGAGATTTTATAACAAAAACACCACGGCGAGTCTCGTGTGCTAAAAAGACATAGATAAACTACTTAAATTAGTAGAATACCTCCAAATTTTAAAATAGAATGTGTAAATTTTAAAAGTAATTTGTATATAAGATTTTCGCTAAAATACGATATAAAAATATTGCAAAAAAGGTAGCGCAAACGCCAGATACGTTTAACGTATATATAGATATTTAGTTTAATGATGCTGTGTTCTTAGAACCACTTAGTTTTCTTTAAAGAAATACCATCGTATATGTGTGTCATTTTTATGTCGTGACTTTCTTGAGGAATTATGCCTTGTTCAGGTACTTCCCAATCATATACGGTTGCTATAAGTGATATATTTTCCTGAGCATATAACAAAGCCTGATCGTACCAGCCTCCACCTTGGCCCAGACGTACTCCCTTGTTATCGCAGGCTAAAGCAGGAACTATAATTGCTTGGGCTTCTTCAATTGCCTCAGCGTCTAATATTTCAGTGTCACATACGGAAGGAACTTTGCCTGGACCGTTGCTTAGTAAAGCAGCTCCAGCTGTGTATTCACTCCATTTTGGATACTTACCATTAGAAATTGAAGGTACAATTATTTTTACGCCTTTATTAGATAAGAAATCTAGCAGTTGTACTGTAGGAGGTTCTATCCCGTATGATAAATAAGCTCCTACACACTTAAAATTTTTCAATTGTGTGCCAAGACTTTTTATCATTGAACTACCATAAGAATAAGCTACATGTTGGGCATATTTTGCCCTTTTACTCTTATAATGTTGGCGTAGTTCAGCCTTAGTTTGTTGTACTGACATACACGTCTCCTTGATATTTTAAACAATATTTTAGCAAAATATAGTAATAAATGTTCGTATTATGTTATTTCCTACATTAACCTTAAGGGTATGAATAGTAAGATTTCGAAAATTAAGCATGCAGTTATTCCAGCTGCTGGGCGTGGAACTAGGTTTTTACCAGCCACTAAAGTAATGCCTAAAGAGATGTTGCCTATAGTTGATAAACCAGGCATTCAGTACGTTATTGAAGAAGCATCTAGTTGTGGTATCAAAGACTTATTACTGATAACGCGCTATGGAAAAAACTCTATTGAAGACCATTTTGACTCAATTTCTGATTTAGAAGACGCTTTACAAGCTAAAGGTGATTTTGCAACTCTGGAGAAAATAACTAATACTGCTGCTGGTATTAAAGTTGCATCTGTTAGACAGGGTAGGCCACTTGGATTAGGACACGCTGTTTTGCAAGCGGCAGGACACATTGGAGATAATCCTTTTGCTGTAATGTTGCCAGACGATCTTATGCACCCAGAAGATCCTGTATTAGAGCTGATGACACGTGTACATGAACGCCTTGGGGGAAGCGTTGTAGCATTGCTTGAAGTTACTCCGCAAGAAGCTACTGCTTATGGAAATGCTGATGTTGAAATAATAGATTTTAGTGAAGATTCACTTAAAGATCGTGTATTTGAAATTTCAGACTTAGTTGAAAAACCATCTATATCTGAAGTCCGTTCAAAATATGCTGTGGTAGGACGCTACATTTTAGATCCTTCGGTTTTCAAAATTCTAGAAACTTTGCCTCCTGGCTGTGGTGGAGAAATTCAACTCACAGATGCCTTGAGTGTTATGGCCTCTAGACCGAAAGAAGAAGGTGGCGGTTTATATGGTGTAGTAATACGCGGTCGTCGTTTTGATACTGGAACACCATATGGTTACTTGCAAACTATTGTTTCTTTGGCAGTTGAGAATGAAAACTTTGGTGAATCTTTTAATGCATGGCTGAAAGATTTTGTGAGGTGATTTTGTGAAGTCTGTTGCTGAACATTTAGTTAATTGTTTAGATGCTGTTGGCCCACAGCCTGCTTTGGAGGTCTTACTTCCTGATGCTGCTGGCTGTATTCTAGCTGAAGACGTTAATGCTCCTTTTGACCTTCCTGTAGCTGACCTAGCCTCTTGTGATGGTTACGCTGTTATGAGTGCAGATTTGGTTGATGCGTCTTCAACTAGTCCTGTATTTTTAGAAGTGTTAGATGATGTGAATGCGGGAGATTTAGATCCAACTCGTATCGTTCAAGGTTCTAGCGTACATATTGCTTCTGGAGCCCCAATTCCAAGTGGCGCTGACGCTGTTGTTCCTATAGAGTTTACAGATCATGGACAAGCACGTGTAAGTGTTCGCACAACTGTAAAATCTGGGGATAATGTACGTCGTAGAGCAAGAGATGTTCAGGCAGGACAGATTCTTTTGAGCAAAGGTACTCGCCTAGGAGCACGACAAGTAGCATTACTAGCTGGTGTTGGACGTCACCGTGTTCAAGTACATCCCAGACCACGTGTTGTCGTAGTTTCTATTGGTGATGAGCTCGTTGAACCAGGACACATTAGTCAGCCAGGCAAAGTGTTTGATGCTAATGGTCATGCGCTTTCATGTGCTGTTTCAGATGCGGGGGCTGCAACTTTCCGTGTTGCTGCTGTTCCTGATGAGCGTGTCGCTTTGAGAAACGCGTTAGAAGACCAATTAGTTAGAGCTGACCTAATTATAACTACTGGTGGTCTTTCTTATGCTGCTGGTGATACTGTGAAGGAAGTTCTGGCTCCTTTAGGTAGTGTTCGTTTTGATAACGTTGCTATTGCTCCAGGTAGGCAGTTAGGTGTCGGACATTTAGAAGATGATACTCCAATTTTCTGTTTACCAGGTGATCCTGTAAGTGCGCAAGTTGCTTTTGAAGTGTTTGTGCGTCCGTCTTTGCGCAAAATGCAGGGCTGGGGTGACCTTTACCGAGCGAGCGTTGAGGCAAAAGTTACTTCAGGCTGGACTTCGCCTATTGGCAGACGTGAATTTATGCGTGTTAATTTGAGCGGTAATCCATCTGAAGGTTACATTGCAGAAGTTCAAGGTGAGCCTGATGAGTTGTTACTATCGACTATGGCTAGTTCAAATGCCTTAGCAGTTGTGCCGGAAAATGTTACAACTATAAATCCAGGTGACAAACTTGTATGCATGCTTTTGGATTAATGTGAGTATCTGAATATATATTTTGTATCTCCTCCTATGAGTTTATATAATTAATGTAAGCTCAAGGAGGAGTTATGTTTTTATCACGCTTGCGTTTTAAACGTTATTTAGATTCTTTTCCTGAACTGGTAGAAAATAACGTCGGGTTGCGTAATCTTGTGAAAAGTAGTCCGTTGGATGAAAATGAGTGCCCTGATGAACTATCAGTGTCTTTGATGTCATATAAGGATTTTATTGACATTTTCGCCTTGAATAAGAAAAATAAAGCTTGGCTGGATCAGTGGACTGTATGCCAACCTAAAGGATACATTTACTCCACGAATGATATTTTTAGCTTGTCTAATATTTTTTCTAATACAATTGATATTTATTTAAATCAAGTGCTTCAAGATAAAGGATACTTTTTTAAGATATCTTTAGATGGTAAGTTATGTGGATTTATATGCTTGAACGATGTTACTAGGGGAGCTTTGTGTTCTGCTAAAGTTGGGTATTGGATTGCTTACGAGTTTGCTGGGCGCAATATTATGCCAGTTGCATTAGCAATGTTGACTGATTTTTGTTTTGAGTATTTGCTTTTACATAGGGTGGAAGTAAATATATGTTGTGACAATTTGCCTAGTTTGAGGGTAGTGGAAAAACTTGGTTTTAATAGTGAAGGTAAGAGAAGTAAGTATATCTTTGTAAATGGCAAATGGGCTGATCATTATTCATATGCGCTAACCGTTGAAGATGTTTGTTGCGGAGGTGTTTTAGCTAGATATGAGAATAGTTGTTCTTGTTTTTAGCTTTGCTTGTAGATTGCTTGAAGTAATATAACCTTCTAAGGAATATTTATTTTTTCAGATATTTTACTATACTTATAAAATTTGTAATTACATTCTTGTAATTTTATGCAACGCACCGTGTGAAATGATTGACTTTTTCCTACTATATTCTAGTTTTATAGTGTGGGAAATGTTGTTATACCTTTAGTGATTGTAATTGTGTTGGGTGTTGCATATATTATTCCTCGCAAAGCAGTTAAAAATGATAAGATTGCTAATTCCCGTATAGAAGATCGTTTTTCTTCGGGAATTAAAGTATTGGATACTAGTGCGAGATATGCTTCACCGATTGCTCAATGCTCATCTACACGCATTCACCCTCAAAACGACAGTAGTAGTTACTTGAGAAATACTAAGAAAACTGGATCCACCATGAAAAAAGTCTCTTCTCTGCGAATTAAGAATGCGAATGATATTCGTGTTATAGCTAGTTTAAAAGCAGATCATGCTGCTAAAAATTCTAAACGTGCGATTAAAGTGCGTGTTTTGACGGCAGCTATAGTACTAAGTATCTTGACTGCTTTTATTGTTTTAGGTGCTTATTTAGCTTCAGTTGTTTCTATATATTGGGTGTTGACTTCTTTTGTTACTACTATGGTAATCGGTGGATATACGCGTGTTATAGTTGCTAAAGATAAGCATGAAGCACTGGTAGAGAAGAAAAAAATTATCGCTTTGCAGAAAAAAGTTGCTATTTCAAAACAAAGCTCTGTTAAAGCTAAAACTAAGCTATCAGAGTCAGCTAAAACTAAATCATACAATGCTCAGCAAACTTATAGGAAACAAGATTCTGATGTAAGTATAAATACTGGTCTTGCAATATCTGAGGTTGATAACTTTCAAGATAGTAGTGTTGCTAACGCTACAGAAAACGACATTCAAGAAGTCGCTTCTAAATGGACAGCAACTCGTATCCCTACACCTTTATATGCCAGAACTGAGACACATAAAGTTTCTGTTGCTGTACATGAGGATATAGTTACTGGAGATGAGAAAACTCAAACTTATCGTCCAACAAAAGCTTCACCGATTGATAATGCTGTATCCACTGATGAACTAGTTGAAAAGCAAGTACGTTTCAACTTAGAAGACGTTCTTCGTTCTCGTACAGCAGGTTAATTTTTATATAAGTAAGACTCGTGGAAAATATTTATTTTTGTCCTACGAGTCTTATTGTTTTTAATATCATTAATATAGTTACCTCTTTTTAAATACTACTGAGTTATAAAAAGTGCTATTTTATTTTAGTCTTTGAATTTTTAAATATTTAACTCTTTATTTACTTTATGTATTTTGTTACTCGTATTTAATAAAAGGTGAGCTAGTAGTGAAATTCATAGTAAAAATTACTATCCTTTTGAAAAGATAAACTAGCTTTAGTGTTTTATTTTTACATTGGCTTAGTTATTCCGGGAGGAGTATAGTTATCAATGAAAGTTTCTATTTCTTCTAAGGAATCTGAGAATAATATTTTTTCAAACTCATCTTGAAATAGGAAACCAGCTTCAACCATTTCTTTATACACATTTTGCATTGATGTATAAAAGTTATCTATGTTATAGAAAATACATGGGTTATCATTTTTACCTATACGTGACCAAGAAACAACATCAGTAATTTCTTCTAGAGTTCCAGCACCCCCAGGCAAAGCTATAAATACATCGCCCAAATTGAACATTATATCTTTACGCTCAGCCATTGTTTCCACAGTAATTAGCTCAGAAATACCATCGTGACCAAGTTCTCTATCTTTCAAAAAAGTAGGAATAACACCTATTACTTTTCCTCCGTTTTCAAGCACTGCGTCAGCAATAGTTCCCATGAGCCCAGTGCTACCACCACCATAAACAAGAGTGTGGTTATTTTCGGCAATCCATTTACCTAAAGTTATTGCACTTTGCTTATGAAGAGGATTTACGCCAGAGTTTGCTCCACAATATACTGTTATATTCATATTTAGTGCTGACCTCCACTTTTGTATTATTTAGAATATTCCATTATAGATATAAAACTATTATTATTGAAACTTTTGATTTTGCTTTGTTAAAAGCAGTGGCTGAATCTGTAGTTTTACAGGCTTATTTCCCTTACTTGTAACTCTAAGTATTTGTATATACAAACTTTGCTATAAGAGTATACTTAAATGAGTGGTTAGTAACATGTGTTTAAGGAGTCTTAGAAAATGTTTGGCGATTAATGGCTTTTCTCCAAGAACATTTTCACTTTCTTTTTATTGGTATTAGCATATTCACTATTATTGCTTGTATTTTTGACTGGAAATGGATGACGAGAATTGTATCGCCTGCAAAACTAAGCGGTATAAGGGCTTTTATTGAAGAACTTCATGGGGTAGAAGCAAGATATAAGTTTGAAAGATTCATTATTTTTGTTTGCGGGATTCTACTTTTATTTATAGGTGTCCTTTATTGGTTTTATAGCTAATATGTTTATCGAGTACGGCTTAAATAAAAGAGATGAAACATAAAATAAGAGATAAATCTAAACTTTAGAATTATAGCGTTTAATAAAACCTACTACTTACTTAATACGTTGCGGGTTGAAGTAAGTAGTAGGCAATTTTACTAGTTACTTTATTTTCTTTGATGTTTTAATAGTGAAAGATGTTAGAGCGAATAAAATGATTATCCAAATTAATAAAATTACAAAACTAGTGTTACTAAAGTTAAACTTTCCATTAGTTAATTCGTTGAACGCACCGAGGAATGTGTATTGTATAAAAGTACCTATAGACTTATTTAACTGAGAAAACATAGGTCCTAAAGCAATTATAAACATTATTGGTAGAGAGTTTACTTGTGCTTTGGATTGAGTATCTGATATGCCAGCTATACACAAATAAATTAATATTGTAGCTAAACAAGTTAGTAAGACTACTGTAGTGTATTGTATATACATTCCAGATAAATCTACATCAGCTGTAAGTGGGAAAGCTATAGTTACTAAAATTGCGAAAAATATTGGATAAGCAATCGTTGATATTATATACTCGCTAGTTTTTACACCACTTAACATTAAAGTTTTAAGATTTTTCTTTTCTTTTTCTTCAGCAATTATTATAGAAATAGTAAGCCCAACAGACATAGCTATCGCCATAGACAAGCATAAAAACATTATGTATCTATTTGCCATACCTTCAGGTTTCATAACGAATTTATACATAATTAGCATGGCATAGGGAAGTATGACTTGTATTAGTATATTTACGTTACTTTTTAAGATTTGAGTTCTAAGCCATAACAAGGCAGTTATTCTTCTATACATCTAATTTCGCACCTGTCAATTCTATAAAAATATCTTCTAAAGTAGGTTCGCATGAATGAATTGAGAAAATATCTCTTGTGTCTAATGTTTTAAAGTCATCAAATGAGATAGTTTTCTCTGAAAAATCGTTGTAAGTAACTGTAAGAGTTTTTGAGTTATTATACTTTTGTATTATAGAACGAGGGTTTCCATACTCGATTAAACTTCCCTTATTTAGTAAAGCTAAATTGTCACACAATAATGTTGCTTCATGCATATCGTGTGTTGTTAGGAAAATTGTTGTTCCTTTAGCTTTTAGTTCCAGTAGTAACTCATGTATAGCTTTTGAAGTGGTTGGATCTAAACCACTTGTAGGTTCATCTAAAAACAAGATTTTAGGGGTGTTTATTAAGGCACGAGCAAGAAACATGCGTTGACGCATACCTGTTGATAACTTTTCTGCTATTACATTTTTACTTTCATCTAAGCGAACTTCTTTCAATATTTGTTCTACATGTGAGTTTGGAACTCCATAAAGTTTTCCGTAAATTAGCAAGTTTTTATACAGTGATATTTTTTCATAATAGCCCGATTGGTCGCTGACTATACCTATTTTTTCTAGGTCTACAGGAGAAAGTTTTGATGTATCTTTCCCCATGATTTCAGCACTACCTTTTTCATGAGAAAGCTGTCCTGTCAAAATATTTATCATTGTAGTTTTACCAGCACCAGAAGGACCTAAGAAACCAAAAATTTCACCTTCTTTGATTTCAAAACTAACTTTATTTAAAGCTATTTTATTTTCAAACGACTTTGAAATACCATTAGTTTTAATCATTATTTCATTCATAAAGTACCTATAATGTGTTAAGTAGAATGAGTATGTAGTCATACTTATTATGTTGATTGTGATTTTCTATAATAATACAAATTCGTAAAAACATATTCAAGTTGGCCACAGTTTGTACACGTATACATCCTATGTTTAGAAAATATTAATATAGTGTATTTTAGCTTGCCCTGTTTTTTGAAGAGGAGATGGCTTTTAAGAAAAGAATGCAAAGTTGTTTGGAGACAGTAATTATTTATTCATACTTACTTTAAATTGAGATATTTTTATTATTTGTGTCTAGTTTTTAAATGTAAGACAGCCTTTGTTGTTAATAGGTAACAAGAGCGTATTATAAAAGAAGAAACTATACACGTAGCAATATGGATAAATAGTTACGTATATAGTTTCTATATAAAATGTATTAGTTTGAAAAACTGTTAGTGTATATAATCCCAGTCTTTTTCTGGATATAAGAACTCTAATATGTGTGTTGTAAGTCTCCTTGATTTTCCTTGATAAGGGAATATATGCATCATCATCATTGGATTGTAGTTTGCCTCAACAACGCCATAAGAATTTTCATGATTTAAAGGTTTGTTAATATCTGGGATAATAAGATCTACTCCGCATATTTTTGCCTGTAAAGCATTAGCTATTTTTGCTGCTACGTTTTTGTAGCTTTCGTGGGCTTTATCTGTGAAATCAATAGAATCACCACCAGTACTTATATTTGAATTAGCGCGTAAAAATATCTTTTCGCCTTTGTCTGGGATTGTGTTTTCGTCATATCCTTGAGTTTTTAAGTGTAATTTTTCAAGTTCACCTAAAGCTATTTTCTTTAGCGGCGAAGAAAGTCCATCTCCTCGTAAAGAATCTTCGTTTTTTATGTTCACTAATTCTTTTATTGTGTTTATTCCATTACCTGTTATATTGGCGGGAACTCTGGACAAAACAGCTTTGGTATCGTTACCTAATACAAAGAAACGGTATTCTTCACCCACTAAGTAATCTTCTATCATGATTTCTTTATCTTCTTTTAAAGCAATTTCAACAGCTTTTATAAAATCAGTTTCTGAATAAGTTGGGTTAGAAAAAATTGTTATACCTAATCCGAAGTTAGTACTTTTAGGTTTTATTACAACTGCTTTATTTTTTACCTGTCGATATATATTTTTAGCCTCTTGTAGATTTGAGCATTGCACACTCTTTGGAACGTTAAAACCTTGTTCTTCTAAAACTATTTTTGTCACAACTTTATTGTCCATTATTAGAGGTGAAATATAGGTATCTTTACTTGTCATATTGCCGTTTTTGACGTACTCAACATGATCTTTGTAAGTTAGTTTAACGAACTGGTCGCTTTCGTCTAAAATTTCTACCTCTATGCCGTGTTGTATAGCATCACTTATCAAAGCTTGGGTTGATAACTCCATGTGCGAAAAAGCTGTTAGTTGGTAAGGTTTTTCTAAAGCTGCTTCTTTTTGCTCTTTAGTGATTTTTGCTGTGAACTTTTGGAACTCTTCCCAAGAATTACAATGTTTGTAGATTTGTCCAGCTAGTGTGAGTTCTGGTGAATGCAGAGCTAACTGCTTTTCTTTTATTATCTCAATATCTTCTTCTGGCAATCCTAAGATTTTTGACATTTCTAGCATTTGAGTGAATAGCCATTTGCCCTCATCTAGATACTCAGTTTGTTGGAGAGGATGAGAAAGCGCTACTAGTTCATTTTTAGCTTTACCTACTTCTGCAGATTCATTCGGGTTAGTTTCATCAAGCCATGACATCAACATTGTAAAAAGGTGAATGAAACGAATGTCCGAAAGTGCTATTCCTGTAGGAGAAAAAGGATTGATATCAAAAATGCGTAGTTCCAGATATTGTATGCCCTTTTCTAAGAATTCACGAGCATTTGATGAGCCTTTCAACCTAACAGCAGAATAGAATTCTTTTTCCTCAATTAAATCTTTGTTAGCAACATAGTTTTCTATGTTAGCAACGTACTCTTCTAAGGAATTGAAAGAAATTTGTATTTTGCCTTCGTTGACATAGCCGTATTTACTCACTCTGAGACTACGGACTGGAAGAGTAGGTTTTTCATCTATTTTACAAACCTCATACTTGTTTATGTAGTCAAAGTATTTTTCGTCTATGTAAGGTGTGCAACCATATAGGTAGACTAGCAACCATTGATATCGTAGGAATTGACGAGCAACTTTCATGTATAAATCATTTTTGGTTTCAGTCAAGCTAGTATCAGAACTTTCAGCTATTTTTAGTAAAAAACTATCAGTGAAACTAAAGTTATAATGTATTCCAGATAGTAACTGTTTGTGTTTACCATATTTCTCAGAGAGATACTGTCTGTACTGTTTTTGTTTTTTGTCCTTCAACTGTACTATTTTTATTGATTCCTCTTTTGGTAACTCAGGTGGAATACTGATTGGCCAGATATATTCTTCTGAGTCTAAAGCACGTAAAGTTACTTCATTTATTGTTTGTAATATTCGATATAATTCTTTTTCAGTTTTGACAGCAGGAGTTATTAACTCAAGTTGAGATTCAGCGAAATCTGTTTGTATATATGGATGATAGGAACGATCCCCAAGATTATTAGGGTGTGTACTTGTTGCTAAAAGTGGTTTTTCAGCATCTAAAATAACTCTGTGCCCTTCTTTTTCTAAACCTAGATTTGCTTGGGAAAAGAGTTGTTCAAGACAGTCTTCTGTTATTATATCTCTTATGTTCATCAGTTACATTTCCTACTTATAGCATTTGAATAATTACTAGCAAGTTTATAAGCATTTTGTTAGTAATATCCTATATATTTTAGATGGAATACTATTTTTACGTAAATGGTTTAACAGTTTATTTATTGAAAAATTCCATTTTTCTTTCTAGTTTGTGTGCTTATTTTTTTTGTTTGTTTTGGTTTTATTATTAATGTGTTTGTTTTTACTGGGTGTAGCTATTGTTTGTATGTGTGTTTTGAGTGTTGTAATTATTATGCAGTTAGTAATGTTTGTGTTTTGTAGGTGCTGTATGTATTAGGTAGTCGGCAATACTGTGTTTTACGTATGTTCTTATTTGTAGTATATGTTTTTTATATTTGGAATAGTAGGAACATAATTTAAGTAGAGGCGGTTATAACTACCAAAATATGTGTGGTAGTGTGTTTTTTGAGTAATTTTATTTAGAGCTTTGTTTTTTGTGTTTACTACTAGCCAGGGTACGGCTATAAGTATTTTTATAAACTTTTGATTACTGTCGTATTTTGTGCTTTTGACAGGTAAGTTTTACTACTTAGTTTAGTTTGTTTTTAGCCCTATTCATATTTTTGAGGTGTGCTTAGTGAAATCTAAAACTTTATATGTAGCTGTGTTATTAGTGATGAGTAGCTAGTTTGTTATTAGTATTTCTCTATTTATTATATGAGTTCTAGTTGTGAAGTATTTTACAAACGCTTGTGTGGTATGAGAAGAAAAAGTATTTATTTGAGCAAAGTGGGGGAAGGTTTTTATCTTAGGGAAGACATGTGTATTGAGTGCAATGTATGTAGTGGTTTTTATAGATGAATAAAATGAGTGATTATTTGCGTGGTTGGGAAGATGTAAGTCAGAAGTAGGTTTTTTGGTAGTTGCGTTTGTTTTGCTTTCGGTAAGTGGTTTGTGAGCTTTTGTATTTATTACTTATCTTTTTGATTGGATGTTTATTTTTTGATGAATCAAAGGTATATTATTCGTGAAATGAATCGTGTAGTGTTTACTTTGTAATTATTTTAGGTGTTTTAGTTAGTGGCGTATTAGATAGCTTTTATATTTGAAGATAAACTTTTTTACTTTGGACTTATTATTGTTTTATTTTGCCTTATTTAGCATTTCTATGTTGGTGTGTTAGTGAAGATTTTGGGTGTATGGACTTTATTTATTTTTAATTATTAATAAATGGCAAAGATAAGGTAAAAGATAATAGAATAGATATTATTTATTTATAAAACTGATACATAATATTTCTCCTTTTGAATTGACTTTTTGAACAAGGTGAACAATATTTAAAGTGTGATTTAGGTCACACAACTTTAATGGTTGTATAAAAGAGTTTGGACAAGTTTTAACACAATGATGTGAGTGAAACAATATAAGAAAGGAATCACTATGAAAAACTCACGTTATTCTAAAATAGTAGGAACTATAACGGCACTTTCGCTAAGTTAGTTATTTATTATTGCTCCAGTAGGAGTTGCTAATGCAAATATACATGGTAAAACACCGGTAGTTATGAGTGGAAGCAATGAAAAATTTAATTCCAACGTTACTAATCCAATAGAAAACCGCTTAGCTAATAAATTTGAAGAAGGATTTGAAATTTTATTTACAAAGGTTATTGAAAAAGGCGATGATGGATTATATAAAGTTAGACAAACCTATAAAGGAGATTTATAGGGACTGCCTGTATCTAAAGCAGAAGGTACAGCTAAGGGGTTCAATATTCTTATAGTATCGCATGAAAAACGTGGTGTTATAGGCTATGTAACGTGTGTCCTATAGGGGATTATTCCAGGGCTGATTTGGTAGATATTAACTGGGGCAGTGTATATACTTGGGTAGAACAAAATACTTGGGGAAAACTTTCCAGATATCTTGTTAAGCATGCAGTCAAAAAGTATTAAAGACTTGGTTAAACTTACTCATTGACGGTTAGCTTCTTCAATTCCTATATCTATGGTTTCTCATGTGATTGGAGTATAACATGCGAAAAGGATTTGCACATTTCCTTGAAATACTTGCCTACAGCGTTGTTGGTTCTATTGGGATAATTCGTTTTATTAGTAATCCTGAATTATCTACACTTGTGATGTTTACTATTGCAGCTTGTGTTTCGTACATTCATGTTTTTTACCTTTTAGATTATGATTCTTTGCCAGAGTATCAACAAGATATTTATCGAAATAACGTTGCAACATTAGTGGTCGCAGGAATTATTATTTTCTTGTACAAGCCAGCTTCTTTTGTCATAGGTGGGTTGTTGTTACTGATTGCATTTGCAATTTTTGTTCGCTCATTTATTTTGAAAGAACACGGACCTATTAAAAGAGGTGAAAGGAGCCTTTGGTTTCCTTTTCAAGGAATCTAGGTATTTTGCTTTATATGATAGGTTTAGTGCCTAGAAATATATAACAGGTAATATCTAGAAATGTTTTATAGATGTTTATATTGAAATATTTGTGGACTATTTATCTGCTTTACTGAATTATTTATCTATAAGTTACTCACTGTATTGTTGAAATGGTAGATAGTTCGTAGATATTGATTTTGCTCTTAGCTCTTATACATATTGATAGTGTAAGAGCTAAAAGTATTTAAAAGAGGTGTACAAGAAGTACATGACCTGAGATATGTGGTTGGGATAGTGTATTAAGTAGAAGCATCTGAAGAAGTACTATAAGTAGGATGTACGTGGGGTTGTGTTTTAAGCAATGTAGGCAAGAGGCATTACTATAATGAAAGTATTAATGTATTTGTTTTGAATGGTAATTTTTGAGCAGGGGGTTTTGGGTAGGGTGTTTTGTCTAGTAGTGTTTTATGTTTGATATATTCAAAAGAGGTCATGACTTTGTTGGTTAAAAATTTAGCACTCTGTTTTGTGGTGGAAAGTGTGTGTAAGGTAGTGTGTTATAGCTAGAAATGTGTGTGAAGTTGTTTTGAGTAGTTTATAAGATGCTGTTATAAGTGAGTAGAGTAAGTATTGATGAGTGTGTGGGATTTTGGTTTTGAAAATGCTCAAGTTGTATGAGAAGGATTTGTGTTGTGTTTTCGCGAATTTGTGAGGTTTTGTTAAGGGAGTTATTGTTTTGTTTTGTGGAGAAAGCTTGAGTTAGATAGTTTTTGTCTGTAAGTACTTACTATAGTGTTTATATGTAATAATTGTGAGATTGTTTTTTTGCCCGCATTACTATGAGTAAAATATTTTTTAATGTATTTGTTTTGAATGGTAATTTTTGAGTGTGTGTTTTTGAGTAGTGTTGTTTAAGGTGTTGTTGTTTCGTTCAAAGTATGTAAAGTGTGAATGGTTCCTATGACTGCTCTTGCATCCTTTTCTACTAACAAGACCAAAGACACATCCAGCAAACAACAATGTCACTAAACCAGTAAACAATCCCTCAACACCAGTAGTAGGTAGTTTACGAATTCTTAACATTAGTTATGCTCTTTTTCAACGGTAACACCGTTGTAAGTAGTAATGAGTGTGAGGTTATTTTTAAGCAGTTCTTAAGGTGTTGTTTAAGTGAGTAGGGTAGGTATTTGTTTTTTATTGATGAGTGTGTGAGATTTTGGTTATGAGAGTGTTTAAGCTGTGTGGAGAGGGGGGTATTGTGTTTTTAGTAGGGCGTGTGAAGTTTTGCTGAGTAAAGGAAGTGTTCGTTTTGTTTTGTGGAGAGAGTTTGAGTTAGATAGTTTTTGTTTGTAAGTACTTTAGATGGTGTTTTGTGTGATAACTTATAGATTGTTTTTGTGTGCATTCTTATGGGTAAAATATTTTTTAATGTATTTGTTTTGAACGGTAATTTTTGAGAGTATATTTTGCGCAAGGTTGTTCAATATGGTGTTGTTTCGTTCAAAAGTGTGTAAAGCATGAATGTTCTTATAGGAGCATTTGTGACTTTGTTGACTAAAAATTTAGCACTCTGTTTTGTGGTGGAAAGTGTATCTATGGTGTGAATAGCTTATAGTGGTATTTGTGAGTCTGTTGTAAGTAGTGTGTTCAAGGGTATATGTTATCTAAGGTGTGCGGAATGTTCCACTGTAGCTAAAAGTACCTAATACTGCTTACCATGCAATGTTATGTAAGAGTGTCTTTTGGTCAAAGTGTTGAACGCCTCATTCTGTACTACAACGTATACAATACAACACTATGAGTAAATGTAGATGAGACATTGTCTCAAAGCGAGAATGACCACTACTGTAAGCAATAAGTAAAATGCACAGGATAGGTTTGCTAAGTAAAATCTGTGTTAGACAGTTTTTGTAGGGACATCGAAGGTTGGTGTATTCTACAAAACTACTCAGGACAACACACTAAGCAAAAATACTTACACGATTTGTACACCAGAATTACTATGCAGAGATATAATGTATGCCTCCTCGAAAATACGTTTTGGTTGTTAAGTGTGCAAGCATATATTTATAACAAGTTATTTGAATACTGTTTGTCCTTTGATTCACTTCATACGTTCAAGTAAATATGGGTGGTTTATATCTCCGTTTTCCTGTTACCGTTGAAATCAAGACTATTAAAGTAGAGGATATATGACTACTTTACGCTTCGAAGTAAGATAAGTAGAAAGAGAAAATTCATTCTATAAGCAATAAGAGCTTCCTGATAATCTATAAGCTTCGGTTATAAGTATTGTTCAACTCTGATTAATGCCCTAGATTTTATAAATAAAAATTGAGGGGAGAATTACTTTATAAATCCTGTGCGAAATTTTTAGATTTTGTTATTTTTGTTTATGATTACTTTTGGTTTTATTTTGTCATTGTAATGTGGATAAGCGTCCGTATAATCATTTGTATAACCTGAATTAACTTAGAAGCAAGATAGTATTCTTTTATATAGAAACTTTATATTCAACGTGGTAAATACTTATCTAATCTTAGCTTTAGAGTGTGTAACTACTTATTTTTACTTACTTACTTACTTACTTACTTACTCCCTTTGCCTTTTTATCTTACGCTATTTGAATTATTTTTGATTTTTTACACAAGGGATTGGAAGAAACCACATCTTTTATTTTTTCTAGCATTTGCGAATAAGATAAACCGTAATAGTATAGTGCTGTGAAAGTTTCGTATTCTGAATAACTCATAATTTCAGCTTCGTTTTCAAGTCTTTCAAGTATGAGGTCATTCAAATCGTTTACGTCATTATTAGCGTATACTTCATCTGGTAAATCTTTTCCGTTTAAATACAAGCCAAGACCTTCTAAGGTTCCCAATGGAGTTATAGTATTTGATGGGAAAGATTTCAATTCAGATCCTTTAGGGATAGGAGTGTTTTCAAACAATTCTTGAAATATTTGAATCTCATAATCGGATAGTTCTGTGGTAGAAAAAGTTACAAAATCAATATTGCATGATTTTATTTCTCCAGTTTTTTCAAAGGTAGTTTTACCTCCTATTAAAGACCCTAAATTACGGTTTGTTAGAAAGTTTTCAAGTATATCTTCGAACTCGTAGCGAATATATGGTTGAAATCTAGCGTTTAAATAAAGTTTATATTTCATACGATTTTCTCCTTATAGGTAAGAATGATATAAGTAGTTCGTGCGCTCGAATATTATAAAAATATCTGGATTATGAAATAGAATTAGTTCTTCGAATATGTTGAAATAGTAAAGTATACAAATATATGTAATAACAAGTTCTCTCTTTGTGTATCGATTATACAGGTAAAATACTTCAAATTTACTTTGTAAATAAAAACGTTATAAATGTTTAATGAATTGTTTTTTTTTGTTTGGTGTGACACGCCCGGGTGTTTGTTGTGTTGTGTTGTGTGTGGTTGGGGGTGTATAGTTTTTGTCTGTTGCTTTGATGCTTTTTGTGTCAGGGTTTGTGTTTTTCCTGGTTTGTTTTCGGGGCTTCTGCTTTTTTTTGGTGGGGGTTTTGGGCTTTCTTGGGTTTTGTTGTTTGTGAACTGAACAGTGTGTCTTTTATTTTTGTGATGCCATTTATTTTTTTGATGATGCTGAGTGCTCTTTTTTGGGTGTTTGGTGTTGTTTTTTTGTTTTTTGCTTTTATTGGGCTTTTTGTTCAAGGGCTGAATTTGTTTTTTGTTTGGTTTTTGTTCGGAGAGTTTGATTCTGGCTCAGGACGAACGCTGGCGGCGTGCTTAACACATGCAAGTCGAACGATGAAGCATTTCCTTTCGGGGTTTTGTGGATTAGTGGCGAACGGGTGAGTAACACGTGAGTAACCTGCCCCCTTCTTTGGGATAACTATCGGAAACGGTGGCTAATACTGGATATTCAGCTTTTGCCGCATGGTGATTGTTGGAAAGGTTTTTTCTGGTGGGGGATGGGCTCGCGGCCTATCAGCTTGTTGGTGGGGTGATGGCCTACCAAGGCTTTGACGGGTAACCGGCCTGAGAGGGTGACCGGTCACACTGGGACTGAGATACGGCCCAGACTCCTACGGGAGGCAGCAGTGGGGAATATTGCACAATGGAGGAAACTCTGATGCAGCGACGCCGCGTGAGGGATGAAGGCCTTCGGGTTGTAAACCTCTTTCAGTAAGGGAGAAGGCTCTTTTTGTGGGGGTTGACGGTACTTACAGAAGAAGCGCCGGCTAACTACGTGCCAGCAGCCGCGGTAATACGTAGGGCGCGAGCGTTGTCCGGAATTATTGGGCGTAAAGAGCTCGTAGGTGGTTTGTCGCGTCTGCTGTGAAATTTCAGGGCTTAACCCTGGACGTGCAGTGGGTACGGGCAGACTAGAGTGCAGTAGGGGAGACTGGAATTCCTGGTGTAGCGGTGAAATGCGCAGATATCAGGAGGAACACCGGTGGCGAAGGCGGGTCTCTGGGCTGTTACTGACGCTGAGGAGCGAAAGCATGGGGAGCGAACAGGATTAGATACCCTGGTAGTCCATGCCGTAAACGTTGGGCACTAGGTGTGGGGTCTGTTTCCACGGATTCTGCGCCGTAGCTAACGCATTAAGTGCCCCGCCTGGGGAGTACGGCCGCAAGGCTAAAACTCAAAGAAATTGACGGGGGCCCGCACAAGCGGCGGAGCATGCGGATTAATTCGATGCAACGCGAAGAACCTTACCAAGGCTTGACATACACTGGGATGCTGCAGAGATGTGGTAGTCTTCGGACTGGTGTACAGGTGGTGCATGGTTGTCGTCAGCTCGTGTCGTGAGATGTTGGGTTAAGTCCCGCAACGAGCGCAACCCTTGTCTCATGTTGCCAGCACGTTGTGGTGGGGACTCGTGAGAGACTGCCGGGGTTAACTCGGAGGAAGGTGGGGATGACGTCAAATCATCATGCCCCTTATGTCTTGGGCTTCACGCATGCTACAATGGCCGGTACAGAGGGTTGCGATATCGTGAGGTTGAGCTAATCTCTTAAAGCCGGTCTCAGTTCGGATTGGGGTCTGCAACTCGACCCCATGAAGGTGGAGTCGCTAGTAATCGCAGATCAGCAACGCTGCGGTGAATACGTTCTCGGGCCTTGTACACACCGCCCGTCACGTCACGAAAGTTGGTAACACCCGAAGCCCATGGCCTAACCGTTTGGGGGGAGTGGTCGAAGGTGGGATTAGCGATTGGGACGAAGTCGTAACAAGGTAGCCGTACCGGAAGGTGCGGCTGGATCACCTCCTTTCTAAGGAGACCGCAAATCATTTATTATTATTGTTTTTGGTTTGTGTTTGTCTTTTTTGGCATGACTGTTTGCATTGGACCCTTTGTTTTTTGGGTTGGTTTGTTTGTGGTTGTGTTTTGTTTTTTTTGGGTGGAACGTCATGGAAGACCTCGTTTGTTTGCTGGCCTGTTTTGGGTTGGTGCGGGGGTGGATGCGCTGTTTGGTTTAGGGGCAACAGTTTTTGTTGTTTCTTTTTTTTGTTTGCCATGCTTATTTTGTCGCGGTCCTTGTTTTGGGGTTGTGGTGGTTTGTGTTGGTGGGTTGTTTGTGAACTGTATAGTGAACGCGAGCATCTATGACAAGAGGATCCGTTTTTTTGGGTTTTTTTGTTGTTGTAATGTTTGTTAGAGAATTTTTTTTGGTCTCATTTTTTTGTTTTGTAGTTGCTTAGAGCATTCGGTGGATGCCTTGGCACCAGGAGCCGATGAAGGACGTTGTGGCCTGCGATATGCCTCGGGGAGTTGGCGAACGAGCTTTGATCCGAGGGTGTCCGAATGGGGGAACCCAGCAAGAGTTGTGTCTTGTTACCAGCATTTGAATATATAGGGTGTTGGGGGAACGAGGGGAAGTGAAACATCTTAGTACCCTTAGGAAGAGATATTGCGTGAGTAGTGGCGAGCGAAAGCGTAGGAGGCTAAACCATGCGCGTGTGATAGACGGCAGTTGTTGCGTGTGTGGGGTTGTGGGGCGTGTTTTTTCAGTGTGCTGCCGCATGCTGGGTGAGTTATAAATGGTTGTTATAGTTGAACACTTTGGGAAGAGTGACCGTAGAGCGTGATAGTCGTGTAGGTGTAATTTCAGCCACTTGCTTGATGCGTTCCCGAGTAGCACGGGGCCCGTGGAATCTCGTGTGAATCTGCCAAGACCACTTGGTAAGCCTAAATACTACCTGGTGACCGATAGTGTATTAGTACCGTGAGGGAATGGTGAAAAGTACCCCGGGAGGGGAGTGAAATAGTACCTGAAACCGGATGCTTACAATCCGTCGGAGCCTTGAGGGGTGACGGCGTGCCTTTTGAAGAATGAGCCTGCGAGTTAGTGGTATGTGGCGAGGTTAACCCGTGTGGGGTAGCCGTAGCGAAAGCGAGTATGAATAGTGCGTTTTAGTCGCATGCTCTAGACCCGAAGCGGGGTGATCTACCCATGGCCAGGTTGAAGCACGTGTAAGAGCGTGTGGAGGACCGAACCCACTTCAGTTGAAAATGGAGGGGATGAGCTGTGGGTAGGGGTGAAAGGCCAATCAAACTCCGTGATAGCTGGTTCTCCCCGAAATGCATTTAGGTGCAGCGTTACGTGTTTCTTGCCGGAGGTAGAGCTACTGGATGGCCGATGGGCCCTACCGGGTTACTGACGTTAGCCAAACTCCGAATGCCGGTATAGTTAGAGCGTAGCAGTGAGACTGCGGGGGATAAGCTTCGTAGTCGAGAGGGAAACAGCCCAGATCATCAGCTAAGGCCCCTAAGCGTGTGCTAAGTGGGAAAGGATGTGGAGTTGCATAGACAACCAGGAGGTTGGCTTAGAAGCAGCCATCCTTGAAAGAGTGCGTAATAGCTCACTGGTCAAGTGATTCCGCGCCGATAATGTAGCGGGGCTTAAGTACACCGCCGAAGCTGTGGCATTCACACTTTTTTTGCTAAGCCGCCCTTTGATGGTTGGTTCAGGTGTGTGGATGGGTAGGGGAGCGTCGTGTGTGGGGTGAAGTCTCGGAGTGATCTAGGGGTGGACTGTACACGAGTGAGAATGCAGGCATGAGTAGCGAATGGAGAGTGAGAAACTCTCCCGCCGTATGACCAAGGGTTCCAGGGCTAGGCTAATCCGCCCTGGGATAGTCGGGACCTAAGGCGAGGCCGACAGGCGTAGTCGATGGACAACCAGTTGATATTCTGGTACCGGCGAAACACCGTAAGGAACTGAACTTTATTGTTTTCGTGAACGCTGGTGGCTTTTCTTTTTTCTTTCGGGGAAAGGGTTGGTTGCTGGTTTTTGTGTTAATGTTTTTAGTAGGTTAGCGTGTTAACAGGGGTGACGCAGAAAGGTAGCCTCCGCGTGCTGATGGTTATGCACGTCTAAGGATGTGGCCCGTTTCCTAGGTAAATCCGGGGAACATGTGGGTGAGGTCTGATGGTGACACATTTTTTGTGGAAGTGGGTGATCCTATGCTGCCTAGAAAAGCCTCGACGTTAGGTGTTAGCCGCCCGTACCCTAAACCGACACAGGTGGTTGAGTAGAGTATACTAAGGCGATCGAGATAATCATGGTTAAGGAACTCGGCAAAATGCCCCCGTAACTTTGGGAGAAGGGGGGCCTACCTGGTGAAGCCAATTTTTTCTGGTGGAGCTGGTGTGGGTCGCAGAGACCAGGGGGAAGCGACTGTTTACTAAAAACACAGGTGCGTGCGAAGTCGTAAGACGATGTATACGCACTGACGCCTGCCCGGTGCTGGAAGGTTAAGAGGAACGGTCAAACATTTTTTTGTTGAAGCTGTGAATTTAAGCCCCAGTAAACGGCGGTGGTAACTATAACCATCCTAAGGTAGCGAAATTCCTTGTCGGGTAAGTTCCGACCTGCACGAATGGCGTAACGACTTCCCTACTGTCTCGACCATGAACTCGGCGAAATTGCATTACGAGTAAAGATGCTCGTTACGCGCAGCAGGACGGAAAGACCCCGGGACCTTTACTATAGCTTGGTATTGGTGATCGCTTGTGCTTGTGTAGGATAGGTGGGAGACTGTGAAGATGGAACGCTAGTTTTGTTGGAGTCGTTGTTGAAATACCACTCTGGTTCAAGTGATTGTCTAACCTCGGTCCGTGATCCGGACTAGGGACAGTGCCTGGTGGGTAGTTTAACTGGGGCGGTTGCCTCCTAAAAGGTAACGGAGGCGCTCAAAGGTTCCCTCAGCCTGGTTGGCAATCAGGTGTCGAGTGTAAGTGTAGAAGGGAGCTTGACTGTGAGAGTGACAGCTCGAGCAGGTGCGAAAGCAGGAACTAGTGATCCGGCCGTGGTTCGTGGAAACGCGGTCGCTCAACGGATAAAAGGTACCCCGGGGATAACAGGCTGATCTTGCCCAAGAGTCCATATCGACGGCATGGTTTGGCACCTCGATGTCGGCTCGTCGCATCCTGGGGCTGGAGTAGGTCCCAAGGGTTGGGCTGTTCGCCCATTAAAGCGGTACGCGAGCTGGGTTTAGAACGTCGTGAGACAGTTCGGTCCCTATCCGCTGTGCGCGTTGGAAACTTGAGAAGGCCTGTCCCTAGTACGAGAGGACCGGGACGGACGAACCTCTGGTGTGCCAGTTGTACCGCCAGGTGCATGGCTGGTTGGCTACGTTCGGGAGGGATAACCGCTGAAAGCATCTAAGCGGGAAGCCTGCTTCAAGATTAGGTTTCGTTTGAGGTCCCCACTAGACTAGTGGGTTGATAGGCTGGATGTGGAAGAGCAGTAATGTTTTTTAGAGCTGACCAGTACTAATTGACCGATAACTACAAAAACATGTAAACAAAAAAATTTTTTTTTGGGATTGTATGTATTGTTTTCTGACAAAGTGTTTTGGTGTTCGCGTTTTACTATATGGTTCATGACCAACCCGTCGGGGTGTGGTTTGATAGGTTTTTGCGGTGGTCATAGCGTGGGAGTTACGCCCGGTACCATTCCGAACCCGGTAGCTAAGGCCTGCAGCGCTGATGGTACTGCACTCGTGGGGGTGTGGGAGAGTAAGTCACTGCCGCAATAAAAAACTGTTTGTTTTGTTTAGGGGTTAGGACAGGGAAACATGAGAAAGTGTTTCTTGTCCTAGCCCCTAAAGTATTTTAAACACAAAAAACATTCTTTGATTCTTGTTTAGTATTATTCTTTGTTCTTACACACATATTTTTAAACACAAACATTTTTTGTTCAGGGGTATGCGTGTAGAGGGTATGAGTTCCCACGTATGAAACCCCTTGTGAAGGGAGGGGGTAAGGAGTGGTGTAAAACCTTCGGATTAGTGTGTGGGAATATATAGGGTTTGTGTATCATATAACTTTATATCCAAATTATTATTATTACTATTATTATTGTTGTTGGTTAGTATTCCTTTTATTACTTCCCCTGTGGTTTTATTTTGTTTATTCTCTGGGTATAGTTTTTTGTTCTTTGGGCTGACTTTCCAAAAATACTACTTTTACTATTTTTTCTGCTTATCTCTGGTCTTTTTTATTTTTTTGTTTGCTGGGATTTTCTAAAACCTATCCCTATTACAAAAAAAGGGGTCAGGGGAAAGCCAGTTACTCTGCCAAAAAAAGGTGTGTTCTCATAGTTTTTCTTACATAGGGATACTTGTATATTTTATTGTTCTGGTTTTATTTTTGTTTATCCCTGCTTATCTCTGGTCTTTTTTCATCTATACTAACTACTGAAAAATGGGTTTTACTAGGGATTGCTCATAAATATTTTTTTTAAAACTATTCACTGAACATGTAAGCTACACTACTAAAAGGTAGTATATATGCTTATACACCTGCTTTTGTGGTATGTATAAACACTATTACGGACTATGAAATATATAAAACCTTACTTTTAAATGTAATAAGAAGTATTGTAATAGCTACTTAGGGGAAATATATGTAGTTCCTTATGTAAACATGTTTAAAAGTCACAGACCTATACGTACGTAACACGAGCTATAAAGTTTATGTATTTTAATATGGTGGTGTAAAACTATCTTAAATATATTTTATAAGTTTCAATACATTTTGTTATTTTTTTATAATATATTTTCTCTGTACTAAATTAGGTTAACGCAAACAAATAAACAAATTTTATCTTCTTACCTGAAAAATACATACATCTATATTTTGTACCGTAGTATGTAGATATTGGGTAATAAAATAGCAGTTTCCCTAAAACTTACTTACGTTTTAACAATGAGTGTAAAACAAGAACATTTTACTACTTTTTACATGCTTTCTGAGATATGAACCATACATACGCATGCTTATAGAAGACACTATACCAAACACACTCTATGTACGCTCATAGAACTTAGTTATCAATTGAACTTTTTAAACTTATGCATTGTTCAGCCGATAATACGTCCAAAGTTGAATTTATGCACTGTACATCTTATATTTACTCTATTTTAGTTATTCTTATAGCGAAATTCTTTTTCGTTACCAAATACTTTTCTGAAACAAAAATTTCATGAAAAGTTTGAAATACCAATGAAAAATCCTACTCTATTTTCTTGTTAAAAATGACAGACATACTAAAGTAGAGTTGAAAGTTGAGCCTAAGAGACTAAAGTTTTAAAAAACTCTCTTGCTTTTAAAAAAGCAATCCTGTAAAGTTGAGTGCAGAACGCTAAAGTTTAGAAACTTTATAGAAATAGGAGATAAAATGGGACGTGCAGTAGGTATTGACTTAGGTACAACAAACTCTGCTATTGCAGTACTAGAAGGTGGAGAACCAACAATTATTGCTAATGCTGAAGGTGAACGTACTACACCATCAGTTGTTGCTTTTTCTAAATCCGGTGAAGTTTTAGTTGGTACAGTTGCTAAACGTCAGGCTGTGACAAATGTGGATCGCACAATTGCTTCAGTAAAACGTCACATGGGTACTAACTGGTCTACAGAAATCGATGGTAAGAAATATACAGCACAGGAAATTTCAGCTCGTACACTATCAAAGCTAAAGGCTGATGCTGAGGCTTATCTTGGTGAACCAGTAACTGATGCTGTTATTACAGTTCCAGCTTATTTCAATGATGCTGAACGTCAGGCTACAAAGGATGCTGGTCAAATTGCTGGTTTGAATGTTCTACGTATTGTTAACGAACCAACAGCCGCTGCTCTTGCTTACGGTCTAGAAAAGGGCAAAGAAGACGAACTAATTTTGGTATTCGACCTTGGTGGCGGTACATTTGATGTTTCTTTGCTAGAAGTTGGAAAAGACGAAGATGGATTCTCAACAATTCAGGTACGTGCAACAAATGGTGATAACCGCTTAGGTGGTGACGACTGGGATCAGCGTATTGTGGATTGGTTGATTGAACAGGTAAAGAATAAGGATGGCGTAGACTTATCTAAAGATAAGATTGCTTTGCAACGTTTGCGTGATGCTGCTGAAGCTGCTAAGAAAACACTATCATCTTCAACATCAGCAGACGTTTCTTTACAGTATGTCTCAATGAGTGAAAATGGTCCAATTCACTTGGAAGAAACATTGACACGTGCTCAGTTCCAAAATATGACAGCTGACTTGATTGAACGCACAAAGGCTCCATTCAACGCTGTTGTTAAAGATGCTGGAATTAAAATAAGTGAAATTGACCATGTAGTTCTAGTTGGTGGTTCAACACGTATGCCAGCCATTACAGAAGTAGTAAAGGAATTGACTGGTGGTCGTGAACCAAACAAGGGCGTAAACCCAGATGAAGTAGTTGCTGTTGGAGCAGCTTTGCAGGCTGGTGTTATTCAAGGTGATCGTAAAGACGTTCTACTTATTGACGTTACACCTTTGTCACTAGGTATTGAGGTCAAGGGTGGCTTTATGCAGAAGCTGATTGAACGCAACACAGCTATTCCAACAAAGCGTAGTGAAATTTTCTCAACAGCTGAAGATAATCAGCCATCAGTTCTTATTCAGGTATTCCAGGGCGAACGTGAATTCGCACGTGATAATAAGCCATTGGGCACATTTGAATTGACAGGAATTGCTCCAGCTCCACGTGGTATTCCACAAATTGAAGTAACTTTTGACATTGACGCAAACGGTATCGTACATGTTAGTGCAAAGGATCTAGGTACAGGTAAAGAACAGTCCATGACTATTACTGGTGGTTCAGCTCTTCCTAAGGAAGAAATTGACCGTATGGTCAAAGAAGCTGAAGCACATGCTAATGAAGATAAAGCTCGTCGTGAAGAAGCTGAGACACGTAATACAGCTGAACAGACAGTTTACAGTGTTGAAAAGCTTTTGAAAGACAATGCTGAAAAACTTCCAGCTGATGTAACTTCACAGGTTCAAGAAGCTGTCGATGGCGTAAAGAAAGCTCTAGAAGGCGAAGATATTGAAGCTATCAAGACTGCAATGAGTGCTTTAGATGAAAAGGCTCAGCAAATCGGTCAGGCACTATATGCTAATGCACAAGCTTCCGAACAGAGTGCACAACAAGCACCTGAAGAAGAAGTTATTGATGCGGAAGTAGTTGACGAAGACGAAAATAAATAATTGTGAATTTCCGTTCTTGGGCTACCAAATTTGATGGTGGCCCAAGAAACATATCTGCTAAAAATTCTATTAACTAGGTGTGCTATAAATGAACGACAATATTGAAGATAAGAAAACTCGCGAAGCTTTGATAGATGATAATACTGGTGAATCAACACAATGTGAATGCGAACAAAAAGCTGAAGAAACTCTATCTGGTGCTGAAAACGAAACAGGAACAACAGATAGTGAACTTGCTGATGAGAGTGCAAAAACACCAGAGGAAGAAAACTTAGAGTTAAAAGAAAAAATTGATAAACTAACAGATGAACTAGCAAGATCTAACGCTGATTACTATAACTTGCAAAACGAGTATTCTAATTATGTGCGTAGATCAAAATCTGAAATTTCTACTTATAAGTTAGCCGGAGTTGAATCAGTTGTAGAATCCTTATTGTCTGTATTTGATGATATTGATGCTGCTAAGAAACATGGAGATTTAACCGATGGACCATTTGTTGCCATAGTTAATAAAATTGAAACAGCTTTAAAAACTGATTTTAAAATTGAACGCTTTGGTAATTTTCATGACGAATTTGACCCGAATATGCATGAAGCTTTACTAGTTACTCCAAATCCAAGTAGTGACAAAGAAGAAATTGGTGATATTATTCAAAGCGGTTGGAAGATAGAAGATAAAATTATTCGTGCTGCTAAGGTTGTTGTATTTACTCCTTCAGAATAATTATTAGCTAAGCTGGTATAAGAGGATAGACTATTCTTATTATAAAAAATAATAGCAATATTTATGAGGCAAACGAGCAAAACGAGTATCATAAAAGCTCAGAAGTATTCAACAAGGTGCTAATAATTACACTTATTTCAGCAGAATAACCTGAAAATATTGTGATAGGCTAACTTCATAGGTTTCGTAGGCTTCCATGGGATAACTTATCTGTTTTCAAAAATTGCTATTCAAAATATGGTTGGTGTAAAAGGAGAATTAGCTTTCATACCATTCATATAAGAAAAACATTGCCACGATGAGGATTTATTCGCTATTTATAAATTTTTGAGAAATTTCGTTCATCTGTAACAATTAGAGAAGAAGGAAAAATGGCTTCACAAGATTGGCTTAACAAGGATTTCTATGCCACTCTTGGCGTGAAAAAAGACGCAGACGATAAAGAAATTAAAAAAGCTTATCGTAAACTTGCTCGTCAATATCACCCAGATAAAAATCCTGATGACAAAAAAGCTGAAGAGAAATTTAAAGAAATAGGTGAAGCATACGCTGTATTATCTGATCCTAAAGATAGGCAACAGTACGATGCTTTACGTACCATGGGTAGTGGTGGTGCGCGTTTTTCTGCTGGTAGTGGTGCTGGTGGTTTTGAAGACATATTCAGTTCCATGTTTTCAGGAGGCAGGGCTTCTCGAGGAAATACAAGAAGTGCTGGTGGCTTTGAAGACATATTTAGTGGGCTTTTCAACGGAGGATTTTCTACTGCTTCTAATGGTAGTTCTGCTAGTAGAATGTGGGAACAAGCAGATACTGGTAGGCAATCAGCTACTCCTCAAAAAGGTAAAGATAAGCAAGCTAAGATAACTCTGAGCATTAGGCAAGCTATCAAAGGTGCAAAGATAAAGCTAAATGTTTCTGGGCAAACGGTTACAGCAAATGTTCCAGCGGGCATAAATGATAAACAAAAAATTAAAATATCAGGTAAAGGTAACCCTGGAGAATTTGGTGGAAGTAATGGTGACTTAGTCGTAACTATTACTGTGAAAGAAGATCCTTATTTAAAACTTGAAGGTAAGGATATAGTTATAAAAACACCGATTAGTTTTAGTGAAGCTTATCTTGGTGCTGATATACAAGTTCCAACGCTTAATGGTGAGTTAATTGATGTTGCAATACCACCTAAAACTGACAGCGGTAGCAGAATTACCGTTTCAAATAAAGGTGTGCAAACTTCTAAAGGAACTGGTGACTTAATCGTTGAAGTTCAGATTGTCTTACCTAAGATAGATGACGATGATACTAATGTTGTTCTCCAGCAGTTGGCTGAACAAGTTAACAAGGCTGAATCGAAAACTCGTGAAAGCTTTTTGGAACATATTATGCCTTAGGGAAATATTTAGTTTAAGTGCTTTATAGAGCGGGTAAAGTTGTGCTTTAGTATTCGAAGTAAAAGCTGAAAACAATATTTGCTTTAAAATGCCTAAACGCTTAAAGCTAAGTATTTATATGAAAGTGGCATATAATATGAAATATATCTTGGTATATATAGAAAATGAATAATTGCGCTCTCGAAAATAAGTGTTACCAAAAGTTTCTAATAAAGGGTATGCAAAAAGGTGTGAAGAGTTATTGTAGTGACAAATATAATAGCTTTTTATGGAGAAAAAGAACTTATAATATTAAAGTAACTAGTTAAATAGTGGTGGTGATAAGATGGCTAAGAATTTTGCAGATGAAATAAATGTTTTTGAAGAAGAAGATGGCACCATTCGTTTAACTTTTACACAATTTGAGCAATATGATTATGATGATCAAGAAGAAATTGAGCGTATGCCATTAATGCCTATTTCTGTTGCTGCGGCTCTTGCTAATATGCACCCTCAAACTGTGCGTCAATATGACCGCTTAGGACTTGTTATCCCTGGTAGAACAAAAGGTAAGGGTAGACGTTATAGCTTGAAAAATGTTGAAAGGCTTTTAAATATTCAGCGTATGTCTAGGCAGGGAGTAAATCTTGAAGGAATACGTAGAATAATCGAGTTAGAAGAAGAAAAAGACTATCTTTTGTCTAAAATTGCGAAACTAGAAATGCAAGTACAGTCTAGTAACAGGGTATTTACAGCTGATTCTAAGGGAAGAATACACCCAATGCGTAGAGGAATGCGTTACTCTATCAAAGAAGAAGCTGGCGATTCATGTGCTTTGGTAATATGGAAGCCTGCACAATCTTTTTAAGATTTCAGGTTAGTTTATTATACAGTCCTGATATTTGCGGTATTACAAGGTAAAGGCTTTAGTGAATAAAATAATTATGAGGCTAAAATCGATAAAATATTATAAACTGTGCGACGATGTATAGTAGTTTTATGTTGATTATTTATGAATTGCCATAAGTGAAGTAAATTTAAAGCATTATTTCTCATATACCTATAGTTTTGTGAATATTTATATATTAATATTATGTACACAGTAAATTTTACGTTAGAGAGATTATGCGTACTATACTTGACTTTTTTGCTCAGAATACAGTTCTTCTTCTATTTGTTTTAATACTCATTGGTATGGCAATTGGTAAGGTCAAGATTGGAGGAATTAGTCTTGGCGTAGCTGCTGTCTTATTTGTTTCTATGGGATATAGTGCTTTTTCTCACTACTATGGTATAGAAGTATCTATTCCTGCTGAATTTGGGACGTTAGGGTTGGTCCTGTTTACTTTCACTATAGGAATGAGCTCTGGGCCTAGCTTCTTTAAAATCTTGCGTAAGTCTTTCTGGCATATTCTTGGGTTGTTATTAATACTAATTTTTTCAGCAGCGGCTTGCTACTTCGTAGGCTATTATTTGCTTGGAATGTCACCTGCTGTAATTGGTGGTACTTACGCTGGGGCTTTGACTAGTACTCCTACGCTTTCAGCTGTGGGTAATGCTTCAAATAGTTTACAAGAAGCAACCGTTGGTTATGCTCTTGCTTATATTTATGGCATTTTAGGTATGATGATTTTCTGTTATATGGCTTTGCGGTATAGACGTAAAGACAAGGATGCTCCTGAAAAGATTTATACCCATACTGTGCGAGTTGAGAGTGATTTGAATTTGACTATTGGACAGATAAGTAAAAAATATGGTTCAAAAATTAAATTCCCTCGTCTAGCGCATGGAGAAAATGGCCATGTTTCTCTGCCTTCTGAAGACCAACTTTTGAGAGAAGGCGATTTAGTTACTATAGTTGGTTCTGAAAAAGTTGTTAAAGAAGTGATTGACTTTTTAGGACATGAATCTTCGTTTGCTTTAGATGCTGACCGTTCAGAAATGGATATGTGTAGGTTTACTATTTCTAACCCTAAGTTTAGTGGCTGTAAAGTTAAGGATTTGAATGTTGAAGGTAGATTTAATGCTACTGTATCTCGAGTTAGGCGTGGCGATGTTGATATGTTTGCTGATCCTGATTTACGTTTACAGCAAGGAGACAGGGTTAGGGTAGTTGTTCCTTGGAATAAAATAAAAGAGCTTAATGAATATTTTGGTGATTCTGTTAAAGGACTAATTGATATAAACCCAGTTGCTTTGGGGCTTGGCATTGTATTTGGTGTGCTTGTAGGAATGATACCTTTGTTCCCATTACCGGGAGGACACTTTTCGCTAGGTATTGCTAGTGCCACTATGTTAGTTGGTATTATTTTTGGTTACTTGGGTAAGATTGGTTCGGTTCCTCTTGCTATTCCGTATACTGCTTGCCAAGTTTTATGTGAGTTAGGGCTATGCATTTTCCTAGTTCAAGCTGGTGTAAATGGTGGTAGTCAGATTTTGAATGCTTTCACTAGTGATATGTGGTGGAAGATTCTTCTGCTTGGCATTATGGTCACCAGCATTGTAGGTGGTTTTTCATATTTGGTAATGCGTCATGTTATGAAAATGGGTGGTACTCGTTTGTCTGGTTTTATTGCTGGAGCACAAACTCAATCAGTTTTGCTTTCTTTCTCAAGTAATATAACTAAAGGGGATCCTCGTGTAGCTATTGGATATGCAATGGTTTATCCTATAGCCACTATTTGTAAGGTTTTTATTGGGCAAATTTTAGGTGGTTTGTAACTACTGTAAGGTAAGTTTTATTTGAATAGAGTTCAAACACTTTCGCTCTAAGATAAAAAAGTAGAAATAAAGTTGAGCGTAGTAGACTCAACTTTATTTTTATGGGAAACTATACTTAGACATTTAGGAGGGAAAATGACTCAAAAACTTACGGTTAAATCGCAAGAGGCACTAGTTGCAGCGATACAAACAGCCTCCGCTGCTAACAATCCTCAAGCTGAACCATTACATTTGTTACAGGCCTTACTTGAGCAAACAGACGGGATAGCAGTTTCGCTATTAAGTTCACTCAATGTTGATGTACAAGCTATTGGTAGAAATATAAGGCAAGAGTTAGTGAATTTACCTACAGCTACAGGAAATACTTCTTCGTCGCAACCTAGTAAAGAATTCTTAGAAATCCTAGATAATGCAGGTAAAGAAGCTAGTGAAAACGGTGATGAATATACTTCAACTGAACACCTACTAATAGCTATTTTACAAAGCAAAACAAAAGCTTCGAAAATTTTAAAAACTTACAAAGTAGAGTTAAACGCTTTGAGAGAAAACTTAAAAATAATGAGAGGTAACACAAAAATTACTACAGCAAATCCAGAAAACACTTTTCAAGCATTAGAAAAGTACAGCACTGATCTAACAGAAGTAGCTAGAAGCGGTAAGCTAGACCCTATAATTGGCAGAGATAGTCAAATTCGCAGGCTAATACAAGTATTATCAAGACGGACTAAAAATAACCCTGTTCTAATAGGTGAACCGGGTGTTGGTAAAACAGCAGTAGTTGAAGGATTAGCCCAAAGAATTGTGGCAGGAGATGTACCTGATAGTTTGAAAAATAGAAAACTTGTTAGTTTAGATTTAACTGCTATGGTTGCTGGGGCAAGTTACAGAGGCGAGTTTGAAGAGAGACTACAAGCAGTTCTAAACGAAATAACAAACAGTGATGGCCAAATAATTACTTTCATAGATGAGCTACACAATGTTGTCGGTACGGGTGCTAACTCTGAAGGATCAATGGACGCATCCAATATGTTGAAACCTATGCTAGCTCGTGGTGAATTGCACTTAATAGGTGCAACTACCCTAGACGAATACAGACAATATATAGAAAAAGATCCGGCTTTGGAGCGAAGATTCCAACAAGTATATGTATCTGAACCAAGTGTTGAAGACACGATTGCAATACTCAGAGGTATCGCACCTAAATATGAAGCTCACCATAAAATTACGATTGCTGATAGTGCTTTAGTATCTGCTGCAACTCTTTCTGATAGATATATAAGTGGTAGGCAACTACCTGATAAAGCTATTGATTTAATAGATGAAGCAGCTTCAAGATTGCGTATGGAGCTAGATTCCTCTCCAGTTGAAATAGATAACTTGCGTCGAACAATTGATAGACTAAAAATTGAAGAAACATACTTATCTCAAACTGAAAATAATGATGAAGCAAGTAAAGAACGACTAGATAAACTACTTGAAGAAATAGCTGGAAAATCAGCACAATTGGCTGAGCTAGAGTCCAAGTGGGAAACACAAAAACACTCGCGTAACCAAATTGGAGACTTACGTGTAAAGCTTGATGAATTGCGTACTCAACTTGATTTAGCTATGCGTGATGGAAACTTAGAATTAGCTGGTAGACTACAAAACTGGCAAATTCCAGCTATCGAACGTGAGATTGAAGCAACTGAGATACATGAACAAGAAAACGAGGTCGCTGATGAAGAACTTCTTGTTGCTGAAAAAGTTGGACCTGTGCAGATTGCTGAAGTTATAGAGGATTGGACTGGTATTCCAACTGGAAAGCTTTTAGCTGGTGAAATGCAAAAGCTCTTAAATATGGAAGATGAAATAGCGCGCAGGTTAGTTGGTCAGACTAAGGCTGTGTCTGCTGTTGCTGATGCTGTTCGTAGAAGTCGTGCTGGAATTTCTGACCCAGATCGCCCAACAGGTTCTTTCATGTTTTTAGGTCCTACAGGTGTGGGTAAGACTGAGCTTGCAAAATCTCTTGCTCAGTTCCTATTTGATGATGAACACGCAATGGTACGTATTGATATGAGTGAATACTCTGACAAGCACTCTGTCTCTAGACTAGTTGGTTCTCCTCCTGGATACGTGGGATATGAAGAGGGTGGACAGCTAACTGAAGCTGTTCGTCGAAGACCGTATAGCGTGATATTGCTAGATGAAGTGGAAAAAGCTCACCCTGAGATTTTCAACATATTCTTGCAAGTGCTTGATGATGGAAGATTGACTGATGGACAAGGCCGTACAGTTGACTTCACTAACACTATTTTAATTTTGACTTCAAATCTAGGTACTCCGATTATTATTGATGAGCAGATACCAGAAGAGAAAAAACCAGACGCTATTATGCAAATTGTGCAAGCTAATTTTAAACCTGAGTTCTTGAATAGATTAGACGAAGTGCTGATTTTTGAACCTTTGTCTCAGGAAGATCTAAGCAGGATTGTTGATTTACAGCTACAAAAGATAATGGATAGGCTAAAATCACGACGCATTAAGATAAAGGTTGATGACAAGGCTAAGCAATTCTTAATAGCCAGAGGATATGACAAAGCATACGGCGCTAGACCGCTAAAGCGTCTAATCCAGAAAGAAATTGGGGATAAACTGGCTAAAGAGATTTTGAGTAATACTGTTAAAGATGGAGATAGCCTAGATATTAGTTATCGAGAAGAAAGTGATAGCCTAGAAATCACATCTAATAATTAAAACCATAATCAAAGCTATATAAGAAAGTGTGTAACAATCTTATATAGCTTTGATTTTATAAGATATAATTAAGACGTTATTTTAGCGTATATTTTAAGAGTAAAATGCAAGAATTTAGCTTTGAAGTAGCCTATGAAACTGGAAAATTGGGTGAAGTTACATATAGCTTTGGTGATACTAAAAAGGAGTTTCCATTAGCTTCTGTCACCAAGCTTTTTACTACTTATTTAACTTTAATTCAGGTTAATAAAAACCTTTTAACACTAGAAGATAGACTCTTGCCAAATAATGCGACTGTTGCTGACTTATTAGCACATACTAGCGGATTAGCTTTTGACAAATATGAATTCATACACAATTTACGTGAATACAGGCAATACTCAAATATTGGAATGGAAATTATTGGAGAGTATTTAACAGATATTACAGGTATAGAGTACGAGGAATTGCTTATAAAAGAAATAGTTGAGCCTTTGGATTTAGACTGTTTTGTTTTTAAAGATGAGAAAAAACCTTCTAAAGATGGTTGGGCTACTTTGAAAGATTTACGCAAATTCGCTCAAGAGTTATTAAACCCAACTTTAATACCTAGAAAACTCTTAGAAAAGGCTTGTACACAATATTTGTTCTTACCGGGAATTTATTTAAACACTATGTTAGAAATTGATGACCATGCTTGGGGCTTAGGATTTGAACTCAAGGGGAGTAAAACTAACCATTGGATGGGAAATCTTTCTTCTAAACGTAGCTTTGGTCATTTTGGCAGTGCAGGCTCGTATCTCTTTATAGATCTTGATAAGCAAACCTACAATATTTTTCTTGGAGAAAAGAAATACAACATTGAACATAGACAAAAGTGGAATAAACTAAATGATGAATTATCAGCTAAACACAATATAAGCAATGAAAACTAATAATTTGAAACTATAGAGACAAGGATAAGCATGACGTGTAAAGACGAAATTCTTCCAAACGAAATAGACAGAGTACGTGGTGAAAATCTTTTGAACTTGAATAGGCGAATTTTTGACCCTAAAACACGTATTGGCACAGCTTTAGTTACAGGAGCTTCAAGTGGGATAGGGGAAGAATTTTGTTGGCAAATAGCCTCCAGAGGTCATAACGTAGTTTTAGTTGCTAGGAATGAAGAAAAGCTACAAAGACTTGCTGAAGATATCCATCAGATTATGGGAGTGCAAACGCAGGTGATAGTTGCAGATTTATCTCAGCAAAAAGATATAGACAAAGTTATAAAACGCTTGAAAGATACAGAAAACCCTATAGATTTGCTCGTAAATAATGCTGGATTTGCTATAGCTCAGCCTTTTGTAGATGGGGATTTAGATAGAGAGATTTATGGTCTGAAAGTATTAGTAGAAACCACTCTTAAGCTAAGTCATGCTGCTGTGCATTCTATGAAGAAGAGGAAGAGGGGAGCCATAATAAATGTTGCTTCCGTTGCAGCTTTTAGCGCTATGGGTACTTATGCTTCAGCAAAATCTTGGGTTGTAACTTTTACTAAGTCACTGGCAACTGAAGTTCAAGCTCATGGTATTTATGTTTCAGCTTTATGTCCTGGATTAGTGCGTACCAACTTTCATAATGCTCCTAGTATAAAAGATGCAAGATGGCCAAAGTATTTGTGGTGTAATGTTGAAGAAGTGGTTGAAGATTCGCTTGAAGGACTAAATAGAGGCAAAGTTATCGTTGTGCCTAATTGGAAATACAAAGTAGCTTACTTTTTAATGAAATTTGCTCCTGAAAAAGCTGTTCGTAAATTTGCTGGGCACTCATCTTCTTCAAATGCACAGTTCTAAAAGTAATATATTTAGGAAAACATTAAGATGTGTGAAATATTTGCGATTGTACTACCTAACGGATAATTCTAGTATTAGTATTGTACAAGGTATTAAAAGAATTGAAGGTGTGTCATGGACGAAGCAATAGTTGAAAAAATTATTGATTTATCAGCTTTTAAAAATAACTTTGATGTTATAAAAAAATATCTCGATGGCACTATGATTTTATCTGTTTTGAAAGCTGATGCTTATGGTCATGGAATGAAAGAGCTGGCTATTCCTTCACTTGAAAATGGAGCTAGTTTTTTGGCTGTGGCAACTACTGGTGAAGCTCTTGTTTTGCGTAAATACCTAGATGAGCAGAACATAGCACGCCCACTTTATGCCCAAAAACCGGATAAGAATAATCCTCGTTTGCTTTGCTGGACTTACGATCCAGATACTGACTTACAGGAAGTAATTTTAGGTGATATTGATATAGCGATTTCGAACACAAAACAGCTTCAACAAGTCATTTGTGCTTTGGAAAAGGTGAATTTGGCTGAGGAACTATCTGTCCCTAAAAAAACTGAAGTTGTGGGAAATGAATCTGAAAAAGTTTTCCAGAAAAAAGCTTATGTGCATATTAAAGTTGACACTGGTATGTCTAGAATCGGTGTTCAGATACAAGACTTACCTCACCTTGTTAAAGAGATAAAACGACATGACAATATAGTTGCAACTGGTCTTTTTTCACACCTTGCCTGTGCTGATGAATTAGAATCAGATTACACGAACTATCAGAGAAATATTTTTGAAGAAGCAATAAGTATTTGTGAAGATAATAACTTACATATTCCGTACAAGCATTTAGCTGCATCCTCGGGAATTTTATTTCACCCGGATACACACTATGACATGGTGCGTGCTGGAATAATTATGTATGGACTGACTCCAAATATACAAATAGCAACGGGTAAACAACTAGGGTTAAAACCAGTGATGAGCCTAGAAACAAAAGTTATTCAAGTCAAAAAGTTTGTTGCTGGTACAAAAATTTCTTATGGTGGAACTTATACTCTTGATAAAGATAGTTATGTGGCTGTAGTGCCTTTCGGATATGCTGACGGTATGCCTAGGATATTATCAAATAATACTGAAGTAGAAATTAATGGGAAAACTTATCCTCAAGTTGGACGTATATGCATGGATCAATTTATGGTAAATTTGGGAGACAATTTAGATAATATTGCGGCAGGAGCAACTGTTAAAATTATCGGTGATTTAGTAACTGCTGATGATTTAGCTGCAAATGCACAAACTATTAACTATGAGATAGTTACAAAAATAAATGGACGTATAAAAACTGTTTATCTGAATAAGTAGTGTAGGTAAGATATGAGTGAACAAGCTGAGAATAATTCTTTTAGATATGTAGTAAATGAAGTTGAAGAAACTCAAGCTATTGCGAAAAATTTATCACATAAATTACGCTTTGGTGACTTAATTATGCTTTCTGGAGATTTAGGGGCTGGGAAAACTACTTTTACTCAAGGATTGGGTATTGGACTGAATGTACGTGGACAAGTTTCTTCACCTACCTTTATTGTAGCTAGAGCACACCCTTCTTTGGTTGATGGCCCTAATTTGATACACGTTGACGCTTATAGAATTACTTCACTGGATGATTTAGAGACTTTAGATTTAGATTCATCTATTGATGAGGCAGTTACAGTGGTTGAATGGGGAGATGGAAAAGTTGAAGGATTATCTCAGTCACGTCTAGAAATAAAAATTATTAGGCAAATTGGTGAGTATTCTAAGGGGAATTCTAAAACTTTGGACTTACATGAAAATGTCGTAGATTTAACTGATGTAGACGAAGGTAAGAGAGAAATAATCATTACTCCTATTGGACCTCGATGGGAAAACGAAACTTTGGACTCTTTACTTTAGTATATAGCTGCAGTTAATTTGTGAAGTTAATGTTTTTTTGTATTGCACAGTGCTTTGTTCACTTTTTATTATTAATAACCAAATATGCCACGTTTTTTATAATATAATTACTGATAGATTAACAAGTTTTAGGTGAGTTATGCGTTATTTATGTATCGATACTTCTAATGGAGCTAGTGTATCCATTGTGGATTTTGATGGCCAAAGTATGCAAGTGCTTTCTGATAAAAAAATGGATAACCCTAGAATGCATGGAGAAAAGCTCGCAGTTTTACTATCTGAAGTATTGCTGGAATTAGGTGCGGATAATATCGCTGAAGCCAATATTGATCGTGTGGTTTGTGGCACGGGACCTGCCCCTTTTACTGGTTTAAGAGCTGGTTTGGTTACTGCTAGGGTGGCTGCTTTTACAGCTGGAGTTCCATTATTAGGGATATGTAGTTTAGATGTCTTGGCTTTGCAAGGTTTTGATTTTGCTATTGAACATGAATTATTTGGATTAGATGAGACAGCAAAAGGTAAGCCAGCTGTATTTGTGGCAACGGATGCTAGACGTAAAGAAATATACTCTGGCTTGTATATTGCTAATGGCGAAAATGACGTGAAAGCTTTTGATGATGTTAGTGTGGATTTGCCTGAATCTGTATCATCTAGATTTGATAAATATGGCGAATTAGACATAGTGAATGTTGGTCAAGGTGCTTATAAGTATTCCGGGCATTTTGCGTTAAATGAACTTGCTCCTCTATATGTGGAATCTAAGAATATGGCTAGGATAGCTTACTTACGTGAAATAAATGGTATCGATATGACTAGTAGTGAACCTATGTATTTACGCCGTCCTGATGTGCAAGAACCTAATAAATAGAAGCTTGTTTTATCGTTGTTTCAAATTGTATGAGATATTTATAGCTGATGATGTGAATAGGGCAAGTGGATAAATGTATAACTTTGTTTTTAAAGTCTTAGGCGAGGCTGATGTAGATAGTTTTTACGCCGGGGAACATAAAGTTTTCGGTAGCTTTGAAGCATGGTCAAAGACTAATTGCCTCAGTGAATTAACTAGCTCAGATCGTTACTATATAGGTTTATATGCAGTTGAAAGTACTGAACTAAAAACTGAAAGTACATCCCTTATAAAAAGTGAAATTGCAGAAAAATATAAGCAAAACTATGGGTATACTATTGTTGATTCTAAGTTTTTGGAAGAGGAAAATTACAATACTTGTGAATTAGTTGCTTGGGCGGGTATTACTACTTTCAATGACAGCGATTTAATGACAATAGCTGTTTTGGACTCTTACCGAGGAATGGGGCTAGCAACTTATTTACTAGAAGAACTACTAGAAAAAGCTCGTTCCTTAAAATTGAGGACAATGTTCTTAGAAGTTCGTGAGAGTAATGATGGTGCTATTCATATTTACGAAAAATTAGGTTTCAAAAAAATTGGTAAAAGAAAAAATTATTACAAATCTCCGTTAGAAAATGCTGTAATTATGGAATGTGCTATCAACAAAATAGGTGTAGTCGGAGCAGAAATACTCTCTAACTGACTGTCCAGCAAAACTTTATAATTTTGTTATATCGTTAGCAAATATCGTAATGTATGTATTTTAATGCTTTGTGTAACTGAGCATATAATTTGCTGACAGTTGATTTTAAATATTATAAATTTGTTTATTTTCTACTCATCATAAAATTTTTATGCATAAAATACTCATTTCTAATTTTAATAATAACGCTATTGCGTAAATGTATTTAAAAATGATTTTATTTTCTCTAGATACACTTTGTAAACGAGAATATTTCATTTTAAAACCACTCATAAAAGCGTTGATATATCAGTATTTTCTTAGGGATTTTATATTTAAATTTTTCTTATTTTAAAGTTTATATGTAAATTTTTCCTTAAAAAGGTATAGGCTTATATTGTGAAAGAAAAAAAGAGTATTTTTAAAAACAGAGCTTGGACTACCAGTGTTTTTATGAAACAAATAATGGCAGTCACAGGTTTATTTTTGGCGTTTTTTGTTGTCATGCATGCTTATGGTAACTTGAAAATGTTTGAAGGCAAGCAAGCTTACGATGGTTATGCTGAACACTTACGTACTATTGGTGAACCAATTTTACCTCATGAAGGTATGCTGTGGATTTTGAGAGTTGCTTTGCTATTAGCTGTGCTTTTGCACGTTAGCTGTGCTATGCATTTGACTATAAAATCAAAGAAGGCACGTTCATCTAAATACGTTGTGAAAAAGAATATTGCTAATACCTATGCTGCTCATACTATGCGTATAGGTGGCACTTTCTTAGTCCTGTTCATAATCTTCCATATACTACACTTTACAACTTTACATATTGAATTAGGTGGTAGTTACGCAAATACTACACCTTATATGCGTATGATTATGTCTTTCCAAGAATGGTATGTTTGGATTATATATTTACTAGCTTTAATTTTCTTATCACTTCACGTATGGCATGGTGTGGCTTCTGCATTACAAAGCTTAGGATTTAACAGACGTAATATGCAATCAATTATTCGTGCTATTGCTACATTGGTTGCCTTGGCATTATTTACTGCTTTTATGGCGCCACCTACTGCTATTTTGCTAGGTTTTATTCAATAAGGTGGTCAAAATGGATAAAGAATTGAATGACTTAGTTGATGGAACATACTATTTGGGAGATAAGATTGCTGACACTAAGGCTCCTATGGATGTTCCTATTGACAAACGCTGGGAAAGACGCAAGTTCAACGCTCGTCTAGTCAACCCAGCTAACCGCAGAAAGCTCAACATTATAGTCGTTGGGACAGGACTTGCTGGTGGGGCTGCTTCAGCAACGCTTGGAGAAGCAGGGTATAACGTAAAAGTATTTTTCTATCAGGACTCAGCAAGGCGTGCGCATTCTATTGCTGCACAAGGTGGTATAAATGCTGCTAAGAACTACAGAAACGATAATGACTCTGTATATAGACTTTTTTATGACACAGTAAAAGGTGGAGACTATAGAGCTAGGGAAAATAACGTTTACCGTCTAGCAGAAGTTAGCGCTAACATAATTGATCAATGTGTTGCTCAAGGGGTTCCTTTTGCTCGTGAATACGGAGGACTGCTGGATAACCGATCATTTGGTGGAGTTCAGGTTTCTCGCACATTTTATGCGCGCGGACAAACTGGTCAGCAACTCTTGATAGGCGCTTATCAAGCTTTACAGCGACAAGTTAGTGCTGGAACAGTAAAATCATATAACCGTCATGAAATGGTTGAATTGCTTGTAATCGATGGCAAAGCTAGGGGTATTATTGCTAGAGATATGGTTACAGGTGAATTAGAAGTACACACAGCTGACGCAGTTGTTTTAGCTAGTGGTGGGTATTCAAATGTATTCTTCCTATCTACTAATGCTATGGGGTGTAATGCTACAGCTATTTGGCGTGCTCACAGAAAAGGAGCATACTTTGCCAACCCTTGCTACACACAAATTCACCCAACGTGTATTCCAGTTTCTGGGGACTATCAATCTAAACTAACTTTGATGAGTGAATCTTTGAGAAACGATGGACGTATATGGGTTCCTAAGAAAGCTGAAGATTGCTCAAAAGATCCACGTGACATTCCTGAAGAAGACCGTGACTACTATCTAGAACGCATATATCCAGCTTTCGGTAATTTAGTTCCACGCGATATTGCTTCACGCCAAGCTAAAAATGTGTGTGATGAAGGTCGAGGAGTAGGACCTGCTGGTCGTGGAGTATACCTTGACTTTGCTGAAGCAATTGAACGCATGGGACGAGATAAAGTAAGCGAAAAATACGGGAACTTATTCGATATGTATGAGCGTATTACTGGTGAAAATCCTTACGAAGTTCCAATGCGTATTTATCCTGCTGTGCATTATACAATGGGTGGGCTATGGGTAGATTATGATTTACAGTCTTCCATTCCTGGACTATTTGTAGCGGGTGAAGCTAATTTCTCGGACCATGGTGCTAACCGATTAGGAGCGTCTGCTCTAATGCAAGGTTTAGCTGACGGATACTTTGTGCTACCTAATACAATAAATGATTATTTAGCTGGTGGTCCTTTTGAAAAGATAGATGAGAACCATCCTGAAGTTACTAAAGCACTATTTGAGGCTCAAGATAAGTTCGATAAGCTAATTTCTATAGATGGAAATAGGTCTGCTGATTCTTTCCATAAAGAATTAGGGCAAATTATGTGGGAATACTGCGGTATGGAACGCACTGATGCTGGGCTAAGGAAAGCTATAGAAAAAATCCGTGAATTACGTCAAGAGTTTTGGACTAATATCAAAGTTCCAGGTGGTAAAAACGAGTTAAATCAGTCTCTAGAAAAAGCTGGACGTGTTGGGGATTTCCTAGAACTTGCTGAGTTAATGTGTATAGATGCTTTACACCGTAAAGAATCGTGCGGAGGTCACTTTAGGGCAGAGTCTCAAACTGAAGAGGGCGAAGCTTTACGTCATGATGATGAATATACTTATGTCGCTGCTTGGGAATTTGGAGGAGAAAATAAGCCTCCAGTCCTACATAAGGAAGATTTAATTTATAAGGATATTGAGTTGAAACAACGGAGTTACAAGTGAATATTACATTGAGAATATGGAGGCAGGCTTCTCCTAAAGACAAAGGTGCTATTCACGAATATGAATTACGTGGAATAAATGAGCATATGTCTTTCTTGGAAATGCTTGACGTTTTGAATGAAGAACTGTTTGTGCGTGGGCAAGAACCTGTTGCTTTTGACTCTGATTGTCGCGAAGGCATTTGTGGGCAATGTGGTGTTGTAATCAATGGTTATGCACATGGTCCAGAACGTACTACTACGTGTCAGTTGCATATGCGTCACTTTAAAGACGGAGACTGTATAACCATCGAACCATGGCGCGCAAAAGGGTTTCCTATAATTAAGGACCTAATTGTAGACCGTAGTGCTTTAGATCGTATTGTGCAAGCAGGAGGTTACATTAGCGTAAACACAGGTTCAGCTCCAGACGCACATTCTATTCCTGTCCCTAAAGAAAATGCAGATCGAGCTTTTGAAGCAGCAGCTTGTATTGGTTGTGGAGCTTGTGTAGCAGCGTGTCCTAATGCTTCAGCTATGCTTTTCACAGCAGCAAAAATTACGCATTTAGGACTACTTCCACAAGGAAGGGTCGAGAACTTAGATCGTGTAGTAAATATGCTAAATGTCCACGATCAAGAGGGATTTGGCTCTTGTACTAACTTTGGTGAATGTGCTGCTGTATGTCCTAAATCAGTTCCGCTAGAAACTATAGCTAATCTGAATAGACAACTAGCGAAAGCAGCCATAAAAGGTAAATAGTTTTAGTGGGGTATTTTTAGCAAATGCCCCATTTATACTTTTCGTATTTTATTTAGATATGTTATTTCATTTTTAGTGCTTATTGGTTTATATCTAGGTTTATTGTTTCTTCTTTAATATAAAATAAACTTCTAAGTTTATACTATTTATAAAATGTGGGTTGTAGTGTTTTTATGCAAGTAAACTATAAGTTTATAATCGTAATATACAATAAGGATATAGTACATTGAACGATGTAAATATGTTCATATAACAACTACAACAACTGTAAATTCAAAATATTTTCAGTGGTTTTGCTAGTTAGCTATATCGCAAAAACTTACTGTTGTTTTATAAAAGAGCTGTTATAGAGAAAAAGTAGAAATAAGAATATAATTGACAGGTAAAATTATTTGAGATTTTATCGAAATTTCTTATAGATTTTGCATTTTTGACACTTTTCAAAAATTGATGTGAAGATAGGTGAAATTCGTGAGTGAGCCTTTAGTATTGGGAATCGAATCTACTTGTGACGAGACTGGTGTAGCATTAGTTCGAGGTAGAACTTTACTCACGGATGTAACTGCTTCATCAATGAACGAACACGCTAGGTACGGGGGAATTATCCCGGAAATTGCTTCAAGAGCTCACTTGGAGTCGTTTTTACCCACTCTGGAAGCTGTTTTGGAAAAAACAGGTGTTGATTTATCTGAAGTTGACGCTATTGCTTGTGCTGCTGGTCCTGGTTTAGTTGGTTCTTTAACTGTGGGAATTTCAGCTGCTAAAACTTTAGCTGTTGCTTTAAATAAGCCGATTTATGGGGTAAATCACGTTATTGGTCATTTATGCGTCGATGAGCTAGTTGATGGGCCTTTCCCTGATAAATTCATAGGTTTGATTGTCTCTGGTGGACATTCTAATCTTTTGTTAGTTAATAATATTGCTAATGATATCGTTGAGCTTGGTGGGACTTTAGATGATGCTGCTGGTGAGGCCTTTGACAAAGTTGGTAGGCTTTTAGGTTTGCCATATCCTGCAGGTCCACACGTAGATCGTTTGAGCCAGAGTGGGGATAAGCAAGCTATTATATTCCCTCGGGGTTTACATGCTGGTAAGGATAAGGAACGCCACCGTTTTAACTTCTCTTTCTCTGGTCTGAAAACAGCTGTTGCACGCTATGTTGAGGGCTTGAGAGAAAGTGGTAGCGAAATTTGCGTTGAGGATATTTGTGCTAGTTTCAGTGAATCAATTAACGATTCATTGACATCAAAAGCAGTTGCGGCGTGCCTAGAATTTGGCTGCGACACGATCGTTGTTGGTGGGGGATATTCAGCTAATTCTCGCCTGCGAGAGCTACTTACCGAAAGAGCTGGGCAAGCTGGTATAACTGTGCGCATGCCTCCTTTACGTTTTTGTACAGATAACGGCGCACAAATTGCAAGTCTAGGCTCTGCATTGGTGCGTGCAGGGGGCGCTCCTTCTGGTTTAGAATTTGGTCCTGACTCTTCGATGCCTTTGACTCAGCCTTGTATGTAGTGCATTTATATTTTCAAAGGTAAGCTCGTTAAGAATGCTTAAAATGCTTGAAAACACTAGGGAATAGGTAAAACATTTATAAACTCCCAACGAGTAATTAGTAAGTATTATATTTGTTTTGCAAGTAAAGCGATGTGCTTAGAATCGTATCTTGTAAGAAATATTGTACTTTTTTCTTTTCCTTTGAGTTTTAGTCCTTTTCGTAAGATATCAGGTGAGATGTCGGTGCCTCGTTTTTTGATTTCTAAGCTACCTATATTGTGTTGCTGTAATAATTCGTTGATTTTCTTCGTTTTCAGGTTGCAATAGTCTATTATTTCCCACTGTTTTATTAGGGGAAGTATATCAGTGTTTTTGCAGGTTTCTTGAGTTACTAGGTAGGAAATATTGTCACTAATTAACTTTCCATTTATTTTATTAGCGACCCAGCTTAGACCGTTTGCTCTAAGTATTGCAGGATCTACCTCGGTTATGTATAAGTTTTTAGCAATTGGCAAGTCGGTTGTTTCTACTTCTTGCGATGGACCAGTGGAGTTGTTGTCGAAGCTATGAGTCTTAGAGTATGTAACTTTGTTGTATTTATCTGTCTTTATTACGGTTGCTGTTTTGCCAGTGTGGTTTTTCAAGTCTCCAAACCATATGCTTGCTTCTACTAATTCTCCGTTTATGCTTAGCCAGTTAGTTTCGCTATCTGGGTGTAAAAATTTATAGTCTATTCCTGGAGCAATTTTTGCTCCTACATTCGGGCAGTGTTTAATCCAACCGTATATTGTGTCTAAAGAAGGGGACCAATCAGCAGGATTCATTAGTCTTTTGCCGTTTTTACGTCTAGCAGGATCTGCGTAAACAGCAGTAAAATTTTCTTTTTCAAAGTCTATACTGTTGATGTCTTCATTTCTAACTTCTGCAAAATCATAGTGTCGTAAATTATGTTTTGCTATTTCAAATACTTCTTCTTCTAATTCGTATGCTTTTATTGAAAACAGATTTTCTTTTGTACTAGATTGCGTTTGTGCTGTTTCTTGTTTGTCATTTATTACTTTTTTACGTTCTAAATAAGCATTACATAGCCCTATAGTATCTATTGCGACTCCGCAGCCTAGGTCACCTATTTTCTCGGGAGCAGATTTTATGAATCGTTTAGCGTGTATTTTGGATATTATGTATCTGGTAGATTGTTCGAGTGAAGTTCTTAGAAATAAAACATTTTTAAGTTCTTCACCGTGTTTTATGAAAGCTTGTTTTTGTAAGTCTAGTTGTGTAAGTACTGCAGATACTATTTCAGCTCCATAGGTTTTACGTAAAGTTTGTATTTGGGCTGGAGGTATAAAACTTGATGCTAAAAGTTTAGGGTTATATATGCTTTCAGATATTTTGTTATTTTCTTTGTTGGATAAGAAGAATTGTGTTTGTTCTAACAGTAATTTTTCATACAATTCTTGTGCTTTAGGGGCTAGTAAAATGTTTTTACTCATTTTTTCTCAATGTGATTAATAGGACAGTTAATATATTTTACAATATTGGCACTCGCATTGCTTGAGTGCTAATTTTTAGTGTAGAATATCTCTTGAGTGAGTTAATTCTCATAGGTCACAGTTTTTGTTATCCGCGACTGCAAAAGTTGTGATAGGTAATGCAAGTTTATTAAGGAAAGGGGAGCCGAAGTGTCGGTTTCCATTAAACCACTAGAAGATCGTGTTGTGCTACAGCAGGTCAAGGCAGAAAAAGTTACATCATCAGGTCTAGTTATTCCTGATGCTGCAACAGAAAAACCAAACGAAGGTGTTGTAGTTGCAGTAGGTCCAGGTCGCCTAGACGAAAAGGGCAACCGCCTACCAGTTGACGTAAAAGTTGGCGACGTAGTTATTTACTCAAAGTTCGGTGGAACAGAAGTAAAGTATGACGGTGAAGAATACCTAATTATGGGTGTTAGTGATCTAGTCGCTATTGTCGAACACTAATAAAATTTTTTCCCTCACTCTTATGGGTGGGGGAAATTTTTTTAAATAAATTGAGAAAATCTCAAACATAATGTAATGTTTATATATGCAAGAACATGATCCATTCTCTTTGACAGGGCTAACCTATGATGACGTCCTGCTATTACCTGAATTGACTGACGTTGTTCCATCGGAAGTAATTACTAAAACACGTCTTACTAAGAAAATATCACTAAACATCCCTATGCTTTCAGCTGCCATGGACACTGTTACGGAAGCAGGTATGGCTATTGCTATGGCTCGTCAGGGTGGAATTGGTATTTTACATCGCAACTTATCCATCGAAGAACAAGCTGAACAGGTTCGCCAAGTTAAAAGATCAGAATCTGGTATGGTCTCTGATCCGGTAACTGTTACACCTGATGCAACTATTGAAGAACTTGATACTTTGTGTGGTAAATACCGTGTATCAGGCTTGCCAGTAGTTGATGAAAATAACAAGTTATTAGGTATCATTACTAACCGTGATTTACGTTTTGTTCCAACTGATCAGTGGAGCACAAAGAAAGTAAGCGAATGTATGACACCAATGCCACTTATTACTGGTGGAGTTGGTATCTCACGCGAAGAAGCAAAGAGTTTGCTTGCTTGTAACAGGATTGAAAAACTGCCAATTGTTGACGATGAAGGTCAGTTGCGTGGTTTGATAACTGTTAAAGACTTTGTTAAGACTGAAAAGTATCCTAATGCTACTAAAGACTCAAAGGGACGCCTAGTAGTTGGCGCTGCTATCGGTTATTGGGGAGATGCTTGGGAACGTGCAGTAGCTCTTGTTGAAGCTGGTGTAGATGTCCTCGTTTGTGATACTGCTAATGCTGGAGCTCAACTAGCTCTAGATATGATTCGCAGGATGAAGAATGACCCATTCTTTGATGGCGTAGAAATTATTGGTGGTAACGTTGCCACAACTGAAGGTGCTCAAGCTTTGATTGATGCTGGTGCTGACGCTGTTAAAGTTGGTGTTGGTCCAGGCTCTATTTGTACTACTCGTGTTGTCGCTGGTATCGGTGTGCCACAGCTGACTGCTGTGCATTTGGCTGCCAAGGCTTGTACTCCAGCGAATGTGCCTCTAATTGCTGATGGTGGTTTGCAGTATTCTGGTGATATTGCTAAGGCTTTGGTTGCTGGTGCTGATACTGTCATGCTAGGTTCTCTTCTTGCTGGTTGTGAGGAATCTCCAGGTCAACTAGTATTTATGAACGGTAAGCAGTACAAGAAATATCGCGGTATGGGTAGTATTGGTGCTATGTCATCTCGCGGTCGTAAGTCTTATTCTAAAGATCGTTATTTCCAAGCTGATATTACTTCTGATGATAAGATTGTTCCAGAGGGTATTGAGGGACAAGTTCCTTATTCAGGTAGCTTAGGTGCAGTAATATACCAGCTAGTTGGCGGTTTGCATCAATCAATGTTCTACATTGGTGCTCATAATATTGAGGAATTGAAAAAGCGTGGACGTTTCGTACGTATCACACCTGCTGGTTTGAAAGAAAGCCATCCTCATGATGTTCAGATGATAGTTGAAGCACCTAACTATGCGTCTAAGAGCTAAAATTTTTCTCAAAAAGGTGGGATAATATCCCACCTTTTTGATTTTAAATAAAAAGTATCTTTAAAAATGGAATCCTTTTAATAGCATAATATATTGATAATAGTATGTTTTCAGATAGTGATATAATTAGGATTATGTAAAAGAGCGTTTGTTTATTAAGAACAGTCTTTTCTTAATAAACAGTTTGCTAATTTTGGGAGTGAGGGAAGGCTTTTATAAATATTATTGCAATATTTATTAGTCTTCTTATTGGCATATTGCTCAATTTATCTTTAGATGAATACTATAAAATTAACTGAGTTATTTAAAGGAAAAGTTATGGAAAAGGGTAGCGATCTGGAGCGTGCGTTAAAACTCTCACTTTTTGTTGTACCAGCAGCCTTAATTGGTGGATATTTTACTGCTGTTGAACTATTACATACACAATCTCAAGATGCACAGAAAATTTTGCTTTCTAAAGCTGGCGGTTATGTTGCCTATCTTGTAACTGTTACTTTGCAGACTACAATTATGGCTTTTATATGCGGTGTAATCGGATACTTTATATCTAATCGTATAGGGTTGATGAAACCATTTGTTTTAGAGAAAGCAAAGCTTGTAAATACAATTTTTGTTGCTTTGGGATGTGGTATTTTCTTCAGTTCAGATTATTGGATTTTCGGTAGTTATTATCCAATTATTCAAACTACTTATAATGCGTTATCTGTGAATAGGATTTTATCTGAAATATTTTATGGTGGCGTAGTTGAAGAAATAATGATACGTTTGTTTTTGATGTCATTAGTAGCTTTAGTGATTTGGAAGCTTTTTTACAAGAAAGTATCAAAAGAAGAAATTCCTGTTAAAGTGTTTTTTATAGCTAATTTTATTACTGCGTTGCTGTTTGCACTGGGTCACTTACCAGCTACTGTGCTTCTGTTCGGTAGTATTACGCCTGTATTATTATTACGTTGTTTGTTTTATAACGGTTGTTTTGGATTAGTTTTCGGTGTGATATACCAAAAGTACGGTATTCAATATGCAATTATTACGCATATTGGTTGTCACATTGTTGCAAATATTATTTGGGTTATAGCTTCTGTTTTAACATAAATTTTCTATGGTTTTATTGGATTTAAAAACATAAATTAGTGTTTACAACCTCATGCTTTACTGTATGTGAAATGTGAGGTTGTATTTTTGTGCATTAAAGATAGCAAGGTAATGTGTATATTATATTGGCTTGCCAGTCTAATAGTTTATCTTATTAGTATAAGGTGAAATGTCTGTATATGGATAAGTCTTAAAAAGGAAGTGGTGCGAAGGTTATGGGGGGCTTCGCACCACATGGAGTGATTGTGCAACAAAGCATATAAATACTAGGGAGAGTGGTACGGAATTATGGGGATTCCGTACCACATGGAGTGATTGTGCAATCAAGGTTTTAAAAATTGTTACTAATACTCTATGGAGTAGCTGCCCATTTCCTGCAAGGAGATTATTGTATGTCGCGTTTAGTACTACCGTATTGATGTCAATGTTTTATTAGTCCGTATAAATATGTTATAGCTCAAGGGATTATGGGGTTTGGTGGTAATGGGTATGCATGAGAAGTAATATGATACTAGTGATAGAGAAAATTTAGATGAAACATCTACTTTCAGCTTTGAATCTTTATCTCTATCTAAATTAGTGTCAGTTACTTCTACATTTAGCAACTTCGTACGTACTGGTAATAATTATATTACCCATAAGTAAAGCTTACAAAAAAATTTACTTTATTTTAGCTAAAGATATTATTAATATTCAGTAAATGGATTGTGTAGAATGTAAATACTATATTTACTAGGTTAGTATTGTGTAATATTTTCTATATTTAAACTTAATGTGAAGATTTTAGAAGATAGTCTTTTTCTGTTTTGCTAGTGAAATAATTTATAAAAACTTTCTCTTCAAAAACATAGATATAAAGCCATTTTTGTATTTTTTAGCTAACTCTTTTATAAGAGAATATAGTTTAAGTTTAATAGGCTTTATAGTTTATTTATAGAGGTGTAATAGTCTTGGTTTTATATTACAAGTTGTTATAAACGGACACTTACCTCTTGTATTTAAAATGTGAATTTTGCTTGCTATTTATTAGGATAATAGATATTTATATGTGAACTTGCGTAATTTTGTCTACTTTTATACTTAAAACTTTTTAAAAATAATGTTTATGCCACGATAATTTCTTTATTATATTTGTAAAATTCTCTGTGATACTCGTTTATGAACTTGAATATTTTGTAGCTTTATTGGGGAATAGATATTTATTATAAAAATTAAATTGGATTATTAGATAGTATTGAGAGTTTTTATTTTGTTACTTTTTGAGTTTTTAAAAGGGAGTGGTACAAAGTCTGAAAACTTCACACCACTTATTAGAGTGATTGTATAACTTATGGTTTGAATCCTGTAAGAACTTCTACTACATACCATGTTATTGCAAACATGAATGGTATTAGCATGTGTATTATGCTGAGTAGGGCAAAAGCGCCATTCTTTTTGTATAGAGACCAAATTAGTAGTATTCCACCTATTGCTAGAGCGTATATATCACCAATATACGACACATCGTTCATCAAGGATACTATATGTAAAGAAAAGCATACAAATAAGGATAAGGTAGTCAGTGATAGTTGAAGTGTATTGTTTTTGTTTTCAGACATTTTGACTCCTAACCAAATACTGCTATCGCTGCTTTTATATATAGTCGTTTGAATGGGTTTTGAGCATGTGGTAGTATTCGTTGTAATGTGGCTACAAAATCCCTGTCACACTTTTTGTTGCCGTATCCGTGTCGTCCGTAGCATCTGTCATGTGATCGGCAGGCTGTGTCTAAGTCGTCTACAGGTGCTTCTGGTCCTGAATTTCTTGGTCCGCAATAGCGTCCATAGTTCGCTAGAGGGAAACCACCTCTGTCCTTTATTCCTGCTTCAGCTAGTACTTTTGTATTATATAGTTCTGCAGATACTAGGAAGTCTGATGAAGCTTTATCTTCTCGGGCTTTATCTGTATCGATTACTTTTACATTTATATATGTTTTTAAATATGGTTCAGCTATTTTTTCAAACTGTTCAATTGTGGCTGTGTTATTACTATATTGAGTAATATCTATATCTTTTGCGTTTGCTACTTCTACGGAACTAAATAAAATAAAGCTTAGTAACAGTAATAGTGACGTTGTTTTCTTTAACGTAGTGGACTCTTTTCTAAAATATATGGTAGGCACTCCATTGTGCCTATACGCTCATACTATCTTGTCTTTAGGATAAAGGCGATAAATAGCTTTTGTATGGAATAACTTTAGTGTTAAAGATTTACGAATAGCACTATTTTGAGCAATCTTTCTTTACTTAAACTGATTAGTGTGTGGTAGAGCATTTCGGCAATATGAAATATCTAATGGTGCTGTTGTTTGGGACTGTATTTTCTTAGAAGAAGGAGTTTCAGAATATTGAGCAAAGGTATTTTCTTGAAAAAGCGTGGAAAATTTACTTGATGTCTATATGCTTTTGTTTGGGAGCAGTTTTGTGTAGAGAAATGGAAATGAGTTATTAGACTTCTTATTAGATAAATTTTAGGTATTTTTAGGTGAGTTGAGATAGCTTTAGTTTTTTGGTTAGGTTAGCAAACTTTGTGGCTTTAATTTTATTTTTAAGAGTTAGTGTTTTAATGTCTATTTGTTTTCTGCTTTTTGCAAAATGCTTATTAACAAGTTATGTGTTGAATGAGATATTTGAAGCTTTCATGTAGGTTTGGTTTTATAGGTAGTGGGTTAGAAGACTTTATTTTTAGATTTTTGTTGTTAGTTTTTAAAAGGAAGTGGTGTAAAGCTTGGAGACTTCACACCACTTATTAGAGTGATTGTATAATTTATGGTTTGAATCCTGTAAGAAGCGCTACTGTATGCCATGTTATTGTAAACATGAATGGTATTAGCATGTGTATTATGCTGAGTAGGGCAAAAGCGCCATTCTTTTTGTATAGAGACCAGATTAGTAGTCCTCCACCTATGACTAATGCATATATTTCACCGATATACGACACGCCTTTCATCGTAGAAATTAAGTGTAGTAAATAACATGCTAGCAAGGATAGTGATATTACTACTAGTTGGAGTATATCGCTTTTCTTTTCGGACATTTTGATTCCTATCCGAAGATTGCTAAAGCAGCTTCTATGTATAGTCGTTTATACGTATTAGTTGCATGTGGTAGTAGTCGTCGTAGTGTTGCTACAAAATCCCTGTCGCATTGTGAATTGAAATATCCGTGTCGTCCGTAGCATCTGTCATGTGAGCGGCAAGCTGTGTCTAAGTCGTCTATAGGTTGTCCTGGACCGGAATTTCCTGGACCACAATACTTTCCGTAGTTTATTAGAGGGAATCCACCTTTATCTTTTATTCCTGCTTCAGCTAGTACTTTTGTGTTGTATAATTCTGCAGATATTAGGAAGTCTGATGAGGCTTTGTCTTCTCGGGCTTTATCTGTGTCGATTACTTTTACATTTATATATGTTTTTAGATACGGTTGAGCTAGTTTTTCAAATTGCTCAATCGTAGATGTATTATTACTATAATGACTTATATTTATATCTTCTGCATTTGCTATTCCTGCGTAACCAAAAAACACTAAGCCAAAAAGTAATAGTGATGATAATATTTTTTTAAACATTTTGACTCCTTTTGCGTGAGTAATAGTTTTACTATTACACTTACTAATACTCGTCACTGAGTATTAGTTTTCTTGATTGTAATATTCCAAAGGTAGAGTTGGCAAAAATATTTGCTTTATTTTAGCTAAATGTTTCGTTAAGATTTGATAAATTGGTTTGCTTGTTGTAAGTGTAATTTTTACTAAGTAGATGATTCTTTAATGAAACCTATATAAAAGTGTAATTTATATTATTGACTAAAAGACCTTATGAAAAACAAAGGTAAGTTTATAAAATAATATTACGGAACCTTATAACATCAAGGAATAAAGCCAAAGTGCTGAAACCCCACTAATTATATAGTGAGGAGAAATCAGCCTAGAATCATAAAAATATTTGCAGACTAAAAATTAAAAGTAACAAAAATCAGAAATAAGTGTTACATTTTTACTGGCCATACACCTGATACATTGGCTGGTTTTCCAGATTTAGCTAACCAAGAATTATATCCCTCAGCCCAGTTTTTATATGCATCTTTTTGCCAGCTATGTAGTTCTTCAGCAGAAAAAGTATCTAGTACAGGGTGCTTATCAAAAATTTTATCTAAAACTTCTAGCATTACTTCAGTGTCAACCTGTGCATCATGTAGCGCATCACGTTGAGTTACTCCATAAAAATTCATCATCGATTCCAGCGTACGCTTTCCTCTGCGATATTTATCTACGGCACGGTCAATCACCAAAGGATCAAGGACATTGTAAACATCTTCACCAAGGATATCTTCAATAGTTTCAAGCCCCGCTGAGCGCAAATTATTATGCAAAATACTCAAATCAAAGTTAGCGTTGAAAATAACAATAGGGATATCGTCCTTTATGGCGGCAATTAAAGTATCACGTATTTCTAGTAAAACATCATTTAAAGGACGCCCATGTTCTCTAGCATACTCAGTGGTAATACCATTTACAGCGCTGGCTTGTGGAGAAATTTCGATACCTGGATCTGCAAGCCAATTATGAACCCTCTGTGCGTTTTTTGAAGAAAAATCGTAGAAAACTAGAGCAGCAGTTACAATCTTATCCTCATAGTAATTAACACCAGTTGTCTCAGTATCAAAACCCACAAAAAGTTCTTTATCTAACATGAATTCTCGCTAACATATAAAATACAATACCTCCATTATAGAACAAATAAATAAATCTGGAAGATAATACCTTCTTGAATACGCGTAAACTAGGACTATTACATATAAAGATAAAAGTATATAAAGCATAAAATCTTGAACAAATACTACAAACTCAAAAGGAAACTAGCGTATAATGAACGGGTAAAATAATCAAATACACATTTATAACGAGGAGAAAAATGTCTGAGCCTAATAACGATATGTTTGCTTATCGTTACACAGTCGAAAAAGCAAATGAGATTGAAAAATATTGGCAAGATAAATGGGAAAACGATGGCACATATAATGCTGATAATCCGGTCGGAAATCTCAAAGGCTCAAAGGCGGAAAAAGAACGTTTCTATCTCCTCGATATGTTCCCGTTTCCATCTGGTAAAGGCTTACACGTAGGACACCCACTAGGCTACATTGCAACAGATGTTGTTGGACGCTATCAACGTATGCGTGGTAAAAACGTTCTACATACTTTGGGATATGACGCATTCGGGTTACCTGCTGAACAATATGCTGTGCAAACTGGTCAACACCCAAGACTTACTACTGAAGAAAATATTGCAAATATGCAACGTCAGTTACGTCAACTTGGTTTGGGACACGATCAAAGACGCGTAATATCAACCACAGATGATGAATACGTGAAATGGACGCAATGGGTATTCTTGAAGATTTTTAACGCTTTTTATGATCCACAAGCCACACGTCATGATGGTAAAAAAGGTAGTGCTAGACCAATTAGCGAGCTAGTTGAAGAATATACAAGTGGTATTAGAAAGCCTGAAAATGGCAAAGAATGGGCAGAACTTACAAAAGCTGAACAAAATGAAATTATTGATTCTTACCGTTTAGCTTATGTATCTCATGCTCCAGTCAACTGGTGTCCAGGGCTAGGAACAGTTTTAGCCAACGAAGAAGTAACTGCTGATGGTAAGAGTGAACGCGGTAATTTCCCAGTGTTCAAATCAGCACTACGCCAATGGATGATGAGAATTACAGCTTATGGAGACCGCTTAGTAGAGGACTTAGACCTAATTGATTGGCCAGAAAAAGTCCGTTCAATGCAAAGGAACTGGATAGGTAAATCCACTGGAGCTACAGTAACATTTGAAGTTGACAAGCAAGGAGTAAAAACTCCACTAGAAGTCTATACAACCCGTCCAGATACACTATTTGGTGCCTCTTTCATGGTAGTTGCTCCTGACCATCCTATTTTGACTGATGAATCAGGAAACCTAGATCTTCCAATGAGCTGGCCTGAAGGCACAAAACAGCCTTGGACTAACGGATATACTACACCAGCGCAAGCCCTTGAAAAATATCGTCAAGAAACCCTAAATAAGACAGATATTGAACGCTCAGATGAGTCACGCCAAAAAACAGGTATTTTTACAGGCTATTATGCAACTAACCCACTAAATGGTGAACAAATACCAGTTTTTGCTGCTGACTACGTATTAATGGGCTACGGAACTGGTGCTATTATGGCTGTTCCAGCACATGATGAACGTGACTTTGAATTTGCTACTAAATTTGAGCTACCTATCAAAAACACTATTCAAGTGCCTGAAAATCACCCAAGTGACCAAGCTTGGACAGGTGAAGGTATAGTAGTCAACTCTGCTAATGCAGAAATTGATCTAAACGGTTTGGATAAAGAAAGTGCTAAAGCTAAAGTAATTGCTTATTTAGAAGAAAAAAACATAGGTAAAGCAACAGTAACCTACCGTTTACGTGACTGGCTATTTTCTCGTCAACGTTATTGGGGTGAACCATTCCCAGTAGTTTACGATGAAGAAGGACAAGTTCACAGCCTACCTGAGTCAATGCTACCAGTTACCCTACCAGAAATTGACAACTTCTTACCACGCACATTTGATCCACAAGACGCCGACTCTAAACCTGAGCCACCTTTAGGTAGAGCCAAAGAATGGATTCAAGTTGAACTAGACTTAGGTGATGGTGTAAAGACATATTATAGAGATATGAACACTATGCCTAACTGGGCAGGATCATGCTGGTACGAACTACGCTATCTAGACCCACAAAACGATGAAGAACTAGTTGCTAGCGAGAACGAAAAGTACTGGATGGGACCACACGGAACAAATATTTCAGGTGGTGCTGACCTTTATGTTGGTGGCGTTGAACACGCTGTTTTGCACCTACTATATTCACGTTTCTGGCATAAAGTTTTGTATGATTTGGGATACGTTTCTTCATGCGAACCGTTCCACAAGTTATTCAACCAAGGATATGTTCAAGCCTATGCTTATACTGACTCTAGGGGACAATACGTTCCAGCTGATGAAGTTGAAGGTGATGAGCAAAATGGATTTACATATAGAGGTGAACCTGTAAACCGTGAATACGGCAAGATGGGTAAGTCTCTAAAGAATATTGTTACTCCTGATGATATGTGTAAACAGTATGGGGCTGACACATTCCGTGTCTACGAAATGTCAATGGGACCTTTAGATGTTTCTCGTCCTTGGGATACAAGAGCAGTTGTTGGAGCACAGCGTTTCTTACAGCGTTTGTGGAGGAATATTGTCGATGAAAACACTGATGAGCTACTTGTTGTTGATGAACAGCCAGATGACAAGACTGCTCGTTTGATGGCACGTACAATTGCTGATGTCACTCAAGAATACGACAATATGCGTGTGAATACTGCAATTGCTAAAGCTATCGTCTTGAACAATCACTTGACAGCTTACGATGTTATTCCACGTGTAGCTGCTGAAACTTTGGTTAAGATTATTGCTCCAGTAGCTCCTCATATTGCTGAAGAATTGTGGAGTAAGCTAGGACATGATGAAAGCGTGGTTTATGCACAGTTCCCAGTTGCTGACGAATCTAAGCTAGTTGAAGATAGTGTTACTTGTATCATTCAAATAGCTGGTAAATTGAGAGGAAAAATTGAGGTTTCTCCTTCAATTGATCCTAAAGATTTGGAAGAACTGGTACTTTCTAATGAAGTTGTTGTGAAGCACTTAGAGGGTAAAGAACCAATGAAAGTTATTGTGCGTGCACCTAAATTGGTAAATGTTGTGCCAGGTAAATAAGCTTTTATTTGTGTATATTTACTTTTATAAAAGGTCATGTATATAACAGTTATCTAACTAATAGGTCGGGGTTTACTTGCTCCGACCTAGTTTTATTTAATTAGTTTTTGAATGTGAACATTTGTGTCTAAGTTTATAGCATTTATTGAACGCGCTTTTATTAGTTGTGTATTGAGTTTATTGATGTACGAATGAAAATATTTGTAGCTTTGCATAATTTGTTTAGCTATGTTGAAAATAATCCACAGATAGTTAGTTATCCACATTTTATAAATTTTTTAATATTTGTATTCCACAATGGGGTATTTTCAATGTATGAGAATAAAAACTTTTATCAAATTATTTCCTACTAGAAAGATACTAATAGTATTCGTAGTAAGTGTATTTATATTTATTGTTGCTATTTGTTGTGTTAACTATTTTCTATGGGCTGGTCAATCAATAAACACTACGGTACTGAAAGGAGAAAATCTTGAGCAAAAATTTTTGCATACCAAGAAGTCTTCTAAAAGTAACAAAGTCAAAACTGATTCATCACAATATCTTTATATATACATAGCTGGTGAAGTAAATCACCCTGGAGTTATTAAAGTAAAACGAGGATCTAGGCTATATGAGTGTTTGGAACTAGCTGGTGGGGCTAAAGAAAACGCTAATTTACTAGAACATAATTTAGCTGTTGAGGTAAAAGATGGCCAAAAGTATGTTTTTGGTACTAAAAGTACTGTAGATACTAATGCTGAGGGCTACAGCGATAAGCCGAATGGAATAAATAACAGTTTACCAAAAGGGACAGGAAGAGTATCTTTATCAAATGCTACGAAAGAACAGCTAGAGTCTTTGAATGGTATTGGTGAAAAAATAGCTGAACGAATAATTAAATATAGGAAAAGTAAAGGAGCGTTTAGATCTGTTACGGAACTGCTACAAGTAAAAGGCATAGGAGAGTCCTTGTTCGAGAAAATAAAGAACGAAATTGAGCCTTGAACACTCTTGAAAGCAATATAAATATGAAAAACAGAATGAGAGTAAAAGTATTTGAAAAGTATTCTTTGATTGCAAATAAAAAACGAAATGAAAGCGATAAATCTATAGATGATGATTTTAGTTTTGGAAGTAAAAACGCTGTAAAAGAAAATGGTGAAAGTTATGATTTGCGTTTATTACTACCAACTATATTAGTGTTTATATATTCATTAGTTTTAATACTTTTTGTAGACCACATAAAGGTTTTCATTTACGTTACTTTATTATTTCTCATAGCAAGCTTAGTTGCTGTTTTTATTGAGTACATTAAAAATAAGTCAGGATATGGAATAAGAGGAAAGAGTGAAAACGGTAAAGTAGTATTTTTCATATGCTTTGTATTATTTTTATGTCTAGTTGTGAGCATAAATATAAATATTTCCAAAAACAAATACGATAGGTTACGAAATACTTTTGCTGTGCAAAATACGGGTGTAAATAAAAGTAATAGTGCTTATCTGAAGAACAGTATAAGGTCAAATAACGAGGGTAACTTTATAAATAGTATTGGAAAATATACTGGGAAGCGTTATAAACAGACTAATTTTATACAAATTTCAAATAATCTTATGCATAAGGCAGTACAAGATGCTGTCCAATGGAATGAAAAGAATAAAGATAACGAAATAACTTATAAAAATATAGTCAGTGATACTAAATTGAACGTTAAAAACTTTAGTGAGGGGAGGAATAATTTTTATAAGAAAAATGAGGGGTCTTTTACAGCAATAAATTATAGAAAAATACATGATAAAGAGGTGAAAATAAAACAAGAAAAATATGTAACACACAATAATATAACGACACTGAAATGGAAGAGGAATAGGAAGGAGAAGAAACAAAATTTACCCCCAATAACTCGTTATGCTGATACAGGTGAAAAATTGAGCATTGAAAAACTAGATAAGAACAAAGTCTTTATAGGTAGAGTCAAACAGTATTTAAGTAAAACTACTAATGGGTATAAAACTGTAGTTACGATTACTCACATAAGAGACAGTAATCAAATATATGAAGTTGAAAATTTTGATGCTTTACTAATTTTAGGAACTAAGTCATCTGATAATCAAAAAGAAAACACTATTGAAACGAATCTAAAAACTTATCAGTTAGAAAAAATATACACACCGGGGACAACTATAGCTTTTAAAGGAAATATAAAAATTGGAGACTTTTATTCGCAATGGGTAAGCATATTTGTAAAAAATAACGAAAAAATACCTAGCAAAACACACAGGGTAAAAAAGTACGATAGATATGATTCTTCAAGTAGCAAAAATCCTAATTTTGGTGAGACAGTTATTCTTAGTGACGCCTATATTAAGAAACAGTACGCCCCCGTAAAAACAAGTGCAGTTGAAACGATAAGTGAAAGTAACTTTATATGGAAAACTGCTCAAAAAATGCGTAATAAAATTCTGTATGCCTTGGATACGAGCAGTCAATATCAGCCATTAATTTTAGGTATGAGTGTAGGGAACACGAATTATATCCCAAACTCACTAATTCAAAAGATGAAAGATACAAATACGATACATTTAATGAGTGTTTCTGGTACACATCTATGTATGATTACGCTTTTTCTAAATTCTATATTATTTTTTCTAGCTCCTAAACTAAGAACGATAGTTATAATATTAGCGTATATATTTTTAATATTTCTTATCGGTCCTTTAGTGCCAATAATTAGAAGTATATTGATGGGAATACTAGCATTTAGCGCGACAATGAGTGGTAATCAGAGAAAAACAACTCATATTTTTTCTATGATATTTTTAGGATTTCTTATTTATAATCCACTATTTGCCGTTGACTACTCTTTCTTACTATCAACTTTTTCAACAATGTCTATAATTTTATTTGTAAAACCTGCTATTGGCTTCATACAACAAAAAATTACAGTTCGTGAAAGTTTCCTAGCCCCAATACTAGTTAGCGTAACTGCACAAATATTTACTACACCAATACTATTAATTTATAATTCTAAGATTTCTATCCTAGGAGTAGTGGCTAACTTTCTAATAACACCTTTAGCTTCAATAGTTACAATTCTAGGAATAATGATAAGTATTATGCCAGCATTCATTGGGAACTTCTTTTATGCTTTAGCTAGTGTAATAACTTACATTATTTATGAGATAGTAATATTCTTAGATTCTATTCCTATGTCAACACTTGAATGGGGAAAAGGAAAATATGAAATAATAACTTTTATTATTATGTGTTCCATACCTATTTTTTCATATTACCTATATAGCCTAATGAAAAAAGAATATAAAATAAGACTTGAATCCCACACCGAAAATAACAAAGAATATACTAAAATATAAGTTATATAAACTATCAAATACAAATAATATAAATTCTTTTGTATATATTTTACGGTAAATAGGTAACTGATAATCTATACAGAAAAAGTATATACTTAATGAAGTGATATATAGCTGTAAGAGGCAAGAGGGAAAATGGCTGAAGTAACTTACAATAATGTTGAATTAGCAGAGATTGTGCTACTAAAAGGTAGTGAAACAGTTTTTTCCTCAAGAGCCTATAAAAAACTGATAAATTTAGCTTTACAACAAGACCCAAATACTGAGATAACTGTTATAGATTCTAGATTATATGAAAAAAGCGGACTATATATACACACTTCTCCATCATTATTTGGAGAACGTAAAGTACTTAAAATAGAAAACTTAGAAACAGGAAATGATGACTTATATACTGATTTAATTGAGTATATTCAAAACCCTCAACCAGATATTTACTTGATTCTTCAGCACAGCGGGGGAGTAAGAGGTAAAAAGCTCCTAGACGTACTAAAAAAGAATAAAACTCTTACAGTCCAGTGCGAACCGCTGAAATATCCAAAAGATAAACTAGCCTTAGTTCAAAGCGATGTGAAAAGAGCTGGTAGAACTATATCAGCTCAAGCTAGTAAAGCCTTAGTTGATGCCTTGGGAAGTGATTTGGAGGGACTTTTATCAGCTACTAACCAGCTTCTATTTGATGTCGAAGGTGAAATTACCATAGAGGACGTAAATAGATACTATGGTGGAAGAGTGGAAACTAACGCTTTTAACATAGCTGATGAAATTGCTGTGGGAAATGCTGATAAAGCAATTCTTTTGCTCAGACACGCTTTAAATAACGGGATAGCACCTATTCAAATAGCTGCAGGTATAACAACTAAAATTAGGTCGCTGATAAAAGTAGCTGGTATGCAAAGTAGGAGGATGAGGGCTAGTGATATTGGTATGGCTCCATGGCAAGTGGATAGGCTAATTCCAGTTATAAGAAAGTGGTCTGAAAAAGCGATGGCTGATGCCTTGAGCATTATGGCAGAAACTGATTACGCTATAAAAGGTGGTTCGAAGAGTCCTCAATATGCTTTAGAAAAAGCTGTGATTGAAATATGTAAGATGGTTTCTAAGAGTAATTACAGGTGATCACCCAAAGCTTTGCTCGGTTCAAAGAAAAACAGCTAATTTGTTAGTTTGCTAGAAATTTAAGTAATGCTTAGAGTTTTACTTTTAGCATGGATAAGTATTATACAAAACTCGTAAAATGGGGAACAAAAGCTCCCCAAAACTACTTTGCTATCCCGAATGTGTGGAGTAAGTTTCTAGAATAGAATACTTTTAGATAGAAAAATTATTCCAAAAGACAAGATGCTTAGTTGGTGTCTTATAGGTACATGAAATTTAGGCTTATAGTATTACTTTGTTTATATAAAATGGGCGATAAATAAAAAGTTACAAGTACTATTTTTGTTTTTGAAAACTTTGTATCTTTAGGTGAGCTTTTAGTTGAGTTTTAGGCTATGTGATTCGTCTTAGATAGTAAGTATTGGTTTTTCAGCAGAATGAAAATGGGTATAAAGAAAATTCCCTAAGTACCGTAAACGCTAGAGAGAATATCTTAACGAGAGTTTCTATTTTATAGCCTTACCAGTGCTACGAAATACTGACGGTGACTACCGTACAAATAAATAGTTATCTAAGTATTTCGAAGTCATCCAAAGCTTTGTATTATAATTTTCCAAAGCAACGCAAGATACACTTATACTTCGTTCACTTATACTTGTGGCTCACGTATAAGCATTTCCAAATACTTTATACACCGTAAGCATTTTTCAAATAGCTGACAAATACATCATGTATAATTTTGCTATCAAGCTTTGCATAAATATAGGTAGTTAGCAAATTTTCAAACTCACACTTTATTTACTGAGTTTATAATTCACTATCTAATGAATTATCGGCTTCTAGTTCAAGTATTTCCACTGCTGACTCAGGTTGCTCAAGACTGCTTACTTTCTTTAGCTTACGCTGTATTTGTCTAGTTCTAACACCTATTAGGTTATTTAGTTTATCTTGAACCTTATCCATATCACGTAAAGTTTCACCTAATAGTTTGTCGAATTTACTGAATTCTACTTTGACAGCAGATAGCACATCCCAAACTTCTGTGGAGCGTTTTTGTATAGCCAAAGTTTTGAATCCCATTTGTAAACTGTTTAGTAACGCAGCCATAGTTGTAGGTCCAGCAATATTGACTTTGTACTCACGTTGCAAAACTTCAACCATTCCTCGCTTTACTGCTTCAGCATATAAGCCTTCAAAAGGTAAAAACATAATAGCAAAATCTGTTGTTTCAGGTGGGCAAACATATTTATCATGTATATCTTTTGCTTCTTGTTTTAGAACGTTTTCTAGCTGTTTACCGCAGGTTAGTATTGAAGCAGAATCGCCACTATCATAAGCATCTATTAAGTTAGAATAGGTATCACCGGGAAACTTTGAATCTATAGGCAAATAAATAAACTTGTCGTCATCTGCTGGTAGTTTTACAGCAAATTCAACTCTTTCACGACTTCCTTTTTTCATCGGTATATTAGTGTCATACTGTTCAGGAGATAAAATTTCCTCAAGAATAGCACCTAGCTGAAATTCCCCTAAAATACCTCTTGTTTTTACATTAGATAAAACTTTCTTCAAATCTCCAACACCAGTTGCTAGAGTTTGCATTTCACCTAAACCTTTGTAAACTTTTTCTAAGTTTTCACTCACATTAGCGAAAGATTTAGCTATGCGATCTTCGAGGGTTTTTTGTAGCTTTTCATCAACTGTTTGACGCATTTCATCAAGTTTTTTAACATTAGTGTTTTGGATTTTCTCTAGGCGCTCTTCTAGTGTTTGTCTAACTTTTTCTAGGCTTTCATTAGTATTAACTGAAGATTTTCCAATATTAGTAGAAATATTATCCAAATTGTCTTTAACAGTTTTATAAAGCAAATTCTGATTCGAATTTAATGTTTGCTGTAAATTATTAAAGCTAGAATTTTGAGATTGCACATATACTTCTAAAAGTTGACTAATAGTTTCACGGTCACGTTTTTGTTCTATTTGTATTGTTTCTTCAATTTGTTTCACAATACTTTGATCTTGTCTTTTTGTAATCTTTAAAGCAATAAATCCCAGTATCACAAGGTTTATAATCAGAAGTATAAGTAGTGCAAATTCCATTTTATTCCTAGCTTTTATAGTCTTTTAGTATAGTTTAGCTTGTTTTCTTGTCATATTTTTTCAAAAATCAAAAAATGTGGAAAATTAATAAAACTGAAGCTCTTACATAAAGAAACACAGTAAAATATTCACGGTATTCAATGTTGCAAACAAATCTTTACATTTTAGCAACAAAATTGAATGAAAAGCATAAAGTAACTGTTTATAAATCACTCTTTGGTTTCTAAAATACGGCGTAAAGACTCTATACGCAGTTGTGTATTTTCATCAGTTTCCAAGTGTAGCTCGCAAGCTAAATCATCCTTAGAGTGTTTGCACCCTTTAGGACAATTTTGTATTAAATCTGATAAATCATCGAAAGCATTTATAACATTTTCGACACTTAAATGTGCTAGCCCAAATGCTCGAACCCCTGGGGTGTCGACTACCCATCCGCCTTTTGGGAGTTGCAATGCTACGGCAGAAGTAGAAGTATGTCTGCCTTTGCCTGTAACTATATTTACGTGGCCAGTATCTCTATTTGCTTCAGGAATAAGTTCATTAATTAACGTAGATTTACCGACTCCAGAATGACCTACAAACACACTAAATTCATTTTCTAAACGTTTTTCTAAAGCAGTAGTTCCAATAACGCCGTTTTCGTTTATTTCTGTTACAAAAGATTCAATACCTAAAGGAGTATAAAAATTCATGAATTCCTCAGGTGAAGCTAAGTCAGATTTAGTTAGACACAATATTGGTTTCATATTAGCGTTGTAAGCAGCAACTAAACATCTGTCAATCATTCCCATACGTGGAGTAGGATTAGCAAGTGCTACTACTATTACCATAGTGGAAGCATTGGCAACAATTAGCTTTTCTCGACTAGTTTCATCACTACTACGCATTAATTCAGTTTTGCGTTCATTTACCTTTACTATTCGAGCAAGAGTGTCTTTCTTACCAGACAAATCGCCTACAACTGCAACGCTATCTCCAATTACTATAGAACCTTTTGGCAGTTCTCTAGCTTTTATAGCAACAATATTTGGAACAGAAGAGTCGCTAAGATTAGTTAAGTGGTAGCGACCTCTATCTACACCTATTACAGTATAGTTAACAGCATCGTCATGTTTAGGACGTATTTTTGTTCTAGGACGTGAAGTTTTTTTGGGCCTAGTTTTTATTCTCAAATTATCAGTATCTATATTTGTATATCTCATTTTGTAATAGTTTTTGTTTTCTGATTGTAGTATTTACGCCACTTATGATTAGGGATACCATGTGTGATTAGCAAGGAAACAGATGTAAATAATGTACTATCATAAATCAATTTATTCAATAACTTAAACTTACCTGAAAAGTTCTTTTCTAGCCAAAAAGGATTTTTCAAAAGTACATTCATAAAAGAAACAGACGTTAGAAATATGGCGTTTAACCGTGAATTTTTGCCTTTCAATAAGCAAAATGATGAGAAAATCGTTATAACAGCTAATCCCTTAGATAAAATCTCTAAAATAAACCTATTTTTCTGAATATTTACTTTAGAAGCGACGAACTGTACATTTTCAACACGTTCAATATGCTTTTCAGTATTGCGTAGAGCATCAATAGACTCTTGGATTAAAACTATGCTAGTTAGTATTCTTGCTAATATTTGAAAAATTCCCATTCCTTAATGCTGACTTATTTTTCCTGAAAATTCAAAATTTTTCTCCCAAAAGTTTGTAAAAGTTATAAGAAAGAATAAATACCTGAAATTTTATGTGCAACGGAATATACAATAGTTTTCAGTAAAACATTGCATTAAGTTACATAAACGTGGCGATAAGTAGTGAGTTAAAGTATTAGTTATACTTTAATGATATTTAACAGGAATAATATATAATTAATATTGTTATGGATATTATAGAAACCGAGAAAGTAGTCGAGTTCGAAGAGCTAGCGATACCATATATCGACCAGCTGTATTCGGTGGCTTTAAAAATGACTATGAATTCTCAAGATGCACAAGACTTAGTGCAAGAGACATATATGAAAGCATATCGTTCTTTTCACCAGTTTAGAAAAGACACGAATATGAAGGCATGGCTATACACTATCCTTACAAATACTTTCATAAATATGTATAGAAAAAAGCAAAAAGCTCCACAAATTATTGATAGTGAAGATATAAACGATTGGCAACTTAACAGTAGCCATTCAGCTAATACTATCGGACTGCGGTCAGCTGAAACTGAGGTTTTGGAATCTTTATCTGATGAAAAAATCAAAGAGGCAATGGCTGGTTTATCAAAAGACTATCAATTAGTAGTATATTTCGCTGATATTGAAGGATACTCTTACAAGGAAATATCTGACTTATTGGATATCCCTGTAGGAACTGTAATGTCTCGTCTGCATAGAGCAAGGCTAAAATTACGTAAAACATTATCCGAATATGCACATGAAATGGGAATAATAAAATGAGCTGTGAAGGTAAAGATAAATCAACTTGTGAAGAATTGATTGAAAACTTGTTTCAATACGTTGATAACGAGTTAGATGAGAAGATGGATGAACGTTTCCAAATACATATTCAAAAATGTGGACATTGTAAAGACTACGCTGAAGCTGAAAGACACGTTAGATATATCTTAAAAAAGAAATGTTGTGATAAAGCACCTACTGAACTCAAAGATAAAATTCACTCGCAACTTATAGTATTAAACAAAATAATTAATGATGAATATAAAATGTAAACTTTCAAATAAAGTTTATAAAACAGCGTAAACGTGGTAATCTAATCAAGTATTAATATAAAAGGAGTTTCTAAAATGAGCAAACGCGGACGTAAACGTCGTAGTCGCAAGGGAAATGCTGCAAACCATGGAAAGCGCCCAAACGCATAATGTTTGAATTTGTTTAAATTGTGGAGCTTTTGGCTCCGCAATTTTTATTTAAACTATTTTTCCTATTTTTGCTAATTTTATAGCTAAATGTGGCTGTTTATTGCCTTATACTTTCATTAGATTTATCTATTAGAGCTATCTAAGCTCTAAATGTTTTTATTAGCATTTCCTAGTGTTATTAGATGTCAAATAGCTCAGTATCTCTACTGAATTTGCCCAGCAATCAACAATAAGTGTACTTTATCTTAGCTCTTAGTTCTTAGCTTTAGCAGTATTTTCTCTAAAACTTCTATCTAAATATTGCTGGCTTTCACTTTTGCTCCCATTTTTTAGTTTTCGTGAAGTTTAATAAACGGTTATTAACTTACAAAATGTTTATAAGAGCTTATTAATTGTTAATACAATTTGCTCATTTTATAAAAGCTGAGTAGCAAATTGATGTGAATAATCAAGGCAAAGCTAATAAATAGGATAGTCAGATAAACTTATTAAGACACAACATATTTACTAAGCGAATCAGAACGTAATATGCAAGCTACACTTTCAAAATTAACGAGCGAGCAGGTAACAGAGGAATAACTAAAAACCTAAATATTTTCTATAGAGGTTTCAGACCCCATCCACTCGCACCATCCATAGTGTAATACCAGCCAAGCCAGCAATCCATACCCAGTTTGACCTGGATGCAAGCCGTCACCAACATTAAAATCAGTCAACCACTGATCATGCTCACGCAAAGGGGTAAAAGTATCCACGTATTTTATACTTCTGCGTTCGCATACGTTTTGATAGCCAGCAGAAAGTTCTTGTAAAGCATGCTGATCAATATAAGGCAAAGCACAAGGACCCACTACGAAAATATCTATATCATAGGCACTAACACTATCAAGTATATTAGCCAAATTAAGTCTAGAACGAGTTGAAGATATCCCTTGAGTAATATCTCCAACACCTAAATTAATCACTAGCTTGTTCTCAGAAGTATTTGAAAAACGTGGAAAACATTCTTTTTCCCAGCGATCTAGCAAAGTAGATGAAGTATCGCCTGGTAACCCTAAAGGCATAACATATATAGGTACATTTCTTTGAACACGTGACATCACGCGACCAAGCCATCCAAGACTACGTTCATCTCCGGCGCCTAATGTTATTTCATCGCCTAGAACACATAATCGAACACTTTGAGCCATTATTCCCTCTTAAATAACTTTAGTACTATATATTATGTTACATCATATGCTTAATAGATGATATGTTGTTTTTAAAGTTAGTTCTATTATTGTAATGATAATGTAAAAAATAAGTATATTTCTATACAATGTAACATTTTATTACTAGTAAGTAGTTAATTTTATAAAGACTAGCTAAAGGACAAAAGCCAATTTTCAGGTAATATTAAAATAGGGTTTCAAAACAGTTATTTTGGTTTCATATTTATAAATTGGAGTTGCGATGATAAAAGTATTATTTGTATGTCATGGGAATATATGTAGAAGTACTATGGCTGAGTCTGTTTTCAACTACATGATTAGACAAAAGGGAATAGAAGATGACTTCATTGTTTCATCAGCTGCAACAAGTACTGAAGAAATAGGAAATCCTGTACACCACGGCACTGTTAAGAAACTAAAGGAAAAGAACATTCCAGTTACACCTCATAAAGCTATTCAGATAACCAAAACTGATTTTGATAAATACGATTACATCATTGGGATGGACAGCGCTAATATAAGGAATTTAAATAGGATAGCTGGGGATAAAGCTGAAAAAGTTTATAAGCTATTAACTTTTGCTAGTCAAAGTCGAGATATAGCTGATCCATGGTATACAGGAGACTTTGAAGAAACTTATCAAGACGTTTGTAAAGGCTTAGAAGGATTTTTGCAAACTTTAGGGAAATAGTATTGAGATTTCGTGTAGTGACGTGAGGTTTTAGCTTGAGAATACTTATAATGTAAAAATTACGAATAGATACGCAAATACTACTATTGGTTTTTATAAAGTATCTTTAGCGTGGTATGAGTGTCAGAAATTCAATGCTTAAGGGAGCAAGAAACTGTGATTAATCTAGAAGAAAAATTTAAAGACGCCAATATTGATTTTGAGCTATACAACCATCGAGCTATTTATACTAATGAAGATGCATTGGTTGTGAAAGAGGAACAAGGTTTTAAAGGCACAGAAACAAAAAGTTTATATTTAAAGGATAAACAGGATAACAACTACGTCTTTCTAACATTTACTACCAAAAGAAGTGATTTTAAGAAAATAAGTAATCTTGTAGGAAAAAGGCTTTCTGTGGTATCTACAGAAGTTATGGAGGAAACAACTGGTCAAAAATCAGGAGCTGTATCTCCTTTCGGCTATGAAACACGTGTGCCTGTAATTATTGATGAAGAATTACTTTCCCATGAAAAACTTGTATTTGCACCTGGTCGTCCGGACCAAACTATGGTTATAAAAGTTGCTGATTTGGACAAAATTATCAAAGTGCTTGATTTGGAAACTTATTTACTACCAAGCGGCGAATAAAAACATTCGAAATTTTACACGAGGCTGATGTGGTTTTACGAATACTAGTTTAAGTCACGAGTACGAATTTTAAGGATATCCGTAATTACTGAGCAACAATATTAATGTGGGCTTATTGTAAAAGAATCTCCTAGTATTATTGGGGTTTTACTTGAGCTAGGCAAAGTAGGTTGTATTACGTTTAGAGGTAATTTCTAGGCTTTAGAAAGAAAACTCGGTAAAAAACTAATAAAACGTGTACCTTAATAAGAAAAATGTAGATTATGCACACCTGATAAGGCAAAAAAGCTTATGACTATTTAAAAACGAGAAGAACTATACTCAAAAAAGGCTATTTTGATAGAACTATCTCTTAGAAAGAAATATATTGTTACTACTTTTAAAATAAAGTGAGTAAGAACGTTGATGATGAATGACACTTTGTGAGAAAAGTAGAGCCAAAGGATTAGAAAATAAAGTAACAGCAAGACTTAAAGTAACAAATAACTAAGTACACTCTAAAAGTAAAACACGATTGCTAGAATTGAAAATGTTTATTCGTGGAAAGTAAAATCAGTCAAGTTGTATAAGATACGATTTTACGACTTTTAACTAAACAAAATGAGCATGAATAGTAAAAATATTTTACCTAAAAGTAAAAAATGCTTACTCGCAAATATATTCATGATTTAACAGGTAATTCACGGAAATATTTACAAACTTTAGGGAAAGTGCGTGAATTTGTATACATGAAATACATAGTAAAGTACACAAAGGATATCGCGACAAAATGTATCGCAAGCTGAAACGAATCCCAGCTTGCGATGACACTGTCTAGATACTGCAATCAGAGTAACCTATAAGCGACTACTTAGAATTATGGTAGGTGGCTAAAGCTACTAAAGTTTTAACAATAAACTAAAATCTTACTTAGTTGCCTTCTTAATTACTTATTTAGTTATCTATCTGCCTAGTAACTAAGTAACTAACTTCTAACTAAAATCTCAGTAATCGAATACCTCACTTAGTAGCTTCTCATTTTCAGCTTTATGTAGCCATACAGTTCCAGCTGCAGGAGAGGCTGCTGCGTTACGTGAAATCAATTTGACAGGTTTACCTAGTTTATTGAAAACATTCAAAGCTAGATGAGAGTAAGGTCCAAAGTTAGCCGGTTCATCTTGTACCCAACAAATATGGGCATTTGAGTACTTGCTAATCACATTTGTAAGGTCTTTATCAGACAAAGGATAGAGCTGTTCTACACGAACTAAGGCTATATCGGTCTTTTGTAATTCTTCACGTTTTGCTAGTAAATCATAGTATATACGACCAGAACATAGCACTAGACGACGTACGTTAGCTGGGTTTGACTTTATTTCACTAACAGACTCATCCAGTATTTTCTGGAAAGCACCACTTGTGAACTCTTCAGGGCTACTACTTGCAGCTTTTAACCTCAACAACTGTTTAGGAGTGAAAGCTATAAGTGGTTTTTTATTCTTTCTATAAGCTTGTTCACGTAACAAATGGAAGTAATTAGCAGGAGTAGATGGCTGACAGACAATCATATTGTCTTGAGCACACAGTTGCAAGAACCTTTCTATACGAGCGCTAGAATGATCAGGGCCTTGTCCTTCATATCCATGTGGCAGTAAAACTACAAGTCCAGATGTCTGTCCCCATTTTTGTTCACTAGAAGATATAAATTCATCTACGACTGTTTGAGCTCCATTTACGAAGTCACCAAATTGTGCTTCCCAAAGAGTCAATCCATTTGGAGTTTCAACACTGTATCCATACTCGAAAGCTAAAGGAGCGTATTCACTTAACGATGAATCGTATATTTCAAAAGAAGCTTGATCTTGAGTTAACGAGTGAATAGGAGTCCATTCTTTACCGGTTACAATATCATGTACAACTGCTTGTCTTTGTACAAATGTTGCTCGTCTAGCGTCTTGTCCAGTTATTCTAACAGGCTTTCCTTCAATTAGTAGGGAACCGAAAGCTAGAATTTCAGCAAAACCCCAGTCAATATTGCCATTTTCATAAGAAGCAGCTCTATTTTCAAATAGTTTCTTTACTTTAGGGTGCAAAGTCATGCCAACAGGCGTATTTACGTGAGATTGGCAAATACGTTTGAAGAATGCTTCACTTATTGTGCTTGAGTAGTCAATAGAGTCTTCAATGTCGCTTGTATCGTCAGAAATAAAGTTAGAAACAATTTGAGCATATGTTGTTTCACTCTCTTGTTTCTTTTCTTTTGTTTCTTGGAAGATTTTTTCTAAAACTTGGTTGTATTCATCAATATACTCTTTGTATTCTTCTTCTGATATATCTTTTCTGTCAATCAAAATTTTTGCATATATCTCACGCGTTGAAGGTTTCTTGTCAATTAGTGAATACATTATTGGTTGAGTCATTGATGGATCATCACCTTCATTGTGTCCACGTTTTCTGTAGCACACTAAGTCAATGATTACATCTTTGTTGAAAGCTTGACGGTATAAAGTTGCAAGTTTTCCAACGTAAGTTACGGCTTCAATATCATCAGCATTTATATGGAAGATAGGTACTTGTAAGCCCTTTGCTAAATCTGTACAATAATTCGTTGATCTGGCAGAAGTAGCACCAGTTGTGAATCCAATCTGGTTATTTACGATGATATGGATTGTGCCACCTGTTCCATATGCTTTTAGCTGAGACATATTAAATGTTTCGTAGACTACACCTTGGCCAGCAAAAGCTGAATCTCCATGTATTAGTATCGGTACTACAGTATTTTTAGAGTCCTCGGCATTTAGTTTATCTTGTTTTGCTCTAGTGATGCCTTCTACTACACCATCAACTGCCTCTAGATGGGAAGGGTTTGCTGCTAGGTAAACTTTTACATCCTTGCCATCGTAACCTTTGTAAATTCCTTGTGTTCCCAAGTGATATTTTACGTCACCTGATCCTTGTAGATTATAAGGGTTTTGGTATCCTTCAAATTCAGAAAAAATCTGTTCATAAGATTTACCAGCTATATTTGTGAGAACGTTCAAACGTCCACGGTGAGGCATACCAATTACGACCTCTTCAACACCATTCTTTGAACTATTATTCAAAATGCTATCAAGTAGAGGAATTAAGCTTTCCCCACCTTCTAGAGAAAAGCGTTTTTGTCCCACGTATTTTGTCTGTAAGAACTGTTCAAAAGCTTCAGCTTTATTCAAAATACGCAAGTTGTGTTTTTGTTCATCTATACTTGGTTTGGTATGAGGTTGTTCAATATATTCTTGAATCCATTCACGTTGCACAGGATCTTGAATATGCATATACTCAAAGCCAATACTACGTGTATAAGTGCTACGCAGATAGTTAATAATATTTCTTAGAACTAGAGTAGGCTCATTCGTATATCCTGCTGTAGGGAACTGTCTGTCTAAGTCCCACAATGTTAACCCGTAGCTCTTAAAATCTAAGTCAGGGTGTACACGTAACCTATATGACAATGGATCAGTGTCGGCAACTAAATGTCCACGAGACCTATAAGCATGGATTAACTGTGCAATACGAGCAGGCTTACCCATCTCATGTTCAGGATCATAGTCAACATCAGTTTGCCACTGTACAGGTTCATAAGGAATCTGCATAGAAGCAAAGACTCTGTTATAAAATCCGTCCAAGCCTAGTAGCTTTTTCTCGAGTAATGCTAGAAATTCTCCAGATGTTGCACCTTGAATGACTCTGTGGTCGTAAGTAGAAGTAATAGTTATTGCTTTACCTATACCTATTTTTGAAAGATTTATATCACTTGTTCCAGCAAACTGTGCAGGATAAGCCATAGAACCGATGCCAATGATTGCGGCTTGGTTCTTCATCAATCTTGGAACAGAATGAGATGTACCTATCGTACCAGGATTGGTAAGAGTTATAGTTGTGTCCATGTAGTCTTTAGGTTCTAGTTTGCCAGTTCTAGCCTTTTTAACTAAGGTATTGTACTCTTCAAACCAACTAGCAAAGTCACAAGTATCAGCCTTATGAATTACTGGAACAACTAGTATTCTTGTCTCATTTTGTGTTGGGATATCAATTGCTAAACCAAAATTTACATGGGGAAGTACGTGCATATGAGGTTTGGAATCTATTAGTTCGTATCTAACGTTCATATTAGGCATGGATACCAGAGCCTCAACTATAGCAAATCCTATTATGTGAGTATAAGATACTTTTTTAGTAGAGATATGTGATAAGTGTCTGTTTATAATCTCGCGATTTTCAATCATTACTTTCGCAGGTATATCTCTAACTGAAGTTGCAGTTGGAACGTCCAAAGACTCTTCCATGTTTTTGCTTATAGCATTAGCGATTCCTTTTAAAGGAACTAATTTATCTTCATTAGTAGCTACTTTTTTACTTTCTTTGAGTTGATTTATTCTAGCTACATATGGGGAAGTAGGTTGAGTTATTTTAGATGTAGGAGCTGGAGGTAAATCTGATCTAGTTACATCATATAGATTGAAACTTTTAGGTTTTGTAGTTTTAACTTCAGGTATAGCTCTAGCATTTGTATTTGTAATAGAATCAAAATTTTTGTGGTTCTTTTCAAAATATTCACACCAAGAATGTGAAACAGTGGATGGGTCTTTCAAATATGCTTGATATAAATCTTGTACTAACCACTCGTTTGCACCGAAAATGTTATCTGAATTCAGAAAAGAGTCATTCATTATTTGTCACCCGCCATTGGATAAAAAATTATTGTTCTAATACATTACCATTTTTGTTTAAAAAAAGAGAGAGGAATTATGTAAAAATTTTAGACTTTTATGTTATATAAATTTCTCCTAAAATTTATTTATTTTAAAAACGGAAAATGTAAGTATTTGAAAAGTATTTTGATACGATATTTAAATAAAGTCAGAGGAATTTTGTATTTGTTGCTAGTTATTAACGTAATTTATAGTATTTTCAATTCATAGTAAGTATTATTATCATATACGTTGTAAATTTAGAGTTCGTAAGCAAAGGGAGTTACTTAAAGAAAATAATATGGAAACTATTTTTATGATTCTTACAGGTATTATATTGACTTTAGGTACGGCTTTGTTTGTCGCTGCTGAGTTTTCGTTAGTGGCTTTGGATATTTCAAAGGTTGAACAAGAAGATTTACAGGATGTTAAAAATAAAAGAGTATTACATGCTCTAAAGAATTTATCTACGGGTTTGTCTTCAGCCCAAATAGGTATTACAATCACTACTATTTTATTAGGTTATACTGCTCAGACTGCCTTAGGTGATTTATTTCTAAAATGGTTTAATAATGTAGGTTTATCTTATGCGTTAAGCCTTACTATAGGGCTTATAGTAGCTGGTGCAATAGTAAACTTATTTTCAATGATTTTTGGCGAATTAGTACCTAAAAATATTGCTATATCCTTACCAATGGCAACTGCTAGAGCTGTAATAACTTTTCATAGCGTTTTTACTTTCATATTCTTACCTGTAATAAAAACACTCAACTTTGTTGCTAACAGTATACTGAAGATTTTTAAAATTGAGCCAGTTGAACATTTATCCATGAGCCGTAGCGCCTCAGAACTATCTTCAATGGTTGAAATTAGCGCAGAAGAAGGAATAATTGATAAATCTACTGCAAATATAGTGTCAAATAGCCTGAAAATAACTCATTTACAAGCCAGTGACATTATGACAGACAGAGGTAGAGTTATTTGGTTGCATGAAAAAGATAATGCTCAAAAAATATTTGACTTAGCTTATAAAACTGGGCATTCTCGTTTTCCTGTTTTTGGGCAAAATCACGATGATGTTTTAGGGTTAGTGAACTTACGTAAAGCATTTGCTATTGACTACGAGAAAAGACAAGATGTTTTAGTAAACTCTGCGGAACTAATATCTGAAATACACAGAGTTCCTGAAACCATGGATATTAGGGCATTGCTCGTTGAACTACGTGCTTTGGGACAACAAATGGCTCTTGTTGTGGACGAATATGGTGGTACGTCTGGAATTGTTACCTTGGAAGATGCAGTTGAAGAAATAGTCGGAGAAGTAGCTGACGAATCAGATTCCAGAAGACTAGGTATCCAAAAAGGTGTTGAAAATACTTGGTTAGTGCCAGGATACGTTAGACCCGATGAACTAGAGAAAAAGATACCTTCAATTGTTTTACCAGAAGGTCCATTTGAAACTATTGCAGGTTTATTCTTATATGAGTATGGTAATATCCCAAATGTAGACGACAAAGTTAATGTAAATAACGTCGTTTTGAAAGTTGAATCCATGCAAAATAGGCGTATTGAATGTCTACGTATATGGTATGAAGGTGATGACAATGAGTAGTTCGCTGGCTGTTTCTATAGCTATACTCCTATTAGTTATCAATGCTTTCTTTGTAGCAAGTGAGTTTGCTGTTATTTCTGTGCGGCGTGAACAAATAACTGTTTTTGAAGGTAAATTCGGTTATAAACAAGTAATGTATACGCTCAATAATGCTTCAGTTATGCTTGCTTGCACTCAGCTGGGAATTACCTTAGCCTCTACTGGGCTTGGCGTAATTGCTGAACCAGCTATAGCTAATTTACTAATAGCTCCCTTTGAATACATCGGCTTATCTGAAGAATATGCTCATGGTATATCTTTTGCTATAGCATTACTATTCGTAGTATTTATGCATGTGATTTTTGGTGAAATAATACCTAAAAACATATCAGTTACGATGCCTGAAAAAGTCGTCTTTTGGCTGGCTCCACCTCTTGTTTTTATATCTAAAGTGCTAGCTCCAATTGTGAAAGTGCTGGATAGGTTTTCTAATAGTTTTATTAGAATATTTAAAGTTCAGCCTAAAACTGAAGTATCAAACACTTATAACATAGAGGAATTTTCAAAGATTGTGGCTGAAAGCAAAGTCCAAGGTACTCTTATTGATGAAGATAACCTTATATCTGGAGTATTAGAATTTTCTTCTCGCACGGCCAAAGAAGTAATGGTAAGTACTCAGGACGTTTATACATTATCACTACCAATTACAGTTGTGGACGTTGAGCAAGCAGTTAAAGAAACAGGATTTTCACGATTTATATTATTAGATAGTCGTAGAGAGTTTCATTCATATATTCACGTAAAAGATATATTGTTCGCTAAAGAAAAAGACAGAATGGAAAACTTGTCTAATTGGCGTTTGCGTTTGTTAGATACTGTAAATGCTGAGGATGAAATTGAACATGTTTTAGGGGAAATGCAAAAATCGGGCTCTCATATAGCTAAAGTTGTTGAAGAAGATAAAACTATTGGTATTTTGTTTCTAGAAGACATAATTGAAGAAATAATTGGTGAAGTCAAAGACATTATGCAGATAGAAGAAGAGCTTGAAAAAGCATAGCTTATGGGCTGTGTATTGTTGTGAAATTGTAGACTGCTTGCAGGAACTTTAACTAAAATTATGCGTAGCTACCTATAAAAATATTATCAGCACAATGGATAGACATTATATGTTTTATAAAAATTTTAGTTAGTGTCTGAAAATACATTAGTGCTTGTTAGGTATTTTGAGGAAGAAGGCTCATCTGAGTATTTTTGTAGACTCTATTTTTCTTTAATGATATTGTCATTAACTGATAAAGATATATGTGAGTTTTGGAGAATTTTTGTCAGATAGCCAAAATAAGAAAAAACTTCCGTCACGTAGAGAGCTGATAGAGGCTGAAAAAAAGCGAAATGCTAGTCGTGACGGTGTGGTTTCTGATACCGTTTTTCACTCACAAACTCATACTAAATTCAAAATTGCGAAACCGTTTATAACTTTAGTCCAAATTTTAGCTGTAATTGTTATTCCTGTTACAGGAGCTTTGAATATTCCTTTGTCTTCCTTGGGAGCAACTGAAACTTACGAATCTATGCTTACTAAACTTGAAAGTGAAAAAATAGATTCGAATTCTAATTTCAACAAAGTGGTCTCTCCTAATTCACGTTATAAAGTTATAGCTGGTAGTGACGTTAAATGTACTCCGAGTAATAGTGCTAATGGAGATACATTAGCTAATAAAAACTTTGAATTACAATGGCCATTGCGTGAAGGAACTTTCACTCAAACTTCGCCATTTGGATATAGAAGCGATCCCTTATCAGGACGTAATGTTTTACACTCAGGAGCAGACTTAGCAGGACCAGTAAATACCCCGATTATGAGTATTGCTGATGGTAAAGTGAAAACAGTTGATGTGTATGGTGGAGCTGGAAGAGTGATTATTGTCCATAACATAAAAGGGGTAGAAATACATTCATGGTATTTGCATATGTATCCTAATGGTATTTATGTTAAAGAGGGACAAGAAGTAAAAATGGGAGACATAATAGCAGGGATAGGTTCTTCAGGATATTCGACTGGCCCACACTTGCATATAGAGATTCATCCTAATGGAGATGACGATGCCGTAGATCCAATCAGATGGTTAAAAGAAAATAAAGCCGTGTTGTTAAGTAAAGACTGCTAAAATATTACTTATGGTATAACATAGTCTTATGTATGAAGTAATAGTTATCCCCCACAGAGGTGGATGTAATGAAGCTATCGAGAATTCTTGGGTAGCTTTGGAACATGCTCATAGCTTGGGTTACAAGTATTTTGAGACTGATGTTCGAGCAACTAAAGATAATGTTGTTGTTATTTATCATGATGATACTTTGGAACGCGTAAATAACCATACTGGTAGAGTTGAAGATATGACTTGGGAAGAGCTTTCCCAGATTAGTTATAGTGATGGAAGTCAAATCGTTCGCCTTGAAGATGCTTTGAAAAAGTATTCTGACCTTCACTTCAATATCGATTTGAAAAATGATCGTGTTGTTCAACCTATGATTGACCTTTTGAGTGAGATGCCTGAAGTTGAAGACAGGATTTTAATTGCCTCTTTTTCCTCTACTAGGTTAAGAAGAATTCGCAAGGCTTTTAATGGCAGAATTAAAACTAGTTTGAGTATGGCTGAAGTTATAAAAATGAAACTTGCTTCTACATTGACGATTTCCCCGAGGCTTTTTGGTGTTCCATATCCTAGGCAAGGTGTAGTTGCTGTACAAGTGCCTGTGAAGTTTGGGTTTATAAAAGTTGTCACTAAGCGTTTTATATCAGCTTGCCATCGTAGAGGTATGGCTGTGCAAGTTTGGGTTGTTGACGATCCTTCTGAAATGGAATACTTAATCGATTTAGGAGTTGATGGGCTGTTTACTGATAGTCCTAGCGTTGCTAAGCAATTACTTATCGATAAAGGGCTTTGGAAGTAACCGTAAAACTTGTGGAATAAAGTATACCTGTTAGGTAAGTAAGATACTTTTATAAATTGTTATTTACTTGATAAATTTTTGGGATAAGTGCCTAGTTTTTATTTTTTTACTTAGCTCAATTACTTACTGACTATGCTTATAATTCGTAGGGATTGTTTTTTATACGTAAAGTGTAAAAGTTATACGTATAGCAATAATTTAATAAAAATACTAAAAGTAAGTAAAATTTATACTAAATTTCTTTGATATATCCTTGTGTTTTCAAGGTTTAGCAAAAGTTATAGTTCAGAGTATTAAATCTTTACTTTTACTTTACCTTTTTTGTAAGTGTTGTTATACTACATATTGGAAATGTTGTCTCCAGCTAGGATTTATAATGCGTATTCATATTGCAACAGACCATGCAGGTTACGAAGAAAAAAATGCAATTGTTAAATATTTGCAAGAAAATGGGCATGACGTAGTTGATCATGGTGCACATGAATACGACGCACAAGACGATTATCCAACCATGTGTATCGCTTGCGGACAAGCAGTTGCACAAGAAGCAGGTTCACTGGGTATCGTAATTGGTGGTAGCGGAAATGGTGAACAAATCGCAGCTAATAAAGTAAAAGGTGTACGTGCGGCATTAGTGTGGAATAAAGAAATCGCAGAGTTGGCTCGTCAGCACAACAACGCTAACGTTATTTCACTAGGTGCTCGTCAACACACAATTGAAGAATGTATCAGCTTTGTGCAGACATTCATTGATACTCCTTTTAGTGAGGGAGAACGTCACCAACGTCGTATAGACCTAATTTCAGATTACGAAAGCTAGTAATCTGTATTCAATAATATTTTCATACTTATAAATCTAGCTTAGTTTAGTGTACATCGATTGGAGGAAAAGACTATGATTTCTAAATCTTTAAAAATCTCAGATAAGAATAAAGGTGTTCTATCAATGTATGAGATGAACTTTTTCCTCAATATGTATATGAATTATATGTAAATTCGAGTATAAAACGATTCATACTTTAAATATTACTCTTATCGTTTGTATATGTAATTTACTGTGATTTTCTTTGGTATTGGGAAAGTTACATTAAACATAGTGCTTTTTACAATTCATATTATTTATCAAAGTATACGTACTCATATGTATCACATACAGATTTTACCTATACAAATATTAGTGTAATTACTTTTAAAGTTATTCAAACCTTCACAAGGGAAACTTATATACCCAAAATACTTATACCTGAATTATATAAGTGTTATTGAGCTACCTAAATCATAATTTAGTTTAGATTTTCTACGAAGTTTATTAAGGGAGTTAAGGAGAAATATATGTCAAATCAAATACAAGGATTTAAAATTCAAGAGAATGAAAGGCAAAGCTGGATTAGCTTAGCATCTGTGTGGATTGGAGCAATGGTGTGCGTTCCATCCTTAATGATTGGTGGATTTTTAAGCCAAGGTTTCTCTATATCCAGCATTTTGTTATGTGTTCTAATTGGTTACGGAATTATTTGTTTTTATATGTCACTAATAGGTATCCAAGGAAGTGATACGGGGCTACCAACTAGTGTAATGGCAACAAATGCTCTAGGTGAAAAAGGATCACGGTATGTAATTAGTTCAATCTTAGCTGTTGCATGTATAGGGTGGTTTGGAGTCCAATCTGCTGTATGTGGTGTTTCATTTAGTGGCATGATTCTAGCTATTACAGGTGTACATATTCCAGAAGCAATAAGCGTAATTTTCTGGGGAATAATAATGCTACTTACTGCTTGCTTTGGATATAATGCGGTCAAATATTTGAACTATATAGCAGTACCAGCACTTATTTTGGTATTAGGATATGCAGCATATGCAGCGTTGTTTGTAAATGACGGGATAAATGTAGTACTATCTCATCAGCCAGCTCAGCCTATGAGCTTTGTAAGTGGTATAAACCTAGTCGTAGCAACTTTTGCTTTAGGTGGGGTAGTTAGTGCGGACTATTCACGATATGCAAAAAATCGTGCAGATGTAATTAAATCTAGTGTCGTAGGTGTATTACCATCTGGGTTGATAGTAATTTTCTTAGGTGCAGCATGTAGTATAGTTGCCAATGAATACGATATTTCAAAAGTTCTATCAATATTAGGATTGCCAGCTATTGGGTTAGTAGCTTTGATATTAGCAACATGGACAACAAATGTTACTAACGCTTACAGTGGCGGTATTGCTCTAACTAACTTACTAGGATTTGACGAAAGTAAGTTCCGTATAACTACTGGTATAGCTGGAATAATTGGTACTTTGCTAGGTGCAGTAGGTATTATTGAGCGTTTCCAAGACTTTTTAGGAATACTTACATCCTTCATACCACCAGTTGCAGGTGTAATAATTGCTGCTTATTGGATAGTGGGTAAGGGTAATAAAGAAAACTTCAAAGTCGTGAAAGGTATAAATATAGCAGGTATTACTTCGTTCATAATAGGAGCTGGTGTTGCTTACATTACAGCAAATGTCTATGTCTTCTTTATTGGTCCTATTAATGGAATTATCATTTCTGCCATAGCATATACTCTTTTGATAAAGGTATTTCCTATAGATTCACAAGTTGTGGAAATTAGTAGTTTTGACAATAATTCCGGTGACGGTGTCAGTAACGGTGTCAGCAACGGTGGGGTTGAAGACGATAATAGCATTAGTGGATTTGATAGTGATGCTAGTAGCTGTTGTTCTGAAGGAATTTGTGCAGATAATGTCACTGTTTCTGAAGGTAAAACTGGTACCAAGGACAGCGATTAATCCACTAGAGTAGTTTCTGAACAATCCGATGTATTAAACAAAAATTAGATGAGCGTAATCTAAATGATATATCTGAAGATGAAATTAGTGTTTTAGAGGGAATAGGTTGAAAAAATTGCAAAAACTATTGTTGATATAACTCTAATAAACAGTAGTAGTGCTATTTAGAGAACAATCTTTAGATTATGTAATAGATTTTATAATGCTTGGTGCTTGGTATTTGGTGCCTGATGCTTAGTACTTGGTGGTTGGTGCCTGATGCTTAGTATTTGGTGTTTGGTAAAAGTAAAATTTATTATAAACGCTTGTGAATCTAATAATAAAAACTTATTTTATTGAGTTCGCATAGTAATAAACTATCTGTATTCGTTGCTATGTGAACTCATAAAATGTGACATCTGGTTTAAGTTATATCGTAAGAATTTGTTTCAGTTTTTATGAATTATTAATGAAAGTGAAATTTTCTTTCGTAACAATTATTACTTTTATATATAGTATTTGCTCATTTTAAAGGAGAAAAATGCGAAAAATAGGTTTAGAAGAAATTGATGATATTGCCATGGGAGCAGCTTTGTTAGGTGCCGGTGGTGGTGGAGACCCGTATGTTGGAAAACTAATAGCTTATGGAGCTATTAAAGAAAATGGTCCAGTTACATTATTATCCGTTGATGAGATTCCTGATGATGCTTTTATTGTACCTATAGCTATGATGGGTGCTCCAACTGTATTACTAGAAAAAGGTATAAATGGTGATGAATACAAACGCTTGTATGACATGATAAGCAAATACTATGGTAAAGAAATTTTTGCTTTCATGCCAATTGAAGCTGGTGGAGTAAATAGTATGTTGCCTTTTGCTGCTGCTGCCAAGTTGGGTTTACCATTAGTAGATGTTGATGCTATGGGACGTGCTTTCCCGGAACTACAAATGGTCACTTTTTCAATTGCAGGCGTGAGTGCTACACCTATGGGACTAGTAGATGAAAAAGGTAACTCTGTAATTTTTGACACTATAACAAATAAATGGACTGAAGAATTAGCTAGAGCTGTCACGATGAGTTGTGGAGGTTCTGTCTCTGTAAGCTTGTACTGCGTAGATGGTAAAACAGTCAAGGAATATGGTGTACGGGATATCGTTACTAGAAGTGAAAATCTAGGAAAAGCAATAAAACAAGTAAAGTATGGTGAGAAAACTCCAGAGGAAAATTTCTTGGAAGCAAGTGAAGGGTACAAGATTTTCAAAGGTAAAATTACGGATGTTTTACGTGAGACTAGAGGTGCTTTTAACTTTGGGAAAGTTCTTTTTGAAGGAATCGGCGAAGACAAAGGGCGAGAGGCATACGTTGAATTTCAAAATGAAAATCTAATTGCTTCTGTTGAAGGTGAGATAGTTTGTACTACTCCTGATTTAATATGCATAGTTGATAGTGAAACTTTTATTCCTATTCCTACGGATGCATTGAAGTATGGCAAGCGAGTCCTAGTAGTTGCTTTGAAATGTTTTGAAGCTTGGAGAACTCCTGAAGGTATAGAACTTGTAGGGCCTAGGTATTTTGGATGTGATACTGATTATATACCTGTTGAAGATCGTATTAGAGGGGAAGTGGCGTAAATATGTACAGATTGGGTGTTGATGTTGGTGGTACTAATACCGATGCTGTCTTAATAGATGATGATTTAAAAGTAATAGCTAGTTGCAAAACCCCTACTACTAGTGATATTTACACTGGTATTTTATCTGCAATCGATACTGTTCTTAGTAACTCTCAAATAGACACAAAGAAAATTAAACAGGCAATGCTAGGAACTACTCAGTGTACAAATGCTATTGTTGAACGTAAAAACTTGGCTGATATTGGTATATTGCGTATAGGTGCTCCTGCTTCAAATGCTATTGAACCTATGCTTGATTGGCCGGAAGATTTGAAATCTATTGCTAAGGAAGTGTCAACTATCAGTGGTGGTTTTGAATATGATGGTAAGCTGTTGAATTCATTTGACCGACAAGCTGCTATTGATTTTTTTGAGCGTTGCAAAGCACAGGGGATAAAATCAGTAGCAATTAGTTGTGTATTTTCAAGCGTACGTGATGATCATGAAGTTGAAGCTGCTGAATTGGCTAGCGAAATTCTTGGAGAGAATGCGCATATTTCCCTTTCTAGTAAAATTGGCAGTATGGGGTTAATAGAACGTGAAAACGCCACGATTTTAAACGCTAGTTTATACAAAGTTTCTGCAAGTTTTACTACTGGTTTTGCTGACAGTTTAGCTGAGTTTGGAATAGACAATGCTGAAATCTATTTTTCTCAAAATGATGGCACCTTGATGAATGCTAGTTTGGCTCGTAAGTATCCTATTTTGACTATTGCTTGTGGACCTACTAACAGTATTCGAGGAGCTAGTTATTTGTCTAACTTGAACAATGCTATTGTTGTTGATGTTGGTGGTACTACAGCTGATATTGGTGTTTTGCAAAATGGTTTCCCTAGAGAAAGTGGTGTTGCAGTTACAGTCGGAGGAATACGTACTAATTTCCGTATGCCTGACGTTATTTCTTTTGGCCTTGGTGGAGGCAGTATCGTGAGAGAAAAAAACGGAGTTGTAACTGTAGGCCCGGATAGCGTTGGTTATCAAATATCTGAAAAAGCATTAGTATTTGGTGGGGATACTATAACAGCCACAGATATTGCAGTCCGATTAGGTTTAGCTGATATAGGCGATAAATCTAGAGTTGCACATATAGATGAAAAATTTGCTAGAGATGCTATGGAATGTATGGTGCAAAAAGTAGAAGATGGCATTGACAGTATGAAAGTCAACAACAACGATATAGATGTTGTAATTGTTGGTGGTGGCTCTGTTATATTGCCTAGAAATATCAAAGGTGCAACTAATATTTTCAAACCAGGAAATTTTTCCGTTGCTAACGCCATAGGTTCTGCCATATCTAAAGTTAGTGGATCTTGCGAGAAAATTGTTTCTTACGATGAAATTCCTCGTGAAGAGGCGATAGAAAAGGCTAAGAGTGAAGCTATTGAGTTGGCTGTTGCGTCTGGAGCTATTCGTGAAAGCGTGGAGATCATTGATGTTGAAGATATTCCTTTGCAATATCATTCAAATAATACCTGTAGGGTAAAGGTTAAAGCTGCCGGGAACTTAGGATAAGTTACATGTAAGTTTTAGAGATAAATAACATTTTGCATTGTATTTTTTCCTTTCTATTTTTAGGTGGTTAGTAATAAATACACAAGCAGAAATAGAATATCTAAGCTTATTGAATTTTCTATATTCCATCATATCGAGTTTATATTTGTAAGGTAATCTACATATTAGATTATCGAGTAGATATAGAATGTCAGTATGTATATGAATAATAGTTATAAGTGGATATAGAGCATTAGGGTATACCTAGGCTTTTAGTATAAAATTCACTTCTGTTATCATAAAATACTTATAAGTTTAGATATCGTTTATGTAACTTTAATGCTATTCGGCTATCTGAGTAGTTAGCTATTTAGATAGCTGGATAGTTTATTTAATTGGTAAATAACTTTAAATGTCATTTGACTATGGCTTGATAACTATTTATTTTGTATCTAACTGGAAATATCGTATACAGTTATGCATATTCTTATATCCATCATACTGCGTAGTCTCTATAAATTATCTTATGAATTTAGTATTTTTACTTTTGTCTCTACAACCTTCAGCTATAAGGATATCTCTATTTATCTATATATAATAAATATATGATACTGCTTATACAGATAATAGACTTACTATATCGAGTTTTCTTTTGTTATCTTACTTTTTAAGATAATGATAGTAACGCAACGCATTGTAATATGTCATATACGATGTGTGTAACTTATATAAATATGTGGTTGGATTTTTATCTGTATATCGAGAATGTAGTATTACTTTTGAATAAAGTTTATAAAGTTATCTATGTAATGTGTTATTTTAATAAGTTACTTTTAAAGTAATCTCCTTAATATGAATACTTGGGTTGTGAATTTACATGGTGTAGTGATATAAATAATACGAAAATAGGATATCTTTGAGCTACATAATTGAGCATTAATATATTTAGTATAAACTGTGGCGTATTGAATATGATTTATATTGCATGTCTTGAAATTTTTAGATTTTAATTACTATTCTTTATAATTATCCTATTTTATAGTGTTCTCAATACAGTAACTACTTTTCCTAGTATGAGTGCTTCATCTCCAGGGATAGGGGTATAATTCTCATTTCGAGGGAGTAACCATCTATGACCATCTACATGAGATAAAACTTTGACTGTTGCTTCGTCCTCTAATAAAGCTACAACTATTTCTCCGTCATTTGCTGTATTTTGTTTTCTTACAACTAGCTTGTCTCCAGGACATATTGCTGCATCTATCATTGATTCTCCTACAACCGTTAACATGAAAAATTCTCCAAATCCTGTCAACTGGCGAGGTAAAGATAATACATCTTCTACAGTGTCATCAGCTAATATAGGTTGTCCAGCTGCGATATTTCCTAGTAGAGGAACTGGGGTAGTGTCTTCATCTGTGTCTGCTCCTACAGGTAAAGTTATCACCTTAGATAAAGATAATTTATCTTCTTTGCTAGAAGTATTTTCCGTTAAAGGGGTTTCTTTACCTATTGTTTTTAGTGCTGTTTCTGTGGGAATAAGTGTTCTGGATTTATTATTTTCTTGAGATAAATATCCCAATTTTATTAGATTAGTTATTTGATATTTAGTTGAAGAAGTGCTTGATAGTCCTGCGGCTTTTGAAATTTCTCGCATAGATGGAGAATAGTTATTTTCCTCTATATATTTAACTAAAAATTCAAATATTGCTCGTTGTCTTTCTGACAATGGTTCTAAAGCATTATTTGATGGTTCTATGTTTTCTGTCATTTTTGTTGCTTTCTAATTGTTGGTATTCATAATCATACAATGAACGAACTAAAAATTCAAACATTTGTTCGATTTTAAGTTTACATGAGTATTTTTTTCTGATAAATTATTCGTACAAACGTTCTAAGAACAAATGTTCTAAAGATTGGAGTTGTTATGCAAAATATAAAAAAGATACATAACAGGCAGAATTCTCAAAGTTATATTGCTGAAAAATATGTAGTAGGTTCTAACGCGTTAAAGATTGCGGAGAATGTATACCAGAATGATTGTAGTATAGTAGACTTTAGAGATCATTATTTTGATAAAACTCATAACTCCCCTGAACTAAAACACTCAAGAAAAGTTATGAGTAAGAGTAAAATATTTGTCTATGTTTTATTTGCAGTATTTGGAATTACATTTGGTAGTGTAGTCGCATATGCAACGACTCCAACTACTTATAAAACTGTAGAATATCAGATTCAAGCTGGTGATAGTTTATGGGATATTGCGTCTGAAAGTAACTATGGTGCAGATATCGAAGAAACTATTTACGAAATAAAAAAGATAAATAATTTGAATAGTGAAAATATACGTGCTGGACAGACAATACTTGTTCCTTCCAAGTAAATAAATATTATATTAATTCCATTGTATTTTTTAGAATTTTTAAGATATCTTTGTAGAAAGAAAATAATGAAAAATAGTGGAGAAATTATGCAGTGTCCTTTTTGTAAAAAAGGGAGTTCGAAGGTCGTTGATTCTAGAACTTCTGATGACGGAACTTCTATACGTCGACGTAGAGAATGCGAAACATGTTTTAAACGATTTACCACTATGGAAACTTCTTCTTTGACTGTAAAAAAGAAGAATGGAGTTGTTGAACCATTCAATAGAGATAAAATTATTCAGGGAGTCCAGAAATCTTGTCATGGCAGGCCCGTAGAAAAAGATGAATTAAAGTTATTAGCTCATGAAGTAGAAGATAAGATTCGAAGCTTAGGTGTAGCACAAGTGGATGCGCACGATATTGGTAGAGCTATACTGGAACCACTAATGAAGCTTGATGTTGTTGCTTATTTGCGTTTTGCATCTGTATACTCACAGTTTAATTCTATAGAAGATTTTGAAGAGGAAATAGCTCGTTTAAAGGAAAGCATTTAAGTTACTCTTGGTATAGTTTTACAATATTTGAGAGATTATATATTGAATGTAAAACTGAGTTAAGTAGTGATATGGCAAAGTTACTACTTGTATTTGATTTATTGCTGATAGTGTTTATTTACAGTCGTTCAATAGAGTAATAAAGTATTATATTTGAAATATGTAAAATCCTGGTGATTACTTTTAAAAATGGGGGACCAAAAGAGTCCCCCAGAGTATAATTAATTATTATCGTTCGTATCAGGTTCTAATTTTTCTGTTTTCTCTTTATCTTCTTCTTTTATATTAGAGGTAGGTTTTTGAGAGTCATCAGTATTTTTTGAACCTAGTGAGATAATATGCTTGACAGTCGCACTTGCTACTTCAGAAACATTGTCTTTTACATGCTGAAGTTGTTCGCCTGCTTGTTCAGAAGCGCTTAATAGCTCAGCTTGAACTTTTTTACGAATAACTTTTCCTAGATGAGAGTAAGGAATTTCTGACAAAATAGCAATTTGTCTAGGTAATGCATAGTGAGAAAGTGATTTTTCAGCCCATTTTCTGACACTTTCTAAATCTACTTTCATACCTTTTTTCAAAACTATTGCAGCCACGACACTTTCGCCACGCTCTTCTTCTGGTAAACCTACAACGGCTACATCAGCAATACCGGGCATAGTGCGTACAGCAGCTTCTACTTGGGAAGGATATACGTTAAAACCACCAGTAATAATAATTTCTTTTCGACGGTCTGCCATTATAATGAACCCGTCGTCTTCGTATACAAGATCACCTGTGCGAAGCCAACCGTCTTGTAGTACATTATCTGTTTCTTTCTGATTGTTGTAATATCCTTTGAATACCTGAGGTCCTTTGACAAGTAATTCTCCTACTTCGCCTATAGGTACTTCAACAGATATATCTTCAGGATCAACAATTTTTACTTCAGTACTAGGGAAAGGAATACCTAGTGCGCCAGGGCGTCTACTTGAAGATAGAGGATTACCTACTGCAATAGGCGAACTTTCACTCATCCCGTATCCCTCAATAATATATCCGGAAGTAAGTTTTTCCCAGCTTTCAGCTATTTCTTTATTTAGAGACATTGCGCCAGAAACTGCGTAGCGGATACTCGGAAGTGAATCAATTTTTCTACTATTAGCAGCTTTTACTATGCGAGAAAACATTGGTGGTACACCTGGTAAAAATGTACAAGGCATTCGTTTCATAGTATCTAGAAACAAATTTTCATCAAATTTAGGAAGGATAACTTGTGTAGCTACCATACGTATAGCAGCTAAACAACATAGAGTTAAACCAAATGCGTGAAAGAACGGCAATACTGAATAAAAAACTTCAGCACCTTCATGCAAGTCTTTGACCCACGCTGCAGACTGTTCAGCATTAGATAGGAGGTTTTTATGAGTTAGGATAACAGATTTTGGTTCACCTGTAGTTCCACCTGTATGTAATAGTGCAGCGGTAGAATCACTAGGTATATCAGACGGGAATACAGTCATTTGTCGAGCTTGAGCTACCATAGAGTCCCAATTTGGTATAGAACTAGGTAACTTACTACGCATTTTCTTTCGTTCCGCTCGAGCTTTTGGAACTGGAAGACTTAAAAGAACCCTACTGCTGACAGGAAGAGCAGCGGTTAAGTTAACTGCATAGACTTTATAATTACTGTTAAAACCTGTTAGAACTTTCTCTACAGATTTTTCCCAAGCTATGACTAACTTAGGTGTGCATCGTTTTAACTGAGATTGTATTTCAGATGTTGGAGCTAGAGGATTATGCTCAGTGGCTACAGCCCCTAATCGGAATATAGCGTATAAAGCTATGATATGCTGTGGGCAGTTTGGCAGAATCAAAGCAACGTGATCACCACGTCTAATACCAGCAGCGCGTAGAACAGAAGCAGCCTTACCAACTTGTTCATTAAGTTGTTTATAGGTTAATTGTTTGCCAAGAAAATCAGTTGCAATTTTATTAGGATAAAATCGCACAGCTTGATCCAGAACGTGAGGAATGGTCACGTCTGGAATGGTAATATCGACTGGAACACCCTTGACATAATTTTTGTAGTAGCGTTCATTTACAATCATATTAACTCCTAAGAACATTTAAAGAGGCAACTTAGAATTTTTACACGAAACCACGTGCAACTTCTTAGTCGCTCTAGTCAAACCGACATATAAATCCCCCAAGCTTTCTTGGGCAATATTGTCAGGGTTGACAAGCATAACGTAGTCATACTCAAGACCCTTAGTATGACTAGCTTCAATAATAACTATACGATTTTTTGGGAAAATAGCCATTTTATTATGTAAAAAGTCTAATAATAAGTTTTTATAAGTAGAAAAATCTCTACTACTAAAAACGACCGCTAGTTTGCCTGAATTAGTATCATATTCCTTATCCATATCAGATGAAAGGGTGATAATACCTTGAGAAAGATTCGTAATAACTTCATTAGTGTCAATGAAGTTCAGACTTGAGTGTTGGTATGAGTTTTCGATTTCTCGTACGCAAGAAACAGGATAATTTACTTTTTTACCTAAGGAGGACATAATTTCAGTTGCCTTATCCATTATTTGTTTAGGGGTACGATAAGAAATAGTTAGAACTTTTTCAACAATATTCGTCTTAAATATAGGGCTTAGTAAATCAATCCAACTAGAAAAGGTATTGCTATTGTTGCGACTTTGATCTAAGTCTCCAACTATGGTAAAAGAATGGGAAGGACAACGAGACATCAACATTTGCCACTGCATAGGGGAAAGTTCTTGAGCTTCGTCAACAATTACGTGACCAAACTTCCAATTTGGATCGATTAACATAGTTTCTTGTAAATCAAAAGACTCTCTAAAATTCTGCTCGCTATTTTCTAATAGAGTAGTGGCGTTAACAATTCCGCCACCTAGGTTTTGTGAACTTATAGCTTGTTTTATCTTTGTGAGTTTTTGTTTCTGTTTAGAATCTTCTTTAGAAGTAGTGTTGCTTTGGATAGGTCCGAGTAATTTGTCTAAATAATCGATAATTGCAACGTCGTTATTTGAAAAAGATTTTTCTTTGTAGAATAGCAAATCACGAGTAGATTTACTTAGTTTAGGTGCACATTTTTCCAAGAAAGACGGATGCTTATATAACCAATGTAATAGTGTATGAGGATCGCATGGTAACCAGCATAAGTTTATAGTGCGTTGAATTTCTGGGTTTGAACGTATAGTTTCACGTATCCAGCTGTCTTCACCGAAGTCGTTAAACGTATTATTAAAAGTTGATTCATAACGAGATTTCAGCTTATCTAAAATACTCTGTACAAATACTGTACGTGATTCGTTATGAGTTGAATAGCTATTTAAAGCCTTATCCATAGACTTTTTGATATCGTTTGGAGAAATTACTAGGTCAACGCTATCTACACGAATGATTCGTGAAGATACAGGGATTTTTCGTAAGTGCTTTACTGCATTTTCACAAATTTCTTTCCAATACAAATCACCTTTAATGGATGCTAATTTTAAGCTATCTACACGAGAAGGAACAGTGTCTACTCGTAAATTGGTTATAGTGGAATTTACTACGCCAGTTTCACCTAAAGAAGGGAGTACATTATCGACATAGTTTAGAAAAGTCTTCGAAGGACCTATGACTAGTACGCCATTGTTTTTTAAACGTTTGCGTTCTTCATATAGGATGAATGCACCTCTATGTAAAGCAACTGCTGTTTTCCCAGTACCAGGTCCACCTTGTACAAGTAAAATTTCTGAACAACTAGATCGAATTATATCATCTTGCTCTTTCTGTATCGTTGATACAATATCACTCATTTTACTTGTGCGAGCGGTAGATAAAGCATTTAGTAGGGAATTTTTTCCCACTAATACAGAATTTTCGGTATTTATGCTTTTATCTGTATGAAGTAGAATATCTTGGATTTCCTTAGAGTCAATAGATTTATTTAATGAGTCATCTAGAATTTCGTCATCAAATTTTGTCACTTTTCTGGCTGAAGTACTTATGTGTCTACGTAAAATAGTCTTTTTAGGATCTATAGTGGTTGCTTGGTAAAAAGGCATAGCTGCTTTTGAACGCCAATCTAATAAAATTTGTTCGTTAGTTTTATTAGAGCGTAAACCAACTCTACCTATATAGTGAATACTACCGTCATTCATATATAGTTTGCCAAATACAAGCTTGTCTTGAATTTGTTCTAGTCTGGTAGCTTCGTCTCCGTAGTGGCTGGAGAAAGCATCTCTTTCAGTTCTTTCTTGGTGAGTACCTTTAGCACCTTTTTTTTGGATTAACTGCTGTTGACGACGATATTCTGTTTTTAAGAAATCTAATAGATTATAAGCAGTATTTACAAAGAGCTGTTCTTTGGATAATTCTTTTTCTATATAGTGGTGGTAGCTAGTATTAGTCAAAGTACTCTCATCTTCGTCTTGATAGTTGCAATACTATTGTAACTTTTATCAATTATTGCTCAATTTTGAATAGATTTTATCAATAATGGTTAATCAAGTATACATTATTATTTATCTGAAAGGATTCATATTGAAAGTATTTTTATAGTTTGTTTCAAAATAACTATGTACTTATTACTGTTTTTACAAATATGTAAATACACAAATATAACGAATGTATTAAGAACACAATCCAATAAATATGTGATTAATATATTCAGAACTAAAAAATACTAGATGAATATAAACATAATAATTGATAGACTAGTAGACTATACTTTAAAGTGTTTATGGAATAATTAAAATAATACTTGCGTTTACTATTTGTAGAGTTGATAACTAGACATTTATGGGTATGATAACGAGGAGGGTGTAATGGATTCTTTGTATGAAGTAGATAATGTAGTTGATGTTAAAACTCCAATCCTCTTGCATAATCTTGAAGGTAACTTAGGAGCTGGGCATGCTAGCTTTATGGTTACTAGGCATCTATTTAATACTTTGAAGTCTGTTAGGATTGCTACTTTCAAGACTGATGAACTAGTAGATATGAAAGCTTATAGGCCGCTTGCTACTTTTGATGACTGGTGTCTTGAAGAAGTTAACTTTGTAAACATCACTCTTGACTTGTTATATGATGATAAGGGAACTTCTTTCTTAATGCTGTCTGGTCCGGAGCCATCTCGTTGTTGGGGAAAATTTGCTAAGTCTATAATTGAGTTAATAAAACCGTATGGAGTTGAAAAAGCTTATACACTTGCTGGTATTTCTACGTATATACCTCACACTCGTAAAGGTAATGTGGATGTTACCATTACTAATAGAAAATATGATAAAGAACGCAAACAAAGTAATGAGCGTATAAGAGTATTAGCTACTATGGATGTGTTTTTGCAGTATGAGATGTCTAAAGCAAATATTGACTGTTTCGGGTTGGTTGTTCCCGTTCCTTTTTATCTTGCTGACTCTGATTTTCCTCAAGGTGCTTATATGCTACTAGAGAAATTTACTGCAATGACTAATTTAGTTTTGCCTCTGGGAGATTTAGCTGTGGCTTGTGAACTAGCAGACGGTATGATGAGTAATAGTCAAGAAATAGCTGAGAACGAGGGCTTGATAAGAGGACTAGAAGAACAATTCGACAGCGGTAATTCTGTAACTTCTAATATTGGTGTTTCTGAAAAACAAAATGTTTCTGCTGAGAATTTTCCATCAGGCGATGAATTGGCTGAAAGTATAGAAGCATTTTTGAAGTCTCAAAGTGAGACAGATAATGACATACAAAAAAGTGTTAAAAGCCAAAATGATAGTTACGGATTTTTAAAGCGTCTATTCGGTAAGAAGTAAGATAATTGGGTGTTTAGGCGAGTAGTGAACCTTATATAGTTACTCGTCTAAAGTTCCATGTCTGTCTTAGGCTGTTTATGGGCATATAGTCGTTTTTATTGTTATAGTTATTTTACTTACAGAGGCATTGCTTATGTTCAGAAACCTATTCATAACACAAGCTAAGCTTTGCAATAAAACTCATTTGTAGAAAAACTATTATCAATTTTGTCATTATAAAATCAAATGCTCGAGAAAAAGTAAACACAATACTTATATCTTACATATTAAATATGTTGACTTTGTGCTGATTTCACAGAATGGTCACTCAGGAGTATTACTTGCAAAGTTTCGTTAAATTCTATTTATTACTTACGCTTTATTCTTTTTTACGCCTCTTGGAGTGGTGAGTTTCTTACTTAACTTTTACATTCGTGTAAAGATTTATATTTTGTTAGGAAGAAAGAGATATGAAAGTGGTGTATCAAGTTATAGAAGGAAGTAATGATATGTTTACACTACAGCAATACAGCAATACAGCACTACAGCTAAGGCTTATATTTATGTGTGGAAGTAAGACATGCTTATATTTAAAAAGGTTACATTAGAGATAACCAGTAATACCGTAGCTGAGCATACATAACTTACAGGTAACAACATGAAATTCACTCTTACAGATGAGTAAGTTATAAGCTGTATTCACAATAAAATATTCAAATATGAATAGTTGATTTTTGAGTTATTACAGGGTTTTTCTTCAATAAATAGATAGCTCAATTTGTCACTAATACTTCTATATACTTGCAAGACTTATCTCATAAATTTTAGCTTATAAACTTAACCTTATAAATTCAATTTTGTGCTCCTAAGTCTATGAAATCAAGCTTACAAATTCGAACTTATAAATTCAGCTTTGTAATCCAAAACTTATAACTCCCAAACTTGTAAGCCAAAGTTTATAAAACTAAACCTTGTAGCCTCAAAATCTTAGAAGAGCAAGCTTTATGACAATAACCGTATAAACCAAGTTTATAGCTTCAGCTTTCTACAAAGCTCATCCACGTAAAATAAACTTTATAAATCAAAGCTTACGAATACTTATTTTAATTACTTGTTTACTTACCGCTATAGATATTTACGAATGCTTATCCTTATAGAAACTTACCCCATCAATATAACTATGATACTTTTACAAAAACAGAACAAAGAAATGAGAGTATATAAATTACAAATAACGAGAGTATAAAATAAAATTGCTACTTTACCGAAGACGAAAATTTCTAAAAATTAAATCTCACCTACAAGTGGTTTTATACTCACGATATGATATACATCTGTGTGCTTAAAATGATGTAATATTAAAGAGGGATTTGTTATTTAGATTCCTTTAGAACAATCACTTATATTTTGTGCAGTTTTCTTTGTGTTGCTTGTACGAAGCTGTATTGCTTGTATTAGTGGAAATGAAGCAGTGGAGTTTAGAATATGGTAGTAGATAATCTGAAGCCTCGCTTTGATGATACAGACTGCAATATTCTGCATATTGATATGGATTGCTTCTTTGCTGCTTGTGAGGAAAAATTTAACCCTCAATTATCTGGAAAGCCTATTATTGTAGGTGGGGTATCTGTAAGGGGAGTTGTTTCAACTGCTAATTACGAAGCTAGAAAGTTTGGTGTTCATTCAGCTATGGCAACTAAACAAGCACAGGCTAGGTGCCCTAAAGGTGTATTCTTGCGTCCTCGCATGAGCTTATACAAAAAGATGAGTAGTGAAATTTTCAAAATTTTTGCGAGGTATACCGACAAAATAGAGCCTATATCTATCGATGAGGCTTTTCTTGATGTATCGTCTCAAACTAGGGTTTTTGGTTCTCCTGTTGATATAGCTAAGAAAATTAAGAAAGATATTTTTGAAGAACTAGGAATAGTAGCCTCCATAGGCATTGCTCAAAATATGTTTTTAGCTAAGATTGCTTCAAGCAAATCTAAGCCAGACGGTTTATTAGTAATTCCAAAGAAAGACTCTATGAAGTTTTTATCTCCCATGCCGATATCGGTAATTTGGGGACTAGGAAAGAAAAGCCAACAACTTTTGCATGCTAAAGGCTATGAAATTGTATCTGATTTATATAAGTTATCAGATCAGGAACTACAGAAAATACTAGGTAATTCGCTAGGAACTAAAGTTTTTGATTTAATACGATGTGTTGATCGTAGAAAAGTTGGACAAACAAGTGTAGATAAGTCTTTTTCTAACGAGAGGACTTTTTCTAACGATATATATGATTATAAAATATTGCGTACCGAAGCTTTATATTTAGTGAAGAAATGCGGGTTTAGTTTGCGAACCCATGAATTTTTAGCTAAAACAATTTCCTTAAAACTTAAATTTACAGATTTTTCATCTGTCACTCGTGATAAAACTTTATATATTCCAACGGTTGATGATGAGGTTATTTTTGATACGATTATGAACTTACTTGAGAGCGTTGATATAAGCAAAGGAGTAAGGTTACTAGGAGTCAAAGTTACTAACCTTATTGATTCAACACATGGTATACCGCAAGCATTGTTTGATGATTTTTCTGATGCTGTAACTGAAAATTTATCAATTCGTAGAGAAAACGTTTTAAAAGTAAGTGATGAATTGAAAAGTAAGTATGGAGAGAGTGTTATTTTTCCTGCTTCTTTGTTGAAACATGAGCATAAATAATTCTTAATCAAATTTATGCAGAATAATAATTCGAATACGTGTGTTATATTATTTATATATTCTTTTTGTTGAGGTGATTACAAATGGCTTTGTCTGAGTATGAAGAAAATATTCTAGCTGAGTTAGAAAATGATTTGAAAGGCGTAGGTGAGTCTTTCGATGATCATTTTAACGACTCTGACTCTACTGTGAATAAAAATGGTGGACTATTTACATCTTTTAATCCCAGAAAAGCTGTTCTAGGATTTTTCGGTTTACTTCTTGGTCTAATATTGATTTTATTTGCTGTTTATTCTTACTCTGCTTTTGGTGTTTGGGTCACTGTTTTAGTTGCGATTTTGGGATTTACTTCGATGGTGTTTTCGATATCAAAAATATTACAGAGTTTTTCTCTATAGTTATTTGATTATCGTTTCATAAAAATTGTAGAAATAGCTTAATAATATTTGTATTATTTGCGTTTTTTTGTATTTACTTGAGTGTACTAAGTGTCTTGTTTCGTGTGCCTTAAAACATTACGGAATTTCTATTAATTAGCCTACATAAATAGTTCTTATAAAAGTTACCATATTGCTTTAATAGCCTTGGTTACAGATTTATCAGTTTTATAGTTTTTCCAGTGACTCTCGTATTACTTCATTTATTTACATCTCTGTTTAACAAATAAAAGAGATTTTCTATATATTTATACTTTTGCGAAAATTTGTAAAATTTTACTCCACTTTATTAAAACCTGTAAAAGCTGATTATTTGATAATAAATTATCTATCTTTTGTAACAATTTTTGTGTTTTATATAGAAAAGTGGGGCAAAGTGGGGTATTGTGGTGTGAGCTGGAAAATATAGGAGGAGGTGTAATGTTTTTAGGTACTTATGAACCGAAGTTGGACGAAAAATTTAGACTTATTTTGCCTGCTAAATATCGTGAACAACTTGAAAATGGTTTGGTAATTACTAAAGGACAAGAACACTGCCTTTACGTTTTTCCTGTTTCAGAATTCGAAAGTATGTATTCCGAGCTTAAAAAAGCGCCTCTTACTTCCAAACAAGCTAGGGATTACATACGTGTGATACTTTCTGGGGCAAATAACGAGATTCCTGACAAACAAGGTAGAATCACTATCCCTCAGCAACTACGCTCTTATGCTAACTTACACAGAGAAGTCACAGTAATTGGGGCAGGATCTAGAGTTGAAATATGGGATAGACAGACTTGGAATGAATATATAGAAAAACAAGAGAGCGGATTTGCTGACACTGAGGAAGAAATTATTCCAGGAATATTCTAACCACTAACTACCTGAAGACGCTGTATATAGAAAGGAGGAGAAATGACCAGCACCTTCAATGCTGATTCAATAGATTTGGCTGATAACCAGATTAATCAAATACATAAACCAGTATTGTTAAACGAATGCTTGGATTTTTTGGCTCCTGCTTTTGAAAACACAGATGTTGCTTATATGATTGATGCCACCTTAGGTATGGGTGGACACACTTTAGCTGCTTTGGAAAGATTTCCTAATCTTCACGTAATAGGTATTGATAGAGACGAACAAGCAATACAGATAGCTACTAAACGTACTGAAAAATATGCTGATAGGTTCACGGCTGTACATACAACTTACGATAATGTCGACCATGTTGTAAGGCAGTACTGTCCAGCAGGTAAAGTCAATGCTATTTTAATGGACTTAGGTGTTTCTTCGTTGCAGCTAGATCAAGATGATAGAGGTTTTTCATACGCTCGTGATGTTGAGCTAGATATGAGAATGGATAAAACTTCGGATCTTGATGCTAAAAAAATTATTCAAACTTATAGTGCTGAAGAGCTAGCTAAAATTCTTTATATATATGGCGAGGAAAAATTTTCCAGAAGAATCGCTAATGAGATAGTGGAAGAACGGGGAAAAAAGCCAATATTGACTAGTTCTCATCTAAACGAAGTAATACGAAAAGCTTTACCAGCTGTTGCTAAACGCAGTGGTAAGAACCCTTGTAAAAAGACTTTCCAAGCTTTGCGAATTGAAGTAAATCGTGAACTTGAAATTTTGAAAAAAGCTTTACCTAATGCTTTGTCGTCCTTGGCTGTGGACGGAATTATTGCTATAGAATCGTACCACTCCTTAGAAGATCGAATGGTTAAAACTATTTTTAATCAAGGTAGCACAAGTACTGCTCCTATAGATATACCAGTGATTCCTGAGGATGATAAACCATATTTGAAACTTCTAACTCGTAAAGCAATAAAAGCAAACGAAGAAGAAGTTGAATCAAACTCACGCTCTCAGTCAGTTCGATTGAGAGTAGCTAAAAAAATACGCCCCAAAGATAATGTTGTATGGAGACTAAAATGAGTCACAACTTAGCATCAATAAAGTATTCAAAGTTTGACAGACCGTCAAATTCTACAAAGCTGAAGAAAGTTGATCTTAAGGTTCGTAAAACTGCTAAGAAACCAACATTATCTGTTGCTTTTAAAATGTCTGCGTGTTTACTAATACTTGTTGTACTACTACAAATAACGATGTATGCGTATATGGCTCAAAGGTCTTACACTATGCACCAAAGACAAATTGAGCTAGTAAAAATGCGTGAGGAAACACAGTTATTGCAGTCTAAAATTGATGAGTTGAACTCACCTAAGAACATCAACGATGCTGCTAGAGGTCAATCAATGGTTCCTTCAGAGCAGATCGGGTACATAAATTTGAAAGACGCTACAATTACTGGCACAAATTAGGATCATGGACCATTTTAACGACTTTGTTTTTAAGAGTAGAGCTAAAAGTGTATTCATAGTATTTTTAGTTCTGTTTATGGTATGTGCTTTAAGATTAGTACAAGTACAAGTAATACAAAGTGATAGTTATTCTGAACAAGCTTTAAAGTTCCGTACGGATATTTATAATATTCAAGCTAAACGTGGAAGTATTGTAGATTACAATGGCAGAATTTTAGCTAATTCAGTAGAACGATACAATATTGGCGTAAACCAAAAGGTTATTGCTGAATATAAACATTACGAGAAGATTAAAAATCCGGTAACGGGGGCAGAAGAGCTAAAACTTGTAGGCAAAGGTCCTGAAGAGGCAGCAAAACAGCTGAGCAAAATATTAGAGGTTGATGAGGCACAGCTGGGTGGCAAAATGATAGGGGACTCAAGTTTTACTTACCTCGTGAAAGATGTTTCTCCTCAGACTTGGCGTAAAATAAAAGCCTTGGGAATATATGGTATCGAACCTGAAAAAGTTTCTAAACGAGAATATCCTAACAAAAATACTGCTGGTAATATTATTGGTTTTGTTGGTTCAGAAAATAAAGGTTTAGCTGGACTAGAACTTACACAAAACAAGCTCCTTACAGGTAAAGCAGGAAAGGGCATGGTAGAAATTGGTCCTACTGGCGAAGTTATTCCTGATGGGCTTGAAAAAGTTGTTGAAGATGTACCTGGCAAAAATATAAGGACAACTGTTCGAATAGATTTACAGCATCAAGCTGAGGAAGCTATAAATGAGGCTGTTAAAAGTACTGGAGCTGAGTGGGGAAGCGCCATTGTAATGGAAGTAGGTACAGGATCTGTGTTAGCAATGGCTGATTCAAATGCTGTTGATCCCGAGCACCCTGGTCGTACTCCAGCAAAAGATCGTGGCTCTAGAATTGTTCAAGATGCTTATGAACCAGGGTCCACTATGAAACTTGTTACTGCTTCAGGTGTTATAGAGGAAAAGAAAGCTACTCCTTTAAATACCGTTTCTGTTCCAGATAACTTTACTGTACGTAATGGTCAAAAGTTTAAAGACGCTTTTCCTCATCCTTCTTGGACTTTAACTTTGGCAGGTGTTATTGCTTACTCATCTAACGTGGGTACTATCCAATTTGGTGATTATTTACAAGATGAATATCGTTATAAGCTACTACGTCAATTTGGTTTTGGATCAGCAACGGGTATTGAGTTACCTGGTGAAACTAGCGGTATATTAACGCCTAGCAATAAGTGGGACGGTCGTCAGCGTTATACCACGATGTTTGGTCAAGGTTTAGCTACAACTACGCTACAAGTTGCTTCTATGGTAGAGACTATAGCAAATAACGGTGTTCGTTCGCCTGTACATTTAATTGACGGCTATGAACGCCACGATGGAAAATATGAAAAAGCTAAGTTAAAAGAACCAGTTAAGGTTTTATCCAAGGATACTGCTGAACAGATGCGCAAAGTTATGGCTACTGTTTTTGATGGTAAACACAATGGTTTAGAAAAAGCTAAAGTCTCAGGTTACCGTTTGGGTGGTAAAACAGGTACTGCTGAAATTTATAACTCTGCTGGACAAAATACGGGTTATATTTCTTCATTGGTAGCTGCTGTGCCTATTGAAAATCCTAAGGTAATAGTTAGCGTTGTTCTTTATAAGCCAAATAGTACTTGGTCAGGAAATACTACTGCACCTCCTTTTACAAAGATTGTTAAGGCTGCTGTTAGGGAGATGAAGATACCTCCATCAACAACTCCTCCAGATGTATATCCTTTGAGGCCAGGTGAGTAATACTGATGAGCATGAAGTTAGGGAAAATTGTAGAACAGTTTGAGATTTTGCCTTTCTATATTCCTGAAAAATGGGAAGACTATGAAATTGATGGCATTATTGATGACAACCGATTAATGCGTCAAAACTACATTTTTTTGGCTAGCAAAGGTGAAAAAGTTCATCCTATAGTTTTTGCTGATAAAGCTATTTCAATGGGAATGAAAGCTATCTTTACTGATAAGTTTGCTTTGGAAGAGTACTTAAATAACCGTACTTTTGTGCCAGTATTAACCCTGTTAAAAAATAACAATATACCTATTTTTATAGTTGATAACTTATATGAAAAGCAAGCTAGTATTGCGAAGTTTATTTTTGATAACCCTAGCTCAGGTTTTAAAAAATTTGCTGTAACAGGTACTAATGGGAAAACTACAACTAGCTATATTTATACATATCTTTTGAAATTACTAGGGTATAAGACTGGGCTAATTGGAACTATTGAAATAGATGACGGTGAAAAAACTGTTCCTTCAACTCTTACCACTCCTCAAGGAGCAAGGCTGCAGCAACTATTTTCAGATATGAAAAACAACAATGTTGACTACTTATCCATGGAAGTTTCATCTCACGCTATTACTTTAGGTCGTGTTGATGGGGTTAAATATGATGTAGGTGCTTTTACTAACCTTACTCAAGATCACCTTGATTTTCACTCAACAATGGATGAGTATTTTGCTACAAAGGAAAAATTATTCACCGAAGAACATTGTTCTAAAGCTGTAATTTGTATAGATGATGAATATGGTCTGAAATTATATACTAATCAAAAACGTGACGGGGTTTATAGTTTTTCTACTTGCTCAGACAAAGATATAAAAGCAGATTTTTACATAGATAATATTTCTTATAAGAAGTCAGATTTGGGCTTGGCATACACACTATTTGACTTATACTTACCAGCATTTTTGACTGAAAACTTGGGTGAGAAAATAACTATTACAACTGATATGCAAGGCGATTTTAATGTCTCAAACATAGGTCTTGCCGTATCTAGTGTCTTTGTAAGTGATGTTGATGTCAAAGCCTTTGCTCAGTTACTGAAAACTATAGTTATAAGCCCTGCAGTTCCAGGACGTATGGAAAAAATTTCAGATAATCCTCTAGTTATCGTTGATTTTGCTCATAATCCTGGCAGTATGCAGACACTTTTTGAAAGTTTTGCCGCTAGGTTTTTGCTACCTGAAGCTGAAAAAGACATACTAGGAGAAAAGGCTTCTAAACTAATTTGTGTCTTTGGTGCCGATGGTAAACGTGATATTGGTAAGCGTCCAATAATGGCTGAACTATCAGTTAAATACTGTGATAAAACAATTTTAACTAATGGTGAGTTATATGGAGAAGATCAGCATAATATTTTGAAAGATACCTTGCAGACTTTATCTAAGGAAATAGTTGACTCTAAAATTATTGTTGAATTAGATAGAGAAAAAGCCATATTCCGAGCGATTAGGGAAGCTAAAGATAACGACATTGTGCTAATTTTAGGACGAGGTCATGAGATAGAATTTGAGCTACCTGATGGAAGCGTAATAGATTTAGATGATAGGCAAGTTGCAAGAAATGCTTTGGAGGAAAGAAATGTTTAGTTTGGAAAAAATAACTGAGATAGTGCAAGGGCAGTTATTTCCTAAGAAAGTATCTTGTAGCTGCACAAATACAAGTACAGACTCATCTAGTACTATTACAGACAAAGCTTATCCTCTGAATGTTTGCATAGATTCACGAAAAGCTGATAATAACAGTATTTTTATCGCAATTATTGGTGAAAATAACGATGGTCATAAATATGTGAGTGATGTAATTTCTAAGAATGTAGAGCTTATAATCGTATCTGATGAAAATGTAATTACAGGTGAGTCTAACTTTATATTAGTTGAAGATACTGTTTTAGCTCTAGGTAAAATCGCTAAAGCACATTTGCAAACTTTGAATGTCAAAACTATTGGTATTACAGGTTCCTCAGGTAAAACTACTACCAAGGACATTTTGGCTCAGCTCCTTTCTAAAGCTTATGGTAAAGAATGTGTCGTTTATCCTGAGAAATCTTTTAATAATGAAATCGGTATGCCACTTACAGTTTTGAAAGCAAACTCTGACACTAAAATTTTATTGCTTGAAATGGGAGCCTCAGGACTTGGACATTTGCAGTATTTGACTGAAATCGCACCTTTAGATTACGCGATTGTTCTATTTGTTGGAACAGCACATCTTGGTGGTTTTGGAAGTTTTGAGTCAATTGTTAAAGCTAAAACAGAACTTGTTCAAGGGCTAAAACCTAATGGTGTTGCTATTTTGAATTTAGATGATAGTAGTGTTGCAAATATGCAAACTGAGGTTAAAGGGCGTAGCATTTTCTATTCAGCTCAAGGAGAGTTTTGCGATATATGGGCTGAAAACATAGTATTAGATGACGATCAACATCCAAGTTTTGAGCTTTGCTCACCAGCCACTCGTTCAACTGTAAATTTGCCTCTTATTGGTAAGCACAATGTTGTAAATGCTTTAGCTGCTTGTGCTTTAATGAGTGACTTGGGACATGAGTTAGCCGATATAGCTGAAAATATAAGTGAAATTACTTTGCTAAGCGAACATAGATTGAGTGTTCAGCGTATTTCAAGTGGAGCTTTAGTTATAGATGATGCTTATAATGCTAACCCTGATTCAATGAAAGCAGGTATTACTTGTCTGGTAAACATAGCTAATGCTTATAAGAAACAAGGTGAATATAGAGCAATAGCTGTTTTAGGTCAGATGCTTGAACTTGGTGATGAATCAGATGAAATCCATGCAGATATTGCTAGATACATTAATAATTTACAGGTCGATGTTGTTATTACAGTTGGCGAATTTGCGAAATCTTTGGCAGATAACATTCTAATATCAAAAGTTCATCAATGTAGTGATATATTAGATGTCGAAAAACTTTTGGGCGAGTACTTACAACCTAATGACATAGTTTTGTTTAAAGGGTCGAATGGATCTAGGGTTTGGGAACTGGCTGATAAAGCAGTAAAAGGAGAAATCTAATGCTCGCAATACTTGTTGCATTAGCATCGTCATTGTTGATAACTTTAGTATTTACACCTTTTTTCATTCGCTTTAGTATACGCAAACAAATGGGGCAGTTTATACGAAAAGACGGTCCTACTTCGCATGAAACTAAACGTGGCACACCTACTATGGGTGGTGTTGTCATTATCGTTGCTACTATTTGTGGTTGGCTTATTAGTGCTTTACTAGAGATGCGTCTACCTCGTGCTAGTGCCTGGATAGTTGCTTTCTTATTTGTTGGTTTAGGATTGATTGGTTTCTTAGACGACTATATTAAGATTTCAAAGCAACGATCTTTAGGTTTAAACCCTCGTGGAAAAATTATAGGACAGTTAGCTGTTGGAGTAATATTTGCTTGTCTGGCTTTAAGTTTTCCTAATACTTTTGGAATAACTCCTGCTAAAACAAGTATTTCTTTGTTCTGGGGATACGAGATAGATTTCCTTTTAGCTGGAGTAACAGTAGCTATCGTATGCTTCATCTTGTGGGCTAATTTCTTAATAACAGCTTGGTCTAATGCTGTAAATTTGACTGATGGGCTTGACGGGCTAGCAACCGGTGTGTCAGCCATAGTCTTTGCGGCTTATACATTTATTACTCTTTGGGAAACTTATCAGTCATGTCTATATCCATCTGGTGCTGGTAATTTCTGTTACTATGTTCGAGATCCTAGGGATTTAGCTATTTTCTGTGCTGCTTTGGTAGGTTCTTGTGTAGGTTTCTTGTGGTGGAATGCTTCACCAGCACAAATTTTTATGGGAGATACTGGTTCTCTTGCTTTAGGTGGAGCTCTTGCTGGTGTATCTATTTTCTCGCATACAGAAGTTTTAGCTTTGATAATTGGCGGTGTGTTCGTCGCAGAAGTTTTCTCAGTTGTAGTTCAAGTTTCTTCTTTCAAACTTACAGGTAAACGTGTATTCAAGATGACTCCTTTACATCATCATTTTGAGTTAAACCAATGGAAAGAAGTAACTATTGTTATACGTTTTTGGATTATAGCTAGTTTATGTGCTGGACTTGGTGTTGGTTTATTCTATGGACAGTGGTTGTTACGATGATTAAAGATTATATTTATGCTGTTATAGGTACAGGTAGTTCAGGTATTGCTGTATGTGAAGTTCTTAGCGAACTAGGAGCTAGAGTTTTAGCTTTTGACTCTAATGATAAGAATGCTAATGCTTTGAAAGCGTTAGATAACATTGAGTTTATTCACTGCGATAGTAATGAAGATATAGTTACAAAATTATCTGATAGACACTACGATAAAGTAGTTATCTCACCAGGTGTTGCTTCTACTGGAGTGATTTGGCAATATCTACATTCATCTGGGAAAGAAGTCTTTTCTGATGTTGAACTTGCTTGGAGATATGGCTTAGAGTTGCAAAGCAATGGACAATTAGCTCCTACTTGGCTTTGTATAACTGGTACAAATGGTAAAACTACGACTACTGGAATGCTTACGAGCATATTGAAAGCTGCTGGTATTAAAGCTTGTAGTGCTGGCAATATCGGCACACCTCTTATTAGCGTTATACATGAAAAAAAGTACGAAGTTTTAGCTGTTGAGTTATCTTCATTCAATTTGCATTCGTCTTTAAGTATTTCACCTGTTGCTGCCTGTTGTTTGAATGTGCATGAAGATCACATTGATTGGCATGGTAGTTTTGAAAATTATGTTGATGATAAGGCTCGTGTTTTTCATAATGCTCAAGTTGCTTGTATATATAATTGCGAAGATAGCTTGACAATGAAAATGGTTGAAGAAGCTGATGTTATTGATGGGTGTAGAGCTGTTGGCATAACTATGTCTGCTCCTAGTGTCAGCCAAATTGGTGTAGTTGAAGATTTAATCGTTGACAGAGCTTTTATAACTAACCGTCATACACATGGCCAAGTTTTGGCTAGTTTTGATGATTTGAAACACCTATCTCCTAATGCTGAGAAAATACCTGAAACTATATTGCAGGACGCTATGTTTGCCAGCGCTTTGGCTCGTAGCATAAACGTTGATTCTTCTTTTGTTTCTAAAGGACTTAAGAACTTTGAAATAGATAATCACCGATTTGCTTTTGTAGATACTATTGATGAAATTACTTTTATAGATGATTCAAAGGCAACTAATCCTCATGCTATGGAAGCTGCTTTAAGCATGCTGGACGATGGGAAAGTTGTGTTGTTATGTGGTGGTGACGCAAAAGGTGCTGATTTAATTCCAGTATTTACTAATGTTGGTAGTAAAATTAAAGGATTAGTAATACTGGGGGCTGACCATTTCGATGTTTTGAGAGGTATCAGCGAAAGCGGTATCAACACTAATGCTGTAATCGTAGAACATAACGATGACATATATGAATATATGCTAGATGCTGTAAAACTCGCTAGAGGATTTGCTAATGCTGGCGACACTATTCTGCTTTCACCGGGTTGTGCTTCTATAGATCAATTTGATTCTTATAAGCATAGAGGTGAGTTATTTGTTGAAGCTGTAAAATCCCTGAAAGGATGATTGTATGTCTCCTTCAAAGAAAGTAAATTCTGGTTTTTCGACTTCTAGCAATGCTGATGATAAGAAGGCTTATAAAAGGAAAAATAAAAAAAGTAAATCTGGTGAGAAGAAAACGATTTCAAAGCGTAAGTTTAGGAATTTTCTACGTGCTTTTGTTCAGAAATTAACTAACTTTGAAGCCGTATCTCCCAGCTACAACAGTGGTTTTTTGATTTCTATCCCAACTATTATCCTAGTTAGCATAGGCACTATTTCTGTTATATCAGCTACTTCTGTTCTATCGGTCGGAGCTGGTAGTGGCGTGCTAAGTGTTTTTATTAAACCGGGAATATTTTTCCTAGCAGCTATGTTTGTCTATTACGTAGCTAAAATGTTTAGTATAGAGTTTTATAAGCAGCTATCTAAATACATTGTTTGGCTCTTCGTGATTCTGCAGGTTTTTACTGTCTTTGTAGGAACAGCTATCTCTGGTAACACTAACTGGATTACAGTCTTGGGTTTTACCTTTCAGCCCTCTGAATTCTTGAAATTTGCTATTATTTTATTTTTAGCTTTGCAATTTAGCGATAGTTCCTTTGAAAGCGTTGAGCTAGAGGAAATACTTCGTTCTGGCTGGGAAAATACTTTACAGTTTTTTGTTAAAATGTTTATAAACTATTCCCCAGCAATTTTAGGTGGTGCCTTTGTTATGGTTGGTCGTGACATGGGTACCTTCATGATTATTGCAGTTTTTGTGTTCATCATGATGATTGTTGCAGGTGTTCGTACGAGGTACTTATCGTATATTACTTTGCTGGGGGTTCTCGGTGCTGTATTTGCTGTTATTACTAGTACATCTAGGCGTACTCGTGTGCTTGCCTTTATTTTTGGAGATGCAACTGTCTCTGAACGAGATTCTCAAAGTTTACAAAGTTTATGGGGGCTTGCATCAGGCGGACTTACAGGTTTAGGTGCTGGTGCTAGCCGCGAAAAATGGGGATATTTGCCAGCTGCTAAGACTGACTTTATTTATGCTGTTATAGGTGAAGAATTTGGATTACTTGGAACTTTGCTTATCTTAGCCCTATTTATAATGCTTGCTTACGGACTATTTGCTTTGATGTTTTCTCATAAAGATCCGTATGTGAAGTTAGCTGTTGCTGGTATAGCTAGTTGGATAACTGTTCAAGCAATCGTAAATATTCTAGTTGTGATTGGTTTTGCTCCTGTTCTAGGGGTACCTTTGCCACTTATTTCTTCAGGTGGTTCTTCTCTTATGAGTGCTATTGCGGCTTTAGGCTTTTGTGTTCGAGCGGCTCAGGAGCAAGCTGGTTTAGCTAAAAAAGACAGAAAGTTTGTCAAAAAGGGTAAAGCTATACCTGTTTACCAATCTAAGAAAGTAAATAGTGCTAAGCTAAAGAGTGATTTTAAGCGTCCAAATAAACCTAGAATTATAAGGGATGACAAATAATGCGAGTTTTACTAGCTGGTGCAGGTACAGCAGGACACGTAAACCCACTGCTATCAACTGCGAAAGTATTACGAGATAAAGGTATTCAAGTATTTGTTTTAGGTACTGAAACTGGCATTGAAACTACGCTAGTTCCTCAGAATGGCTTTGAACTTTTAACTATAGAAAAACTTGTTTTTCCTCGTAGTAATCCGATGAGGCTTTTTTCATTGCCCTTCAAGCTAAAAGCTTTAGTAAATCAAGTGTGTGCTTATATACGTGAAAAACAAATTGATGTTGTGTGTGGCTTTGGTGGATACGTTAGCGCGCCAGCTTATTTAGCTGCTCACAAGCTTAACATACCAATTGTTATACATGAACAGAATGCTAAAGCTGGTATGGCTAACAAGCTTGGAGCTAGATTTGCTAATACTGTAGCACTTACTTTTGAAACTGACTTAAAGGCTCGTAAAGGTAAGACTTTTATTTGTGGTATGCCTCTTCGTGAAGATATAGTGACTTTACATAAAGCTCTAGAAAAAGATTCTTCTTTACGTATGCAAGCATTTAAATTTTTTGGCTTAGATGAAAATCGTAAAACTATGCTTGTAACAGGGGGAAGCTTGGGGGCTCTGAGTATTAACTCTGCTTTTACTCAAGGTATGAAGTTTATCCCTGATGAAGTGCAAGTTATTCACTTAGCTGGGCGAGGTAAAGCTGAAAAAGTTTTAGAAGCTGTAAAAGAACACGATTTAGAAGATAGATATAAGGTTTTTGAGTACTTAAATGATATGCACTATGCTTATGCTTGTGCAGATTTAATAGTGTGTCGTTGCGGTGCTACAACTGTTGCTGAAATTAGTGCTTTAGGAATACCAGCAATATATGTTCCTTTACCTATTGGTAACGGTGAACAGAGTCTGAATGCTCGTGGTGCAGTTGAAAAAGGAGCTGCAATTATGATTTTAGATAAGCATTTTAATGATTTGGCTGTTAAAGATTGTGTTGAAATACTACTTGATTATAAAGGTGACAGGTCTCTTGAAAAAATGAGAGTATCAAATACTAATGCAGTAATTGATGCTGCACAGCGTTTGGCTGAAGAAATTTGTTTAGCAGGTGGTAAACGATGAATTTTCATTTGATAGGAATAGGTGGAGCAGGAATGAGTGTCATAGCTCACCTTCTAAATGAGCAAGGACACGTTGTTTCTGGTAGTGATAAGAATGAATCTTTAACTCTGGAAAATTTGCGTGAAAAGGGAGTTAAAGTATTCGTTGGACATGATGAGACAAATGTTCCTAATGACTGCGTAGTCGTTGTATCTACTGCTATTACTAAGGTTAATCCTGAATATGCTTATGCTAAAGATAAAGGTTTAGAAATTTGGCATAGATCTCAGGCTTTGGATTTTGTTGCCAGATCTAAGAAAATGATTGCTGTTGCTGGAGCACACGGCAAAACTACTACTTCAGGTATGTTTGCTTTTGTATTGAATTCTATGGGGCTAGATCCTTCCTATGCCGTGGGTTCTACTATTAAAGGCTTAGGAAAAGGTGGTTATGCAGGGAAAGGTGACTTTTTCGTTGCAGAAGCTGATGAATCAGATAAGTCGTTTTTGAACTATTCACCTCGTTTATCCATCGTCACCAATGTTGAAGCTGATCATTTAGATAATTATGCTAATGAACAAGAGTTTCGTGATATTTTTGTTGAGTTTGCTAATAAAATACTTCCAAATGGCGCTTTGGTTGTATGTAGAGATGATGAAGGGGCATTAGAACTAGCTCGTACTATGTCTAATAAGCTAAGAGTCATAACCTATGGTAAGTCAACTAGTGTAGTTGAGGGTGAATACGCCAGGGTTAGGATAACTGAGGAAGAGTTAAATTCTAATGGTGCTAAAGCTGTTTTTGAATTGGAGCATAAAGGTGAAAAATTAAAACAGCATATTGAATTACAAGTTAGTGGTGCACATAATATTTTGAACGCTGCAGGTGTTTTTGCTGCTTGTTTTGACTTAGGGCTAGATTTAGAAAAAGTTGCTTTTGGGTTGAAAGGTTTTTCTGGTACTGGTAGGCGTTTTGAACTGCGTGGAGAGTGTGCGGGCGTTCGTATTTTTGATGACTATGCTCACCATCCTACAGAAGTACTTGCCGCTTTGAAACAAGCGCGTATTTATGCTGGAGAAGGTAGAGTAGCTGTAATTTTTCAGCCACATTTGTATTCACGTACAATAAATTTTGCTCAAGATTTCGCTAAAAGTTTATCTTTGGCTGATTTAGCCATTGTTGTAGATATTTTTGCTGCCAGAGAAGAACCTGTTGAGGGTATTGATTCTTCTATAATCACTAACTATATGGACAGTGAAATAGGACATTATATTCCTGACAAACAAGAGGCTGCTTTTTTTGTATCTAATTGGGTTTGTGAAAGTGATATTATTGTTACTGTAGGTGCTGGTGATATTACTTACCTAGGTGATACTATTATCGAATTTTTGCAGGGTGAACTATTTTGAAACAACCTAAGTTGCCAAAAGATGGACAAAATAATACTCCTAAAGTTACTAGTAGTAGTTTTAGGAGGAAGAGTACAGATAACGTTTCTGATAATTCTGTGCGCAAAAATTCAGATAGGGTAAATAGTAAAAATAGGTATGTAAGTAATACGTCTAGAAGTAATGCTGGCAATATAGATTCCACAAATTTAAAAGGTAAATCTACTGAGAGTTTTACTAGTGATAAACCGAGTATAAAAGATAAATTTAGCAAGGTATCTAAAAAGTTTTCCTCAAATACGCCGAAAAAAGAACGCGTTAGAGCTGATAAAATATCAAAATCTTCTCGCGAGAAAAATGCTCTTAAAACTAATGTCTCAAAAGTAAATTCTAGGGAAAATGCTGATAGGTTTTATTCTCGTTTATCTGGCTTTTCATTTAAAACTTTTTATGAAAACTTCACCTACCATCCACATATGGAAAATATAGACTCTCTAGGTGAAACTTTTAGTTCAAATACTTCTGATAACACTAAAAGTAAGCGTAGAATCTTTAAAACAAATTCTGATTATAAACGTGATAATGCTAAAAGGGAATTAAAAGATTTTGGGCGTAGTAAAGTTAAATCTCTCAAATCAGAGTTTTTCCCTGAGATAAATCAAGAGGATAAGAATATTAAGTTCGATATTCCTATCACGGATACTAAAATTTTAAAAAATTCTTCTGTTAGCGGTTTAGAAGATAGTCATACTATTTTAATAGATAATTCTGAGGATACGACAGAAGATAATGCTAAAGCTTCAGTTGAAGAAGTGACGTCTTTTCAAAAATATGTTGAGTATAGGAAAGATAAGATTACGCCTAATTTGTCATTTCCTAATTCGATAAAGTATATTTCTAAACCTATTAATAACGTTACTCATAGTTTACGTGATCGTTTAGTAGATAATAAGAAAAAGTTACGTATAACTAACCTCAAGAAATTTAGCTTGTGGGGTTTGGGTGCTTTGAGTATATGTATTTTAGGGTACTTGGTGTATGGCTCTAGTTTATTCTCCCTAGATAAATCTGAGATTGCACTGCTATCTAAACCAATACACGTACAAGAAAAAGATTTACGAACAGCTTTAAATGACTATGTTGATGCTCCTTTGCCTAGTTTATCTTCTGCTGCTTTAGAATCTGAAATTGAGCGCAAGTTTGTTTGGGTAAAAAAAGCGAAAGTGTCTAAACAGTGGCCTAATGGTTTAGCTGTCAGTTTAGTGGAACGTGAGGGCGTGGCTGTGGCAAAGAATGGGAATTCTTTTGTACTGCTTGACCCTACAGGCAGACAGCTAGAAACTTTAGATAAGCCTCAAGAGGGTATCCCGCTGGTTGATATTCCTTTGAATAACAAAAAAACTAAAGAGTCTTTAAATGCCGTTTTGAATGTTCTAGGAGCTGTGCCTGCTAAAGAAAGGGCTGTCGTGGTGCAGGCTAAGGCATCTGATAAGGACAATGTTGAGTTCGAACTACAAGGCGGAATTAAGGTTATTTGGGGATCTAATTCTGATAATAAGTTGAAAGCTAAAGTTTTAGAAATTTTACGTGGAAAACAAGCTAAAATAATTGATGTTTCAACTCCTTCAAAGCCAGTTACTATTTTGTGAGTTTTTCTTAGTTTTCCTTGACTTTTATGTTTGTATTTACTTTTAAAATTTATTTTTAAAAACTTAAATGACACGCAGTGAATCAACTTGAAAATACACGCTTGTAACTCTATATTCTTTGGGACTTAAATACTGCAGAACTTTAACCTTTGAGTTTAACTTGAAAGTTAAAGGTATAAGGAGGGGAAAGTGACATACTCAGATAGCAATTATGGAGATAATCTTCTTGGGGGATACGAAGAAGAACCTTTTGCTCCACCTGCTGATGCTGTTATCAAGGTAGTTGGTGTTGGTGGCGGTGGAACAAACGCTATCAATAGAATGGTTGAAGATGGAGTTAAAGGTGTTGAATTTGTAGCAATTAACACCGATACTAAAGCTTTGACAATTTCTAATGCTGACGCAAAGATTGACATTGGACAAAAAAGCACACGTGGACTAGGTGCTGGTGCAGATCCAGCAGTTGGTCGCAAGGCCGCTGAAGAGGACGTAAAGTACATTCAGGACGCTTTGCAGGGTGCAGACATGATTTTCATCACTGTTGGTGAAGGTGGCGGTACAGGTACAGGTGCTGCTCCAATAGTAGCTAAAGTGGCAAAAGAATCTGGTGCTTTGACAGTTGGTGTTGTAACTCGTCCATTCAACTTTGAAGGTAAGCGTCGTGCAGAACAAGCTCAGCAAGGTATCGAAAACTTGATGAAGGAAGTTGACTCTTTGATTGTCATTCCTAACGAACGCTTATTACAAATGGATCAAGACGACATGTCTGTTGTTGAAGCTTTCAAATGTGCTGACGGTATTTTGCGTGCGGGTGTTCAAGGTATAACTGACTTGATTAAGAACACTGGTGTTATTAACTTAGACTTTGCTGATGTTAGAAGCATTTTATCTAACTCAGGCACAGCAATTATGGGTATTGGGTCAGCAGCTGGTGAAAACCGTACAACACGTGCTACTGAATTAGCTATGTCGTCCCCTATTCTGGAGCGCTCAATAACAGGGGCAATGGGTGTACTAATTAACATTCAATCTGGTACAGATTTAGGTATTAAAGAAACTGAAAATGCTGTAAAGATGGTAAAGAACGAAGCAGCAGCTGACGCCAACATTATTTACGGACATGATATTGATGACCGTTTTGGCGATGAAGTAACTGTAACCATTATTGCTGCTGGATTTAAAGACGTTGACCCTACAGCAGAACAGAAAACAAAGCTAGCTATTCCAACTCAAGCTCCAGCTATCGCAGTGCCTAAGCGACAGATTCCTGAAGCTGACCGCACAGTTGAAGAGCCTAAGGAAGAACCAATTCCAGTTCCTCTAGATGTAGTTGAGCAGACTTACGTTGCTCGTCCTTTACGTACTAGCACACCAGAATACACTGAAGAAGCAGTACCTTCTTCAAAGTATGCTGAGGGTGTTTCATCTTACACTACTGGTGAAAATCCATATCAGCACCCTTCACTAGAAGTTCCTTCTTTTGAAGAAGAGTCACAGTCTGCTGACTTGGATATTCCTGATTTCCTACGCTAATAGGTAATTATGAGTAATATGCAGTTTCTATATGCTCCTTTAGGGCCTAATTCTAAAGCTGTTTTTACCACTAATCTTGGGGGAGTTTCTCTGGGATCTTACGCTGGTAAAGACGATGGAGGTTTGAACCTTGGAAAGCATGTGGGTGACGATAGTGAAAAGGTAGAGTTAAACCGTAGGCAAGTTGCTGACTTTTTCGAAGTAGAATTTGCTTTCATGGACCAAACTCACACTGATATTGTTCAAATATGTGAAGATGAATATTCTTTATGTAATGCCGATAGCATTGTTGTCATACATAAAAATAGAATGTCCGAAAGAGTGTTAGTACCAACTGTAATGGTAGCTGACTGCGTACCTGTGCTTTTATCTAATCGCAAAGGCGACATTAGTGCAGCTGTTCATGTTGGTAGACAAGGAATGGTCAATCAGATTTTACCTAAGACTTTGAATAAGCTGTTTGAAATGGGAATAAAATCTGAAGAGCTGTATGCTGCAATAGGACCTTCTATCTGCGGAAACTGCTATGAAGTTGATGAAAAAGTTTACGTTGATTGTGTTAGTGTTGAACCAAATTCTGCTTGGTTGACCCCTCAAAAAACTGACGCAATCAACGTGTACAATGCAGTTTTAGATCAGCTGTCAAGAAATAATATAGTAAATATTGAAACTGTCGATGTATGTACTTTTGAAGATGATAGGTTTTACTCATATCGTCGTTCTAAAGTATGCGGACGTCAAATAGGCTTTGTTTTACCTATGAATAATGAGGAGTAGCGATGGTGTTTAAAGGCTTTTTTGGGTCTAATGATGAAGTTAGACAAGATGATGAATTTGATATGGATTTCATTGATTCATACGATGAAGATAGAATGTCTGAAGTATATGAAATGCCAGAGTCTGAAGTTGGAGATATCTCTCGTATAGTGACTATACATCCAAATAATTATGCTGATGCTAGGAAAGTGGGAGAAGCATTTCGTGAAAATGTTCCTGTGATAATGAATTTATCCCACATGAATGATGCTGATGCTAAACGAATGGTAGATTTTTCTTCAGGTTTAATTTTTGGTTTGCGTGGTAGTATCGAACGTATAACTAATAGAGTCTTCTTACTATCTCCAGCTTATATTGAGATATCTAGGAGTGAAGACGAGGATATGTAATAATGTTTTATTTCTTTTATATATTACGTAAAATATTGCAAGCGTATATGTTTTTACTTTTAGCAACTGTAATTTTAAGCTGGGTTGATTTGATACCAATGAAATACGAAACACGTCTAAAAGTGTATAAAGTGAAGTCGTTTTTAGATAAGTTTGTTATACCAATAACTGGTAAAATTGATAAAGTAGTTAAGCCAATTGAAATTGGTGAGATTAGGTTGTCTCTTTCCACTGTTATTTTGTTTTTCATGGTAATGCTATTGGATAGCTTTGTTATATATTTAGTAGGTTTGTACGCTAGCTGGAGATATGGTGTTTCTTTCTAGCTCAAAAAATTAAATATGCTATTGAAGATTTTAGGTATATAATTAGATTAGATTTCCGTGTCCTGCGGAAGTTAATGTAGGTATAGAAATAATTGAGGTGACTAGTATGGCATTGCTTAGCACTGATGATGTGTTGAATAAGCGCTTTAGTATTACTAAGTTCCGTGAAGGATACGATCAGGATGAAGTTGACGATTTTCTAGATGAAATCGTAGAAACACTTGGTAGACTTCAAGATGAAAAAGAAGAATTGCTTGCAAAGATTGAAGAGTTGAGCAATGGAGCTGCACCACAAGCACAAGCACCTGTTGAAGAAGAAACAGAAGCTGAAGAAGTAGAAGAAGCTCCTGCACAGCCACAGGTACCTGTTGTTTCAAACGAAGAGCCAGCTGCAGCAACAAGCGTTCTAGTACTAGCTCAGAAGGTACATGATGAGTACGTAAATAATGCTCGTCAAGAAGCTGACCGCATTGTGGGCGATGCTCGTGAATCAGCAACAAAGATTATTAAGGACGCTGAGAGCGCATCAGCACAGACAATGGAGAAGTTGTCAGCTGATCGTGCTGAAGTAGAAAAGACAATTTCACGTCTTGAAAAGTTCGAATCTGATTACCGTACACAAATGCGTGGTCATTTGGAAGGTTTGTTGAAGGACTTGAACTCTCCAATCGAAATGTAGTTTGTTTTTTGTGAAAGAGGACGCAAGTATCTACTTGTTGTCCTCTTTTATTTTATGTTCACTACCTTAAAATATTATTTGTTATTTATTTAAAATCTTCACACAATATATTTGATGTTATCTGTATTTGATTATGGAAATACTATATTGTTTTTGATGAATAAATTTTAACTTTATCTTGTGTCCATGTATTTATAAGTATTTTTAGATTTATATCCCGATTATTAAAATAGGCAGTGTAGATAGTAAATGAAATAGTGGGTAGGTATAAATTATTTTATTGCCGAAAGTAAATAAGTCTCAAAATAAGGTATAAGAAGTTATTTATCAGTAGTTATTTCTTTATGTTTTTGAATGCTTTAGACAAGCATTTTACTAAGATACTTACAATATACTATATAAATACTAGTTTGTGATACGTGTATTGATGGTAGTATAAATATATAGTGGAGTGGATATTTATATTCAATGGTGAATGGAGAGCAAATTGATAACTTGGATATTATCAGGCTTATTGGTACTTATTGTGTATCAAGTTGCAACTATTATGTTGAATAAAGGTAAAATTAAAATTAATAAAAAAGTTGTTGCCTTATTTTACATTATTGCGATTATAAGTTTTGCTTTAGACTATTTGACGAAATATTTAGCTGAATCTAATTTATCTACAAGTAAAGTACCTCTTTTAGGTAACTTTTTGTATTTGAAACTCACCTATAATGATGGTGCTGCTTTTTCAATATTGTCTGGTAATGCTTGGGTATTTACTGTTGTTGCTATAGTTTTCACTCTATTCATATCTTATGTTGCGCCTAAAATAAATTCTTCGCTTTGGGCGTTGACGTTGGGAATGCTATTTGGTGGATTACTTGGGAATTTGTTTGACAGGTTATTTAGAGCTCCATATTACGGTCAAGGTAGTGTAGTTGACTTTATTGGATATGGTAATTGGTTTGTAGGTAACGTTGCTGATATTTTCATTGTAGTATCTATTATTGGTTTAATACTGCTAGAAATTTTTGATATAGAATGTATCTATTCTCAAAGTGATACTGATAGCTCTGAGAACGATAATCTTGTACAAGAGAAGTAGCTGAATTGAGCTACTAACCTAACTCGTTTTAGCAAATCGTTGTAATACAATTAATGCTTGATGAAATAATAGAACTTGAAGAGCTATAAAATATTATGTTTAATTAATGTTTGATATTCGTTATATTTGAAAGGTATAAGTGGCTACTAAAATTCTTCCTTTGCCAGATGGGCTAGATAATGAGCGTGTAGATGTCGCTGTATCTAGGCTATTTGGATTTTCACGTTCGGTTTCAGCAAATATGATTGAAGATGGCAAGGTTAGTGCTAATTTTCAACCAGTTTTAAAGACTTCTCAAAAATTAAAAGCTGGCGTCATATTGGAAGTTGAAATTGAGGAAGAAAAACCTTATGAAACTGAGATAACTCCAGTTGAGGGCATGGATATTGTTTATGACGATGAAGATATTGTCGTTGTGAATAAGCCTGCAGGGGTAGCTGCTCATACAGGAGTTGGTTGGGATGGGCCGACCGTTATAGGTGCTTTGGCTTCTAGTGGGTATCGTATTTCTACTTCTGGTCCTGTAGAACGTAAGGGGATTGTACATCGTCTTGATGCTGGTACATCTGGGCTGATGGTTGTTGCTAAGTCAGAGCTTGCTTATACGAAAATGAAATGGGCTTTTAAAGATCGCAAAGTTAAGAAAATATATCATGCTTTAGTTCAAGGGCAGATTGAGCCTCATAGTGCGACCATTGACGCACCTATTGGCAGACATCCAGGTCGTGAGTGGAAAATGGCAGTTATGTCTAATGGTAAAGAAGCTATAACGCACTATGATTTACTTGAAATGATGAGCAATGCTTCTTTGCTTAAGATTAACTTACAGACTGGGCGCACACATCAGATTAGGGTACATATGCAAGCTATTGGTCACCCTTGCGTTGGTGATCCTACTTATGGTGCTGATACTGCTCTGGTTCAAAAACTTGGGCTTGTGCGTCAATGGTTACATGCTAAAGAGTTAAGTTTTGAGCATCCTAGAACTAATGAAAAGCTACATTTTACTTGTGAATATCCACAAGACTTACAAAACGTATTAGATAGCTTTAGACAAACATAAACGAAAGCTACAGCTTATATCAAATTGTTATATTGGTTGAAAGTGTATTTTCTCAGGTAAATGTGTGGGAGGAATACTCCTTGCTTACGTGAAAAGTTTCTATTGTGTTTATTAGTTCAACTTTATAGCTAAAACGCCCTTGCTATTATATTGATTGGAAACTAATATTTTTACATGGCTTCAAATAATTTTACACATCTTCACGTTCATACTGACTATTCTATGCTTGATGGCGCTGCTAAAATTAGTGCGTTAGTTTCAGAAGTTGATCGCCTAGGACAAAAAGCAGTTGCAATCACTGACCACGGTTATGTATTTGGTGCTTATGAACTTTATTCAGAGTGTAAAAAACGTGATATTAAGCCAATAATTGGTATAGAAGCTTATTTGACCCCTGGTACTTCTCGTTTTGATACTGAAAGACAGCTATGGGGCAGCCCAGAACAGCAAAAAGCTGGAGATGACGTTTCAGCTCGTGGAGCTTATACGCATATGACCTTATTAGCTCGAAATAATGAGGGTATGCACAATCTTTTCCGTCTAGCTTCGTACGCCTCTTTGGAAGGACAATTTGGTAAATGGCCTCGTATGGATAGGGAATTACTACAAACCTATTCAAAAGGATTAATTGGTTCTACTGGATGTCCGTCGGGAGAAATACAAACACGTATCAGATTGGGACAATTTGACAAAGCACTTGAAGTTGCTGGGGAACTTCAAGATATGTTCGGTAAAGACTACTTCTACGTGGAAGTAATGAACCACGGTATTGATATTGAAAAAAGAGTAATTCCGAGCCTAATTGACTTGTCTCAAAAGATTAACGCTCCTTTAATTGCTACTAATGACTCGCACTACGTTAAAAAGGAAGATTATTCTTTCCAAGACGCACTTTTATGTATAAACTCTGGTTCTATTCTTTCTGACCCTAATCGTTTTAAATTTGATGGTATTGACTACTATCTGAAGCCTGCTGAAGAAATGCGTCATATTTGGCGTGATTTCCCTGAAGCTTGTGATAATACTTTGCTTGTTGCAGAGCAATGTAATGTTTCTTTTTATACTGCTGACGAGGGTGCTAACTTTATGCCTCGTTTCCCAGTGCCGCCTGGCGAAGATGAACATTCTTGGTTCGTTAAAGAGGTAGAAAAAGGATTACATGCTCGTTTCCCTAACGGAATAAGTGAACAAGTTCGTCGTCAAACTGACTACGAAGTTTCAGTTATAACAAAAATGGGCTTTCCAGGGTATTTTTTGGTCGTTGCTGACTTTATTAACTGGGCAAAGTCTAAAGGGATACGAGTTGGTCCGGGACGTGGTTCTGGTGCTGGGTCGATGGTTGCTTATGCTCTACGCATTACTGAGCTGAATCCTTTGCAACACGGTTTGATTTTCGAGCGTTTCCTAAATCCTGAGCGTGTGTCTATGCCTGACTTTGACGTTGATTTTGACGAACGTCGTCGTGGGGAAGTCATAGAGTATGTGACGAATAAATATGGTGATGACCGTGTTGCTCAGGTTATTACTTATGGCAAGATAAAAGCAAAACAGGCTTTGAAAGACTCTGCTAGAGTTCTTGGTTATCCTTACATTATGGGTGAAAAGCTTACAAAAGCTATGCCACCAGCAGTTATGGGTAAAGATATACCTGTATCTGAAATATATAACTCTGAGCATAAACGATATAAGGAAGCTGAAGAATTCAGGAAACTTGTCGATAATGATCAAGATGCTAAGAAAATTTTTGACTTATCTAAAGGTATAGAGGGACTTACTAGGCAGTGGGGTGTACATGCTTGCGCCGTAATCATGAGTTCCAAACCTTTGGTTGACATTATTCCTTTGATGAAGCGTCTACAAGATGGTGCTATAATCACGCAGTTTGACTATCCTACTTGTGAAAAACTCGGTCTGCTGAAGATGGATTTTTTGGGTTTGCGTAACTTGACTGTCATATCTGATGCTTTGGAAAATATCGTTCATAACAATAAGGATACTGTTGATTTAGATAATATTTCTTTGCATGATGATAAAACCTTCAATTTGTTATCGCAAGGGGATACTTTGGGGGTATTCCAGCTAGAAGGTGCTGGTATGCGTTCTTTGTTACGTTTGATGCGTCCAGATAATTTCGAAGATATTTCAGCTGTGGGTGCTTTATACCGTCCAGGACCTATGGGTGCTGACTCACACACGAATTATGCTTTGCGTAAGAATGGATTACAGAAAATAACTCCTATTCATCCTGAGCTTGAAGAACCTCTTAAAGATATTCTGGGTGGAACTTATGGTTTGATCGTCTATCAAGAACAAGTTATGGCGATTGCTCAGAAACTAGCGGGTTACTCTCTAGGTCAAGCAGATTTGCTGCGTAGAGCTATGGGTAAGAAAAAGAAAGCTGAGCTAGATAAACAGTACAGTACTTTCTTACAAGGTATGCTTGATAGAGGATATAGTGAAGCAGCAGTTACGACTTTGTGGGAAATATTATTGCCGTTCTCTGACTATGCGTTCAATAAGGCGCATTCAGCTGCTTATGCTTTAGTATCTTATTGGACAGCTTATCTGAAAGCTAATTACCCTGTGGAATATATGGCAGCTTTGCTTACATCTCAAAAGGATAATAAGGATAAGTTAGCTACTTATTTGGGTGAATGTCGCCGTATGGGGATTACTGTTTTACCTCCTGATGTCAATTACTCTCAAGCATCGTTTACACCTGTAGGTGAAGACATTCGTTTTGGTCTTGGTGCTATACGTAATGTGGGCGAAGGAATTGTGAAAGACATCATTGCTACTCGTGAAGCAGAAGAAGGCTTTACCTCTTTTGAAGATTTCTTGTCTAAATGTCCAGGTAGTGCGTGTTCTAAGCGAAGTGTTGAATCACTCATTAAAGCTGGGGCTTTTGATTCACTTGGTTATACACGTCGTGCTTTATATGCAATTTTTGAAGAGGCAGTAGATGCTGCATTAGTGCTTAAAAAGAATGAAGCAGTTGGGCAGTTTGATTTATTTGCTGCTTTTGATGTTTCTGACTCCAGTTTAGGGTTATCCATACCAGATATACCGGAATGGTCTAAAAAGGAAAAACTAGACTACGAAAGACATATGCTAGGGCTTTATGTTTCAGATCATCCTTTGAATGGATTGGAACCGCTTTTGAACGCTAACCGTGATGTTTCTTTAATTGATTTCTTAGAAGACTCAGATAAATATAGAGATAACATGATCGTTAAAGTTTGCGGTTTAGTTACTTCTATGCAAAAAAAGACTACAAAACAGGGTAATTTGTGGACGATTGTAACTTTAGAAGATTTAGTTGCTTCTATAAATGTGCTGTTTTTCCCTCAAACCTATCAGACAGTTTCTACTATATTGGAAGAAAACATACTTATATCAGTTACTGGGCGTCTAAAGAAAAATGAAGATGATTCTTTTTCTATTTATGCTACTGAGATGACTCTGCTAGATGCGAACACACAGATTAGTGACTTACCTTTTTATGTAAATGTATCAGAATCTTTATGTACACAAGAAAATATTCTAGCTTTGAAAGAAACACTTTCGCATTATCCTGGTGACACACCTGTGAAGTTACGAGTGCGAACACAAGATAATGAAGTTATATTAGCGCTAGGCAAGGAATATAGTGTTAATAGCTCATCTAGTTTGATTGCAGATTTGAAACAAATATTTGGGTATAGCTGTATACAAATATGATTTTAGTCACTTATTTGTTCAACTTTTGCACATAAAGTTTGATTGTAAACATTTACGCAAACGACATCTCCATCTTTTAGTTGAAGACCTCTTTGTGTTGTTTCTACTCCATTCACGCTTACAAAACCATCTTGTATTAATTCCTTGGCATCTATGCCATTTTCTGCCATATTTGTAAGTTTGAGGAATTGTCCCAAACGTATTATTCCTTTTATTTTAAAAATTTCTATTTTATTCATGACATAATGATACTCTATTCTGAATATATATAATGTCATATTTTTACGTTTCGGTATTTCATGAATTGCCCTGTTGTTTATTTTTTTAGTAACAGGTAGGATATAGATAATATAAGTTCGCGACTTACAACTTGTTTTGGTCGTACTTATTAATAGGGAGATAACAAATATTAATTATTTCAAATTGAAGTGATTATATTAGTTGTGATTGTAAGGTGAGTGTCTAATGGGATCAAATATGGATTATTCTTCTTTGCTGAGACAAGCAGGAATGCGTGTTACCTCGCCCAGGATAGCTATCTTGGGTGTTTTGGAGGAATTTCCACATTCTGATGCTGAATTTATCAAAGATGAAGTGATGAATCGTTTGGGTACAGTTTCTACTCAAGCTGTTTATGATACTTTGAATTCTTTGACAGCTTCGGAACTTTTACGTCGTGTAGAGCCTAGAGGTATACGTGCAGTTTACGAAATAAACAATGGAGATAATCATCATCATTTCGTATGCCGTTCATGTAGCGTGCTTCTAAACGTAAAATGTGCAAAAGGTAAAAAACCTTGTATTGACCCAATAATGGATTCTGATTGCATCATTGATGAAGCAGAAGTAATTTATTGGGGATACTGCGAAAATTGCAAAGATAAGCTAAATGACTAAAGGGTACAGATATTCTGAAGGTGAATTACTCAACAAAGAATAGCTTTAGTTGTAGCTATCAAGCTTGTAAAGAACAAGCTCAATAAAAATCTTATTACCTACTCACTTACTCTTATTTTCTTATTATTCGTTTATACTGGCTGTGAGTGTAGGAAAATAATACTTTTTCTACACTCATTCGGCTTTTAAAAGATATTAGAAGATACTTTGACTTATAGAGGTACTTTTGGGTAGTAGTTAAAGTACTGCAAACGTATTTATATTGCGAGTGGGGGTAATTCTTATAAATATGAAAGAACGCTATTTTACTGCTTTTACCACTAATGTAAGACTAGTAGTCTTATTAGATTTATTTTACTTTACACTTATTAATTGTGTGCAAACTATAACAAAGTATGAATACCATTTTTGTGTAAAGAATAACTTGATCCACATTTTCTAAATATTTAATATTTTCTAAATAAATATCAAAATGTTGTTTAGACTTTTTATTAGCAGAAGGTATTTCCAGTAAAACCAAGAATTATAACTGGTTTTTAATAGAAGCTGCTTTGAAAGTTATTTCGTCTATTATTGCTTGAACTGCTGGAGTTGGATCTACGTTTGATCTGTGTCGTATGACTAACTGTCTAAATCCTAGTCCCGGAAGTGAAACAATATTTACATTCTCAGGAATGTTCCCTTGTAAAGCTAGTTGAGGTAAAACTGTACATCCTAAACCGCTAGCTACCATTTGTATTCCTACAGCAAAGTCTAAGAAACGGTGATTTACTTTGTGTATTTCTTCAATAGTTGCTGAAATACGTTCCATAGCTTCAGATGCTGCTGTAGATGGTTCTATATCTAGCCAAGTTCTACTTGACATATCAGCCAAAGAATTTGGTATTGGCTCATGTTCTGGCAATACGATTAACCATGGTTCATCGAAGAAAGGTATATCTCTCATTCCTCGTGGAGCAGATTTTACGCTACCGTCAGTAATATCGCGCTCCATAATTAACAAGTCAATTCCTCCAGAGCGCAAAAGTGAGCGCCCTTGTTGTTCAGTTACTTCTTGTATAACTATTTCAACTCCTGGTAAGGAAAGTTCAATATCTTTTACTAAAGGAATAAGAATTGCTTGTATCGGAGTAGGAGCTGCACCTATTATTACTGTACCTGTTATTTCTCCGTCTAGCTGTAGTAAGTTTTTGTATGTTTCGGCAAGTTCAGCTTCTACACGTTCAGCAGATTCTGCAAGTAATTTTCCCGCAGGAGTTAAAGTTGCCCCAGTAGGAGTGCGATTTATTAATATTGTGCCAATTTCTGTTTCTAATTTGTTAATTTGTTGAGAAACAGCAGAAGGACTAATGTTTAACGTTTTAGCAGCGGATACTATACCGCCATCTCTTTGTACTTCTAGCAACGTTGCTAATCTGCGTGGGTCTAACTTCATATTAGAACTTTACCACATTTTTAAAATTCTAAATACGTCATGTAAGAAAAACTTAAGTAAATAGTGTGAATATAACTATCCTTAATATGTTGTTGTTATTCTATGATATTGTATCTATAGTATGTTTTTTTACTACTTTTGAACTCTTAAAACTTAGTCTTATTTTTGCCAGAAAAGTATAAAATTTTGATATCTATTGATTAAAATAAATACCATTAATAATAAATATGGTTGATTTTTAAAATAAAGTGGTAATGATATAAAAGAATAAAATTATTTTGATGTCTATATAAGTAGCCATCGCTGTTAATCGGATGCAAGATATTGCTTTGCGCTAATGTGGATTAACTAGGAAGAAGGATAATGAAGGTAATAAAAGGTAAGAACATTTTAAGGAATATAGTTACTATAGGTATAGCAGTTACTTTATTTTCTACTACTGTTGTTAGCGGGTATGCTGAAGAAATAAATACAAATGTATCCGAAGAATCTAATACAAAGGTTCAAAATACACAGGAAAAACAAGTAGAAAATAAAGATGAGGAAAATGCTGAAAAAGTAAAAGAAAATCCACAGAGGGAAGAATTAGATTTTACAGCTAATTCTCAGTTGAAGTTGGAAAGCGATAAGATCGAGCAGTACCATAGAATGCACCCTGAATTGGGTAGAGCAATATCTCCTGTTAAAAGTAACTTGAAAGATAACGGCTCTGTTCAAAGTTTTAGTAACGGTCGAACCACTTTTGCTGTTTATTATTCTCCTAGAACTAATACTGTCACACATATTAATATAAATGGTGGTATTGCTAATTTCTGGATTAATAGTGGTTGGGAGAACTCAAGGCTAGGTTATCCGGTTACTCCTGAGGAAAAAATTAGTAATAATCACTGGATTCAGCGTTTTGAAAATGGAACTATTTCATATCGTAACGGAGCGTTTGTTACATATAATGGGAATCCTATAGCAAATTATTACTTGCGAAACTATGTAGGTATTGGACATCCTGTGTCTAATGAAAAATGTGGTTTGAAAGATGGCGGTTGTGTTCAGACTTTCAGTGATGGTGTATTGACTAATGCTGTTTATTACTCTCCTGTAACTAAGGTTGCTACACACGTTAATCTAGACAGCTCATTAGCTAAAATTTGGATTAATAGCGGTTGGGAGAACTCAAGGCTAGGCTATCCGATAGCTTCTGAAGAAAAAGTAGATAGAAACCATTCAGTTCAGCGTTTTGAAAACGGAACTCTTTCTGTAAAAGGTAACGGCTCTGCTATTGCTTATAATAATCGCCCTATAACTAACTATTATTTGAATCACTCCGAACTTATTGGACATCCTGTGTCTAATGAAAAATGTGGTTTGAAAGATGGTGGTTGTGTTCAGACTTTCGCTAAGTACAATAACTTGTATGCTGTTTACTCATCAAAAAATGGTATTTATCATTTAGATTTGAATCATCCTATTACTAAATATTGGATAAATAAAGGCTGGGAAAACTCTTCTTTAGGTTATCCAATCTCTGATATTGTTCGAACAGAGATCGGTTTTAAACAATCATTTGAAAAAGGTACACTTTTATATGAGTTTGGAAAGGTATCTGAAAGACTGTCATTTGAGGGTGTTTTGAAAAACTATATTAGAGAAAACGCTGCTCATATAGGACGCGCTGTAAATAATGTGCGTTGTGGCTTGAAAGATAATGGTTGTGTTCAGACTTTCAGTAAAAATAATCAGTCAATAGCTGTTTATGTCAGTTCAGTAACTCCACCTGCATATATTAATTTAGAAACTCCTATTGCAAAGGAATTTATTAAATCTGGTTGGGAAAACGGAAAATATGGATATCCTGTAAATATAGAAAGAACAATTATTTCCAATAAGAAAATGCAAGAATTCGAGCATTTGATTGCTTTCTATAATGGAAATGATGTAATAGAAAATCCTAAGTCGAATCCAATAACTAAACATTACTTGCGAAATAGTAGCAGACTTATCTATCCTACAAACAATATTAAATGTGGTTTGAGTAATAATGGTTGTGTTCAGACTTTTATGTCTAACCAAAATGAAAAAGTTGCAGTATATTCCTATGCAGGAAAAATTGGTGAAATAAAACTTGATAAGCCTTATACGAAAGTTTGGGCTAAACAAGGTTGGGAAGAATCACCATTAGGATATCCAACTTATGAGTCCAACAATAAGCAGTATTTTGAAAATGGCTACATTCAAGATGAAAATACTTATATTACGGACAAACAAGCTGCTTTTACTAGGTATTACAATGCTAATAAAGGTATTTATGGTTCAAAAATAGTTAGTAATTTGCGTTGTGGTTTAAAAAATGGTGGGTGTGTAGCTACATTAGAAAAAAATAATGGAACTCAAACAGCTATATACATAACTCCTAAAAACGGTATAGTGCCAATTCAGATAGATGGACCAGTCACAAAGCTTTGGATTAAAGCAGGCTGGGAAAACTCTAAACAAGGTTACCCAATTTCTACTGTATATTGTGATCCTGTTAGATGTGAACAGCAATTTGAAAACGGTAGAATAATAGCTGAGAAAAAAGCTTACCCGAATAACTCATCACGTATGAGTGGTATTGATATTGCATCATGGCAACGCACACTGAAAATTAAAAATGTGCCAGAAGCTCAATTTATAATTGTTAAGGCTACTGGTGGTACAGGATATGTAAATCCTTTCCATAAGACTCATGCCGATCAAGTAATACAGCTTGGTAAGAAGATTGGATTTTACCACTTTGCCCATGAAATTGGATATCAAGGAAGTCCAGAAGCAGAAGCTAGACACTTTGTAAATACTGTGCGTCCGTACCTTCGCTATGGACCAATGCTTGTTTTGGATAATGAATCTGACAATAGAACAGATGTTGCGTGGAACAAGAAATGGTTAGATGAAGTTTATAGATTGACTGGAGTTAAGCCAGTGATTTATATGTCACAAAGTGTCGTAAACGAAGCTAACTGGTCATCTGTTGCTCAAAGCGATTATCCTCTATGGGTTGCATATTATCCTAGAAATGCTTCAACTGGCGTTGCTATAGGTAGCACTCCATATTTCCCTATTAAATGGTGGGAAAAAGCTATTATGTGGCAGTACACAAGTAATTTGCGTTTACCGGGGTACGGTAGCGATTTAGATGGTAACGTATTTTATGGTGACGCTGGTATCTGGGCATATTATGCACTACCAAGGTAACTTATAAAACTAATTTCACAAAGACAATACTTGTATGTCTTGCTTTGAGTTTTATAAAAATCTTTAGAGGGGAGAAAATTCTCCCCTCTAAAGATTTTAATCCTGTTTAAAATTTACGGTTTATTTGTATGTCTATAAAATATCTTTTATTATTAGCATAACTGTTGTCTTTGTTATAGGCTTTTCTTTTGTTCTGATTATTCTCTCTTAGCCTTTATACAAAGATTTAAATATTACTTACTCTCATTTCTAAACTGGCAAAGATACACTATATGCTTTTATAAATATATAAAATTTATCAAGAGTGAAATTTTATTCCGTAATGGTATTTGAAGAAAAATATTTATACAAGTAAAATTTTAATATGAGTAGTATATTGGTAGCTGGTGGCGCAGGCTATATTGGCGCTCACGTGGTGCGTTTGTTGCTTGAACGTGGTGAAAAAGTAGTAGTCGTAGATGATTTATCTTATGGAAGTAAAGATCGTATCGGTGATAGCGTATTTTTCCAATTAGATTTAGCTTGTACACAATCTATTGAAAATTTGGCAAATATTATGCAGGAACACGAAGTACGTTCTGTTATACATTTTGCTGCCAGAAAGCAAGTTGGTGAATCTGTAGAAAAACCACAGTGGTATTATCAGCAAAACGTTGGTGGTATGGCTAATCTTTTGATGGCAATGGAAAAAACTGGAGTGAAAGAAATGATTTTTTCATCTTCAGCAGCTGTATATGGTATGCCACCTGTAGAAATAGTAGAAGAAGATATAGAAAAACACCCGATTAATCCTTATGGTGAGACTAAATTATTTGGCGAGTATTTACTAGCCGGTTGCCAAAAAGCATGGGGACTTAAATGGGCGGGTATGCGTTACTTTAACGTTGCTGGTTCTGGTTGGGACGACTTAGGAGACCCTGCAGTACTGAACTTGATACCTATGGTTTTGGATCGTTTGCAAAGGGGAGAGGAACCAAAGATTTTTGGTGATGATTACCCTACACCTGATGGAACTTGCATACGCGATTATATTCATGTTATGGATTTGGCAATTGCTCACATAGATGCTTTGGAGTATTTGCGTAACAATGACTATATTGAACATAATTCTTTCAATGTTGGAACTGGTAAAGGTACTTCCGTGAAAGAAGTTATTGATATGGTTGCTAAAGTATCGGGGATAGATATTAATCCTGAAATTTTACCTCGAAGAGCAGGTGATCCTCCTCAACTAATTGGTAATGCTGAGCGTATAACTAGTACATTTAAATGGAAAGCTAAATATTCTTTGGAAGAAATTGTACAGTCAGCTTGGGATGCTTGGCAGGCTGGTCCTAGACCAATAAACAAATAGTAGTGTTTTAACAGGGAGGGGAGGAACTTTTTTAGGTTTCTCCCCACTTTTTTATTTTCTGTAAAAGAGATAGTTGCATAATAGGGCTGTTTTAATTTTCACGTTGAGTTATTGGTAATAAAAGAACTTTGGATAAAGAATAATGCTTCCTTATATTTGAGTGAATCTATAAGTAATGTTATTTATATAGTGGTGAGTTTCAAGTAAAAAGGTTTTATTACTAAAGTTTTTCACTCATACTTTTAACAAGTAAAAATTATAAATAGCAGTAACTTATTTACTGTAAACCCAAGTACTTAAACGTATCTCTATTGCGAGTAAGTGCTAAACGCTTAATTTTAGTGTATATCATAAAACTACAAGTACATGATAAAAGTATCTTTAGTAATAAAATAGGTTTTTAAAGCCAAATTTTCTGTTGTCAGTAGTTATTGCAAGTTACATAACAAAAATGGTGAGCCTAAATATGACTCACCATTTTTATTTACTTTTATGTATAAAGCTATTAGATATAAATACCAATTAGTAGGAATACAATAGTATATACGAATATAGCTAGAAGGTATTTCCAAATGTACTTTATCCACTTATCGTAAGAAATTCGACCAATAGCCAATGCACTCATAACAACAGCACTTGTAGGAGTGATGAAGTTTACTAGACCTGAAGCTGACTGGTAAGCGGTAACAACGATGTCACGTGTAACGCCCGCAAAGTCTGCTAGAGGAGCCATAATTGGCATTGATAGTGTTGCTAGACCTGATGAAGAAGGTACTAGGAATGACATTGGAATGTAGAATATGTAAGTTAGTATTACAAATGGAATCTGACCTAGTGATGATAGAGAAGATTCACCTAGGTTTAGAATCGTTGCTGTCATGTTACCGTCGTTCATGACGATAGTAATACCATTTGATATACCAATAATTACTGATACACCTAGAAGATCACGCATACCATCTATGAAAGATTCGGTGATTTCAGATTCTTTCAAACCATAAGCTACACCAACGATGATGGACATTGTTAAGAATAGTACGCTAAGTTCTTTGAATGACCAGCCTAAAGTTGGAATTGCTGTAATTCCCATATCGCTGAATGGAATCAATGAGAATACCATAAAAATGAATGTTCCAGCGAAAGCAATTAAAGCTAGTCTTCTACGCCATGTCATTTCTGGCTGTTCAGATCCGTTGTTTGAGTGTAAGAAGTGCTTCATGTCATCTTCTCTTGTGCTGAAGACAACAGATTTTGTAGGATCAGCTTTTACTTTTTCAGCATAGCTGATGACGAAGATATAAGTGATGATAATACCTACAACTAGCATTAGTGCACGTAAAATCAGACCATTACCCATTGAGGTTTCAGCAAAGTTTGAAGCGATACCTACAGCAAATGGGTTAACTGTTGATGCTAAGCAACCAATACCAGCACCGAGTAAAATTACAGCTACACCAGTGATAGTGTCATATCCTGCTGATAAGATAACCACGATGATTAGTGGGTAGAAAGGAATTGTTTCCTCAGCCATACCATATGATGTTCCGCCAAATGCAAAAAGGCTAATTAGCAAGAAAATCATAATTTTTTCTTTACCTTTTAATGCTCTAGTGATTGATGCAAAGCCAGCATCTAGGGCACCTGTTTTTAATGTAACACCAATGAAACCACCTAGAATCATAATGAAGAATGCTACTTGAAGTGCATTATAGAAACCTAGAATAGGTGCTGATAGGACTTCGAAGATTCCTTGAGGTGTGTTTTCGATAGCATGATATGTTCCTGGAACTGGAATTTGTTTTCCAGCAATTTCTTTTGTTTCGTACTGTCCAGCAGGAACAATCCAAGTTAGTGCTGCAACTACTGCAATTAAAGCAAATAAAATAGTATATGCAGTAGGCATACTAAACTTTTTTGTCTTATTCATTTTTGAATAACTCCATTAAGTGTAAAATACTTGAAATAAACGGTTATTCTTGTTTTACATTTAAAATATAGATTATGTATCTATATTTAAAATTTTATAAACAAGGTATTATTCTCCCTTATACAGTCGATTTATTTTATATTAGATACTCTTCAATATGAAGAACTTTTATAAAATTTACGTAAAATTTGCATATGTTTACAAACAGCATTAGTGTTTATTGTACTTTAATGTAGTTCTTTGAGAATTTTGGTGAAAATTTTCAATTTTTTTGATATTTACCTAATGATGTTTTGCTTTATTTTTCACTTTTCTTTTTAAAGATTTAGGTAACGTAAGTATATTTTAGATAAAACGTTGAAATATGTGTATTTTATATATTGCTTCTAAAATCTTACTGAAAGTATTTGTGTAAGATAAAGATTCTTGTAACTAGAAAAATTTAAGGAATATAAGATTTATCGGATGAAACTACTATTTGCTTATTTTCACTTATAGTGAATTATTAGGTTATTTATTATTATCATCATGTATGCAAACATGATAGTGCATATAAAACAGCACTTATGCGTATTTCCATATAATAATAAAGATAATTCCTTATGAAGATTATATAGGAATCAAATGTTTTCTTTTTAAGAAATAGATTTTATAGAATGAAAATGTTTGTAACTAAGAGAAAAGGTAACAAAAGCTAATAAAAAAAGGTCGCCTAAAAGCGACCTTTTAATGAAGCCTGTCAAATTACACGTTACGTGTAACCTTACCGCTCTTAATGCAAGTTGTACAAACGTTTAAACGTTTCGGTGTGGATCCGACTAATGCACGTACACGCTGGATGTTTGGGTTCCAGCGACGGTTTGTACGCAAGTGAGAGTGCGAAACGCTCTTGCCAAAGCCAGGTCCTTTACCGCAAATATCGCAGGTGGAAGCCACGGATCTCTCCTGATCGTTCAAGCCTATAAAAGACAATTATTAACAATACTTATAAGTGTTATATAAACACTCAACTCATACATGATAGCAAAAAAGCACAAATATGCAAACAACTATATGTAAAAGAATTAAATCTTTTCCTCAAGATTCTTGAGAATTATCAATAAAACTTTAGCAATATAAAGAGTGGGAAACAAGGAAAACTGAACAAAAGAAGTAGAATATTGTGTAAATATAGTTTACACGGATAAAAATATGAATCACGAAAAAATAACTGGGATAACTTTTAAAAATTGGTTTATAAACGCTTATATAGATCTTGAAAAGAACAAAGCGCTACTAAAAAGTCTTGCAGTAACAGATGTTGAAAAAACAGATATTAACAATGTTAGTTACTGCATGAAAAATATAGTTCAAGGACTGGAAAACATTCCTGAAGATGCTGATTGTATATGGGTTTTGGACGTGGCTACGCAAATTGCTAAAGACACTGCAAACTCTAGTACATCATTACATTTATACCAGTATTTAATATATGCTCTCAAAGAATTTAAATCAGTTCTAACTCCTGTTGATGTCATTGAAATAGTGTCCAGATTAAGTGAAAAAGCTAAAGAAGAGATACTCAACAATGACGAAATAACTATTGCTGATATATTTGTAACAGCTAAAGAGCAATGTGACTTCTTAGATACTGTGTTAGATATAGAATCTACGTGTCAGTGTTTGATAACAGCGAGCCAAATAGTCCTTATGGAAACACAAAATCAATATCAAAAAGTGGACTATAAAATCGCGCTTGCTTGCATAATCTTTTCAGCTCTGGAATATGCTTGGAAAGAAAAAGAGTTTACTTCAAATGTCGTATCAGAAATGATTTCGAATATGCTGAAAAGTGCTTCTACTAATTCTGATAAAACTAAAGTAAAAGAGTGTGAATTTGAAATAATCTACTCCATAGAAACAACTTTAGAAAATATGGAAAAGATAAAGAAAAATATTGGCAGAACAGGAGCTAAATCACTAATTGTGGGTGAATGTGGACCGTTTGACATAGGAAATTGGACCATATTATCAGAAACCAAAACTCCTCTTATGATTCTGCCACTAAAGACGCCTTTTAAAAATCTTAGGTTACAAACAACTCGTCCAATTAAGCTGGATACTTATTCAAATATAACGCAAGAAAATAGCAATGTTATTAGTATATTTGAAAAAATAAAACCACAAGTTGCTGATAAGCCTAAAAATGATATTGCCATAATTTCTGCTGTGCAAAACTTACCTTTGCTCGAGCCGATTTCTAGAACAAATGCAACAGTAGTATATAAGCCAGATGATAGCGAAGTTATACAAAATATTATTGAAGTTTTAGAAACTGAATACATAGTCTTAATGCCTTCTAATGAAAAAGATATGCTTTTGATGAGACGAGCTTTTGAGCTTAGTTCTAAGAATGAAAAAATAATTATCGCAGAAACTAAAAATGACCTAGAAATAAAGTATTTATCTGAAGAAATAGCTATGCGACCAGAAGTTATTAAAGAATGCACTGATATAAACAGTGTTGAAAAGTATATGAAAACAACACTTGCAAAACAACGTACGCTTACATTACGTAACGAATACGAAAACATTGATGATAGTATAATTAACTTTATAGACGATAGTGATACACGTATATCAGTGCTAGTGGACGCAAAAGAAGTAGTATTTTTGCAACAAAGAATAGAACAAATAATATACAATAAGAACCCAAATATTCAGTTAGAAATAATAGTGTCTAATTCTGGTGAACTTGTAATAAATGCACATTAAAATAGGTGAGATATGGGAAAAGAACATCTTGAAGATAAAAATGAAAAAGAAGTATCTGAACAAGAAATAAATGCTCATATTCATGATATGAAAGGTGACTTTCTCAAGCGAGTTAGCTTTTTGCAAACTCCATTGGAAAAAATCTTTGGGGATAAGTCTGCTAAAAAACTTGAAAAAATTGGCGCAACTACACTTTATGAACTTTTGAGACTAGCACCTCGTAAGTACTATAAAAAAGGTGAACTCACCAAAATACAAGACTTACAAGAAGGTGACTATGTAACTGTTCAAGTAAAAGTAGTATCTGTAAACATGAAGAACATGTTTGCTCGTAAAGGCTATATGTTGCAAGTTTTAGTAACTGACGGAACAGAATACTTAACTGCAAAGTTTTTCGCTAAAAGCCAATACATGTTGCATACTCACAAGAATATTTTAAAAATAGGTGAAACTGTATTATTTAGTGGAACAGTGTCTACATATAATGGTGTGAAACAGCTTGTACACCCTGAATTTGAAAGTATAGAGCTTTCTGAAGATTATAAGGAAGAAGTTAGTGACCTCGATTTTTCAAAAAATTTACAAGAATACGTAAATAAACCTATTCCGATTTATCCAGCATCTAATGGTTTTGCCTCTTGGAAAGTAAAATCGTCAATACAAACTGCTTTAAGTATGGTAGATAAGAGTAGCTTTGACGACTTAATTCCTAAAATTTTACCCAACCCGAACTTATATTCATACTACGAAGCTATTGAAAAACTCCATAACCCGACGGAGGAAGCTGAATATAAAAAAGCAAGGTATACGCTCAAATACTACGAAGCTTTTATGCTGAATATGAGTATATATTTGCGTAAAAAAAGTTATGAGACTTATAGGGCTTTTGAATGTAAAACAAAAACTGATGGATTTGCTGACAGGCTAGTAAACAATCTTCCATACGAACTTACAAATGCGCAGAAAAGAGTCGTAGCTGAGATACAAGAAGACATTTCTAAGAAATACCCAATGCATAGAATGGTTATGGGAGATGTAGGTAGTGGTAAAACAATAGTTGCTTTGTTATCAATGCTTAGAGTGGTAGATAATGGGTATCAAGCAGTACTTCTGGCTCCAACAGAAGTTTTGGCAACGCAACACTACGAAGGTATATGTAACTTACTAGGAAAAGAGGTAAAAACCATCCTAGATCCTCTTACAGATATAAATAACGAGGTACAAAAAGTAGATGTTAACTTATACACAGCTGCTACCCCCACAAAACTCAAAAAAGAAGTTTTATCTAAGTTAGCTACAGGAACGCCTGGAATTTTTATAGGTACACATGCTTTACTATCAGATAAAGTTTTAGTAAATAATATAGGGCTGGTTGTAGTAGATGAACAGCATCGATTTGGAGTTGAACAGAGACAAAAACTGCTAGAAAAATCTGAGCATGTGCCACATATGTTATCTATGAGTGCCACTCCTATTCCTAGGACTTTAGCCGTTACAATATTTGGTGATATGACTGTTAGCATTATTGATGAAAAACCAGCTGGACGTAAGCCAATTCAAACGTTTTTGATGAATCCTAACAAAGTTTATGTAAAAGATGGACAGAAAAAAACTTGGCAGAATCGTCTTTGGGAAAAGGCTAGGGAAGAGATAAACGCTGGTAACTGTATTTATGTAGTTGTACCTAAAATATCTGATGGCACTGACGAAAGAAACGATCTGCAAAAGCCTAGTAAAAAGAGTAAAACAGCTAAAGCAAGTGAGGAAAATAAAACTTCATCTTCTAGTCTAGAGATTATTTCCATAGATGAGGCTTATTCACGTATAAAAAACTCTGAACATTTGCGTGACGTAAAAATACAGACTTTATCATCTAAAACTACCCCTAGTGAGAAGGAAGAAATAATTTCTAATTTTTCAACAGGACAAGCTCCTATACTCATATCTACCACAGTTGTTGAAGTTGGTGTTGATGTTAAAAATGCAACGATGATAGTTATAATGGATGCTCATAGATTTGGACTTGCTACTTTACATCAGCTACGTGGACGAGTTGGACGAAATGATAAACAAAGTTACTGTATGCTACTTACAGATTTAGACGATACGCATCCTTCGTATACTAAGTTAGAAGAATTTTCTAAGACTAATGATGGCTTTAAAATTGCTGAGTTGGACTTATCTATCCGTAAAGAGGGAGATATACTAGGGATAAAACAGTCTGGCAGAAAGTCGACTCTGAAATTCTTAAATGTAATTAGAGATATTGATATCATTCATAAGAGTTTGGCCGATATAAAAGAAAATGAAGATATATACATGAGTAGTCATGATAATGATAAGTTTGATGAACAAGTTGAAGTATTTTTCTCTAATTTTGAGGAAAACTATTGGTTTAAGAGCTAGACTTTTGAATAGTTATTTGTTGAGCAAAAACATACGTTTCATAAAACCATGTAGTAGAAATTTTTAGAAAGATTAGTATCTACGCAAAGCTAATAGCGTTGAAAGAGAGAGTTGATGAGTAGTATTATTTCCGGTGACTTACAAGGAATGAAACTTGAAGTACCTAAAAAAGGCACTCGTCCTACTTCTCAACGAGTTAAAGAAGCACTATTTTCCACTTTGGATCACTATGGATTATTCGATATACAAGAGTTGCTAGAAAATCATAGAGATTTAGCTGTATTGGATTTATATTGTGGTAGTGGAGCTTTAGGGATAGAAGCTTTGAGTAGAGGCTATACAGCTGCAACCTTTGTTGATATGTCTGCTAATGCCATCAATTGTGTGAAAGAAAATGTTTCTAAACGTGCTGGTTTTAAAAAAGATATAACTTACCAGCAAAGTAGTGTCAGCACTTTCTTGAAAGAACACGCTTGTGAGGGGAAGAATCAGAAGTATTTGCTAGTATTTATTGATCCACCCTACGATTTATCAGCAGAAATTGTATGCGATAACATAGCTAAATGTGTGAATTTACTAGCAGAAGAAAGCATTTTGATTTTAGAACAATCTTCTAGAGGGCAGGCAATAGAGCTACCGGAAGAATTAGAAGTGTTCAGCACAAAGAAGTACGGTGAAACAGTCTTATACTACATTCAGCTAGTAGTAAAGTAACTTGCAGTCACTTTACTTGGAGTTGTCTATTAATGCTTATTTTTTGAATTTAGATTTTACATACTTAGTTTATGACTTTTGGTTTTATACTTGCCATATTTAATTACGGTTTTAGCTTATTGTTTATGAGAATAGTTTGTGTACCTTTACTAAGTAAAAGTATTGCATCTTGACAAGTAGCTAGTGTTTGAAAATGTTTGTTAACTAAATGTGGAAGTATTGCCAATATTTTATAGTTACAAAAGTGAATCTAATCCTTGTTTCCTCTAGATAGTATTATTTTTTCCATATAATATTAAATCATGGTAAAAGCATTAGTTGTGGGGTCTTTTGATCCTTTTACTTTGGGGCATGAGCAACTTGTATCATCGGCTTTAAAAATTGCTGATGAAGTGCATATTGTTGTGGCTGAAAATGTTGCAAAGAAGTATGTTTTTCCGCTAAATACTCGCATAAAAGCTATTAAATCCTTGTACGCTGACGAAAATATAATAGTTACTAGCTATAGTGGATTAGTAGCACAATATTGTGAAGAAAATAATATAGGCATAATAGTTAAAGGAATTCGTAATAGTTTTGACTTTGAATATGAGAAAAATATGGCTATTATGAATGAGAAAATGTGTGGAGTTGAAACAATATTTGTTACAACAAAACCACATTTACAACATATTAGTTCTACTTTGGTACGTGAAATGTTAGCTTTTGAAAAAGATATAAGCGAGTTTGTGCCAAGTAAAACAGTAAAAATTTTATTGGAAGAAACGAAGAAAGACGAGAGTAATTATGAATGATAACTTTGAAGTAGAATATGAAGGTGATGAAGAAGTTACTTCTATTTCTCTTGTAGCTTTGCTTGAGGATGTCATTAGTCTAGTTGATGAAGCTAGAGGTATACCTTTGTCTTCTAATGTGGTTGTAAATAAAGCTAAGATTGTTGAATTGTTGAACTTGGCTATTCAGGCTGTTCCAGAAGATATTATTACAGCTGATCGTGTTGTAGCTGAAGCTGAATCGGTTATTGATGAGGCTAACCAACAGAGCGAAGATATCGTTGAACAAGCTCGTATACAAGCCGAAGAAATTATTGCACAGGCACATGAACAAGCTAAAACTTTGGTATCTAGCGAACGAGTTATTCGTTTAGCTAATGATAATGCTGATAGAATTGTTGCTCGAGCTGAAGAGAATAGTCGTAATTTAGCATTGGGTGCAGATACATATTGTGATGAACGTTTAACAGAACTTGAAGATTTACTAGAAGCAATCAGTCGTCAGATTAACGCTGGACGTGAAGCTATAGCAGCCCGTAGCGGTTTTGATCCAGTAGTTGAAAGAATTGATGGCGAACAGGTAGCTGAGGAAAATTACCCATATGATAATGAATAAACACCAAAAACTTGACGATTTAGAAATCTCTTTGGTTGACTTACAGCGTCAGCCGGGAGCGATGGATAGTTTTACTTTCAATGTTGAAATACCTGAAGATTTGAAGGTATATGATGTTGAGGTTACCTCAAGTGAAGTTATTGATGTTGATGTTAATCTAACATCAGTGTCAGAGGGTGTTTTAGTAGATTTACGTACGAACTTTGAAGCTATTTCTCAGTGTTACCGTTGCTTAGAAGACGTAGCCCAAAGGTATGATGTAAGTGTACAGGAACTATACTATTATCCAGGTATGCGTGAAAAAGCTATTGCTGAAGGTGACGAAACTGCAGATGAAATGTATGAAATTGAAAATGATACTGTCGATTTAGGTGCTTTATTGCGCGATAGTATTATTTTAGAGTTGCCAATGCGTATGTTATGTGATGAAGATTGTGAAGGTATTTGCCCACATTGCGCTATTCCTTTTGCTGAGCTAGAAGAAGGACATACTCACGAAATTATTGACGATAGATGGCAAGGATTGGCTGATTTAGCCAAGAAAATGCAGGAAAGAGATAATGGCGAATAATCCTAATACTAAGAGTTTTAATAAAAAAATTGTTACCTTATTGGAAAAATGGGGAGCAAGTATTGATTCTGAAATGCTTATTTTAGCTTTGACTCATAGGTCTTTTGCTAACGAGGTAGGGGGGATGCCTAATAATGAGCGTTTAGAATTTTTGGGGGACTCTATATTAGGTATTATTGTAACTGAGAAGCTATACCGTGATTTTCCAGATGTTCCTGAAGGAAAGTTAGCTAATATGCGTGCTGCTACTGTTTCTCAATCAGCTTTGGCAAGTGTTGCGCGTAAAATCAATCTCGGTAAATACATTTTGCTGGGTAAAGGTGAGATTGTAACTAATGGTAATGAAAAGGACTCTATTCTTTCAGATACTGTTGAAGCTTTAATTGGTGCTACTTATTTATGCAATGGTTTAGAAATTACACGCAAAGTAGTAGAAGATTTGTTATCTGAATTACTTAGAGATGTTTTGGTTCGTAGTGAACAAACTGACTGGAAAACTACTTTACAAGAAATGGTATCTGCGAGAGTAAAATCTGCTATGCCTGTATATACTGTTGAAGGAACTGGCCCTAACCATAATCGTACTTTTTTTGCTGAGGTAGTAGTTGATAATTTAGTTTATGGTAGTGGTCAAGGCACTTCCAAGAAAATGGCTGAGCAAAACGCAGCTAGAATGGCGACTTTGAGTATGCAAGCTAGTGAAGAGAAGACTGATAAATAAGTAAGCATATACTTGCCTGTATTTTATATTTACTACTGTACTTTTAGCTTATGTGTGATGTTAGAATTTGCATTTGCTGTTTGTACTAAGCTATAAGTTTAGAACTATTTTAGGGTAGATTTTTATGAAATATATTGTACTTTTGAGAGGCGTAATGCCTACAGGTATGAATAAAATACCTAAAATGTCTTATCTTGTTGAAATACTAGAAGAAGCAGGATTTGAGGAAGTAAAAACTTATATTCAAAGTGGTAATGTTATATTGCAAACGTCCTATTCTAAGACCAAAGTGGAAAAAATAGTACATGATATAATCCGAGAAAAAATTGGTGCTGATTTAAAGATTATTGTTAAAACTAAAGAGGAAATTATCACAGCTATTAATAAAAATCCTTTTGTGAAAGATTACGAATTATCAGGAGTACATTTAATTTTTACGAATGATAACGTAGACGACGATATCAGTGTGGATAAAATTACTAAGATTAATAGTAAAGACTACGGTGAAGAAAAGCTGCATATTGGGAGCCAATGCATATACACATTTCTTCCTAAAGAAGCAGTAAAGAGAAAGCTAGACACTGTTTATATTGAGAAACAACTTGGTATAAGTGCTACGATGAGGAAGCTTACAGTTGTACAGCGTTTAGCTGAAATGTGTGAAGACTAGATACTGATTTTTGAATAATTTATTTTTCTAAGTTTTTAGCGGTTAGTACTAGCATGAAGAATATTTTTATAAGCACTCGTATATTTACATAAGCTTTAAAACATGAGACATATAAAAGTTATCAATTATATACATCACATTAGCGGGTTTGTATACTAGTGTTTTGGTATACCAGCGTTTTGTATATTATGTTCTGTAGATTTAACTTTTTTGCTCTTGTTCTAGTAGCCAAGCATACTTTTCAGAAGTTTTGCATAGTTCTTCATGAGTTCCTATATGTTTGATTTTTGTTGTATCTTTATCTTTTTCAAGCATTATTATTAGATCTGCATTTTCTAAAGGAGTAAGTCTGTGTGTTACAACTATTACACCTCTGCTGACTTTAGATTCACTAGATTTGTCACTTGTGTTTTTATAAGAAGAATAATTGCAAGTGTTGAATATATCTTTTACTAGTGAATCTGTGGTTTCAGGATCTAGATGTTCGTTAGGTTCATCTATTAGTATGAAAGGTGTGTGAGTTGCATAACAGCGAGCTAACAGTATACGTCTGCGTTGTCCACCCGAAATGGAGCTTGCCCCTTGAGATAAGATTGTATGTATTCCGTCTGGAATTGAATCTATCCAGTTTTTCAGACCTGCGCGCTCTAAGTAAGAATAAGCTTGTTCTTCAGTAATAGTGTTATCAACAACTCTAATATTCTCGTATATACTTGCTTCGAAGATATGAGAATCTTCAGTAATTAATGTCACATAGTTAGCTAAATCGTGCCTGTTTTCGTCAGTAATTTCAACGTTGTTTAATGTGAAGTTACCACCTGTTTTACCTAGCATTCCAGCTAGAGTGTACAGCAAAGTACTTTTACCGATTCCGCTTTCGCCAATTATTCCTATCTTTGTGTTTGTATCTATCTCAAAATTTAAGTTTTCAACAATAGTTTTGCTATTCCAACCAGTTGAAACATTGTCTAACTTTAGTTTTATCTTTTGTGAATTTTGGTCTTTTTCTAGTATAGGTACATTACTTACTTGCTCTTCTTGATCTAACAATTTCATAATTCTTACAGCACTCGTTGCACTGGTTATAAGCTGCACGCTTGCTGGTTTTAGCATTGCTGTACTTTCAAAAGAAGCTAGAGGTAATAGAGTAATTATTGCTAGACTTATGTCTTGTATACCGTGATTTAGCACAGCTGGTATGCCTAAAATCATTGCTGAAGCAATAGCGAAAAACATTCCTGTAGTATCTACTATTGATGCTAGAGCATTCAGCTTGGCTGCTTTGTTTTGAAGAATATGAATTTTATGCTCAGTGTCCTCTAGAAGGCTGAATAATTTTTTATCCTGATTATTTATTACCAGTTCACTACCTGATTCCATAATCATCATGGTGTTATCTACTAGGGTAGTTTGTGTTTGTTCTAGCGTAATTTGAGTTATTCTGGTTGCTTTTACTGTTAGTAGGGGAGAAATAACTCCAGATATTAATAATCCTATTAGTAGTGCAATGCCTGCACTAGGTAGTATGCAAAAGCTTATGGCTAGTGGAACCAATGAGGACAGCAAAGCTACATATAACGGTAGTAAGCTTTTTATAACAAAGTTTCCTAATGCTTCTATATCGGTACTTGCTCTTGAAAAAAGATCTCCTCTTTTAATGTGGGCCACACAGTCAATTGGTGAAGAAGCAAGCTTTTTATAAATATTTTCACGTAAATTGTTGATACCTGACAAAGCATTATCGTGTGATAGGATACGTTCAACATATCTGAATAATGCTTTTGTAATACCAAACATACGCACAGATACCGTAGCAATTGTAAGGTTTAGTACTGGTGGCATTTTACTAGCCTTAGCTATTAGCCAAGCACTTATTGCGTTCAGAGCAATAGTTGAAGATATACTTGCAGTTCCAACTAGCACCGCTAGAGCAAATCTGAATTTTGATAACTCTAGCATTTTATAGGTTTGTTTCAATGCTTGTTTTTCTTCTCGAGTTATTAAAATCATTACTTTGCCTTTGCTACTACAGTTATATTGTTGTCAGCTATATTTATCAGAGATTGTTTATGAGCTATTAATATGATTGTTTTTTCTTGTTTCTTTAGCTCTTTTATCGTCTCAATAATGTACTGCTCGTTCTGCGCGTCTAAGTGGGCTGTAGGTTCATCTAATATAATTATTTGCTTGTTATCCAGTAAAGCTTTTGTTAGAGCTATTTTTTGACGTTGCCCCAAGGAAAGACCAACTCCATTAGTACCGATTTTTGTATCCCATTTATCTTCTAGGGTTCTTACTACTTCTATTAGCCCTGTTTTTTCAGCGATTTCTTCTATTTTTTCAAGTGAATAGTTATTAGTGAAAGACTGAATATTTTCTAATATGCTACCTTGGAAGATTATTGGATTTTGAGATACCCATGTTATTTGCTGATGTAGGCTTGTTTTTTCTACATCTTTTAAGTCCAGTGTTTCTTTTGTGTTTGTATCTTCTAATAGAATTTTTCCTTCATCAGGTTGAATTAGTTTTAGTATTGCTAAAGTTGTTGTTGTTTTACCAGCTCCGTTTTCGCCTGTTATAGCTGTAATTTCTTTTGCTTTGATAGTTGCTGTTAGGTTGTTAGGGGTTTTAATATTCCTAGAATATATTGATAAGTTTTCAATTTTTATGTCTGTGTTGTACATGTTTAGGCAGTCAGTTGGACCATTTTCTGGAGTTTCTTCTTCTAGGAATTCCAAAGTTTTAGTTGCTGCAGCAACACCATCAGCTGAGGCATGGAACTTCACACCTACTTGTCGTATAGGAGCAAATACTTCTGGGGCTAACATAATTATTATTAAGCCAATTTCTAAATCTAGATATCCGTATACTAGTCGCATACCAACGTTTACTGCTACTAATGCTACGCATATAGTTGTTAGAAGTTCCAGGACAGCTCCTGATAGGAAAGCAACTTTTAGAGTGTCCATAGTTGTTTTCTTGTATTGTTTGCCTAAGTAATGAATCCTGTAAATTGGGCTTTTTTCTCTGTTTAAAGTTTTTAGAGTTGTTAGCCCACTAATTAAATCGAGTAGTTGTGATGTGAGTTTTTGTAAAGTTTGTAGCTTAGAATTTGCATAGTTTTGAGTCATAACTCCAATTAGCCACATAAATATTGGTATTAGTGGAAGAGTAAGTCCTATAGTTATTGCTGACCAAATATCGTATGTTGCAACTATGAGCAGGGCTACAGGTGTAACTGTAGCTGATAAAAATAGTTGTGGTAAGTATTCTGTATAGTATGGTACTAAATTATTTAAACCTTGAGTTGCAAGGGTAGTTAGTTCAGCAGTATTTTGTTTTTGCCATCTAGGTCCTTGAGTCAAAGCTTGTTTTAGGAGTTTTTCACGTAGTACCGTTATTGTTTGAGTTGCACTTTTATGAGCTATTGACTCATTGATATAAGTTATTATTAGCCTCAAAATAAAGACTGCTACTAACATAAAAATCAGATTAGTAGCCAATGAAAATTTGTCATGGTTGATTATTGGCGAAATTATCTTAGAGATTAATATACTTTGGGAAATTATTAATAATGCTGTTATAAAACCAGTGATTCCTGTTAAAAGTACGTATTTTTTAGTGGAACTCGAATGCTTCATCAAACGTGGATCAAATGGTCGCACTTACTTTTCCTTCAAATAATGGTGTTTGCTTGTCTAATGTGTAAATTATATAAAAATGGGCGCCACAGTTGTTATGCGACGCCCATAATTATTAGTTACTTAGGAAATTAGCTCCAAGGCGGATACGCTTAGGATCTAAACCTGCAATCTTTGGAATATCTTTTTCACTAACTCTTGCTCTGAATACCCAGTATGACCATATTGTATAAGCTAAGACAACTGGAACTAGAGTTACTGCAACAATTGTCATAACTGTTAGAGTTCCATGTGTTGAAGATGCTTGAGCTATAGTCAATGAGTATGCAGGGTCAATTGATGACTTCATTACTGAAGGAGCCATGGCTGAGAATATGAAAGCTACAGCGCTGGCGATAGCTAAGAAGTTTACTGCAAATGCAAATTTATAGTTCTTCTTTAGCGTTAGTGCTGTTGAAGATATTAGGCTTAATGCTGCAACCGCTAGAGGAACTAGCGATAAGATTGATGAAGAGTAAGCAAACTGTGCCCACAAAGCCCAAACTGCTGTTAGCAATGTTGCTACTATTGAAAGCGGTAGGGCAAGCTTTTCACTCTTTTGCCTTAATTCACCTGTTGTACGCAAAGTTAGGAATAATGATCCATGTGCTAGGAATATGCAAGCTAGTATTACTCCGCCTAGCAAAGTAAACGGTGATAGCAATGAGAAGAAACCACCTGTTATAGCATGCACGTGTGTTGACAATACTTCAGGTGTTACTTCAGATGGTGATATTACTTCAAGAGTTTGTGGGTTGATTACTTCTATCTTCATACCTTGTACTAAGTTAGCAAATGCTACACCAAATAGTATTGGTGGTAACCAAGCTACAACAAAGTGAATTGTATCCCAGACTCCACGCCATTTTGGAGAATTAATCTTAGCTCTCCATTCGATAGCACATATACGCAAAATTAGCGCAAGAAGTATTAGGAATAGTGCTAGGTACATTCCTGAGAACATCGTGGCATACCATTCTGGGAAAGCTGCAAATGTTGCACCACCAGCAGTTAGTAACCAAACTTCGTTTCCGTCCCAAAATGGAGCAATTGTTTTTATCAAAGCTGCACGTTCGCGGTCACTTTTACCTAGAATACGTAGAAGCATACCAACGCCTATGTCAAAGCCTTCTAATGCTAGGTATCCTGTCCACAATACTGCAATTAGGATGAACCATAAAATACTTAACCAGTCCATTGATTCGCCTCCTAGTATTCAAATGACAAAGCTGTTGTAACTTCATCATTATTGTGGTTGACTGCTGGTTTGTGAATGCCTTCAAGTGAATATCTACGCATTAGTAGGAACCAAACTATACCTAGTCCTAGATATAGAAGTGTGAATACTACTAGAGTTGTTAGAACTTCACCTGAGGTAATTAGAGGAGATACACCTTGATATGTAAGCATATATACGCTAGAAACAGGGTCGTTAGCTCCAGTCAGTAGGTTAGGTGCAACAACGAATGGTTGGCGACCTACTTCAGCAAATATCCAACCGAAAGAAGCTCCAAGGAATGGGAAAGGAACTGCAAATATCGCAAATTTTCCGAGAGCTTTTGAAGTTGGAATTTTGTTCTTACGTGTTGAAATTACAAGCCATACACCTAGTATTAGTGATGCTAGACCTGTAAGTATCATTATCCTAAATGCCCAGAATGTTACAGCAAAAGGCGGAGTGTAGTCTTGGTTATCTTTTACTTTAAGACCGTGAGCGGAAGCTAGCTTTTCTTTGTAGAGTTCGTTTGCCTGTTTTATACCAACTACTTCGCTTGAGAAATCATCATCTGCGAGGAAAGATGCAAGACCTGGAATTTCACCTATACGAGTTGCGCTCTTACAGTCATTACCAAATACAGCTAAAGTAAATGGAGCAGATTTTTGAGATTCGCATAATCCTTCTGCTGCTGCAAGTTTCATAGGTTGAGATTTAGCTATGTCTTGTCCTTGGAAGTGGCCTGATACGACTGTTGCTAGACCACCGATAAAAAGAACTAGTATGCCGAAACGTGTTATCGGTTTCCAGTATTTACGTGCTTCTTGCATGCCTTCTTCGCCAGCATTTGCACTGCGTACTAGCCACCAAGTTGCTATGCCCGCTATGAATGTTCCAGCTATCAACCATGATGATGCGATAACGTGAGATATAGCTAGCCAAAGTTTGTGATTTAGAACTACGTTAAAGAAGCCCAAAGCTCCATCCAGCTCTGCACGTCCTGTGGCAGGATTGAATACTGCTCCTACCGGATGTTGCATCCAAGAGTTTGCACCTACAATCCATAAAGCTGAAACATTTACACCAATTGCTACCATCCATATACACAATGTGTGGACTTTTGGCGAAAGTTTGCCCCAACCAAATATCCACAATCCTAAGAATGTGGATTCGATAAAGAAAGCTAGTAAAGCTTCAACTGCTAGAGGGGCACCGAAAATGTCACCTACGAAACGTGCGTATTCCGACCAGTTCATACCGAATTGGAATTCTTGCACAATACCAGTAGCGACACCTAAAGCGAAATTTATTAGGAAAAGCTTTCCGAAGAATTGTGTGGCTTTTAGCCAGTGATCCTTTTTGGTTTTGTACCATAGGGTCTGCAGGATAGCTACAGCCAATGACATACCTATTGTTAAAGGTACGAGTATAAAGTGGTACACGGTGGTTATTGCGAATTGCCACCGTGCCAGGTCTAGAGGATCTAGAGCCATCGTTATGGCGTGCATTTTTCTTCCCCTTGTCGTAGACTAAGATTTCTTACACAGGGTTAGCATACTAAAAATATTTTGTAATTGTGTTTGTACCTATAGTTTAAAGAGTGATTTTTAGTGTATGATTGATTCAAGTAACGTTGTAATTGTCACACTTATATTACAACTTTAGCGTCATGTAGCTTTGTTTTAGTGTGTTTTTTGTTTTACTTGTGTTAGCTACAAATGACCTTGTAATTGATAGACTTTGGTTCTTTAGGAACTAGCATTTCGTGTGGTTTAGTGTGAAAATTGCCGAAATAAATGACTTTTGTAGGGAAGTAGAGTGAATATTTATATTAGTGATATTTGCCTAAGTCCTGCTGGTAGGCAACTTCCAGTAGATTTAAGCAGTAGTCCTAAATTAGATTTAGGTAAAGAAAGTTTAACTTTTGTCGAACCTAAAATTGAGAACTTAAATGTGATTAAAATCACTTACGACTTTGATGTAGACACACCTCAATACCATGAGTATATAGAGCGATTAAAGAAATTCCATTGTAACTTAAATCCAGATTTACCTTTTTCTTCTCTAGAGAACCTTAAAGATAATCCGATATCTTTACATGACAACGTCAACTTAGATATTGTTTTTGAAGCTGTAGATTTAAGTCAAATACAACCTATTGAGCACCCTCAGAGGGATCTCGAAGAAGGTAAAGCTGAAAACAAGGATGAAAAATCTATTTCAAGACGCGTAGAAAGATTACGTACACGCCGTAAATCTAGTGTTTTAGAGATTGAAGAGGGCGATGGCACTCGTAGACGCCGTCTGCGTCAGCGTAGACGAGATGACGACGAAGCTAAGGGTGTAGTTGCTTTACAAGGATCTACTCGCTTAGAAGCTAAACGCCGTCGTCGCCATGACAATAACTTGACAACTTTGCGTCAAACAAAAATTACAGAATCAGAGTTTTTGGCTCGTCGTGAGTGTGTCGACCGCAAGATGGTGGTACGTGAAAAAGATGGTTTGAACCAGATTGCTGTTTTAGAAGATGGCTTATTGGTTGAACATTATGTTGCACGTCATTCACAAACGACTTCTGTAGGAAATGTTTACTTAGGTAGAGTTCAAAATGTTTTGCCTTCAATGGAGGCAGCATTCGTTGATATTGGCAAAGAACGTAACGCTGTTTTATATGCTGGTGAAGTTAACTGGGATGAACTTGGTCTTGAAGGAAATGTCAGACGTATTGAAAATGCTCTAAAACCAGGTGATATTATTCTTGTTCAAGTAACTAAGGATCCTATTGGGCATAAGGGTGCTAGATTAACATCTCAAGTTACTTTGGCTGGTCGTCACATTGTTTTAGTTCCTTCTGGAGCTATGACGGGTATATCTAAGAAATTGCCTGAAGAAGAACGTCGTCGTTTGAAGAAGATTTTGCGTTCAATTGTGCCTGACGAGTATGGTGTTATTGTTAGAACAGCTGCTGAAGGCGCAAGTACTGAACAAATTGAAGATGATGTAAAGCGTTTAGTAAAGATTTGGGAAGGCATAGAGCATAAGCAAAAGACTAACAACTCTCCTATGGTTGTACATACTGAACCTGAGTTGGCTTTGCGTGTTATTCGTGACATTTTTAACGAAGATTTCAAAGAGCTAGTTGTTTCAGGCAATAACGCTTGGGACAATATTTCTAAGTATGTAAATGAGTTGTCTCCAGATTTGGCTGACCGGTTAGTCAAGTGGACGGATACAAATGACGTATTTATTGCTAATCGTGTAGATGAACAGTTAGCTAAAGGTATGGATCGTAAAGTATGGCTACCGTCTGGTGGTTATTTGATTATTGATCGTACGGAAGCTATGACTGTTATAGATGTTAACACTGGTAAATACATTGGTGCTGGTGGAACACTAGAAGAAACTATTACGAAAAATAACTTAGAATCAGCAGAAGAGATTGTACGTCAGTTACGTTTACGTGATATTGGTGGAATTATTGTTATTGACTTCGTAGATATGGTTTTAGAGTCTAACCGTACCTTGGTATTACGTCGTCTAATCGAGTGTTTAGGAAGGGATAGGACCAGACATCAGGTTACTGAGGTTACTTCCTTGGGACTAGTTCAGATGACTCGAAAACGTGTTGGTCAAGGCCTCGTGGAGGCATTTTCTTCAAAGTGTGAGTGTTGTGATGGTCGAGGCTTTTTAGTTCATTCACAACCTGTAGATGAATCTGCTATTAGTAAGAAAGAACGTAAGAGTCGAAAAAATAATAGTGATATAGATAATGAAAAGACTTTAGAAGTGTCTGAAGAAGATAAAGATGCTTCTAATGAGTATGGTGTTGACGCATCAAATAAAGATGTGAAAAGCATTGGCGAAAAAGAAAAAAGAAATGAATCTAGTGATTACAATGTATCTAACTCTCAAAAAGGTCGTAGAGTTAGTAAGAATCACAAAGGTGAAAGCCAAAATAAGCACAAAGGTAGTAGTGTTGCCCTTGTTGAAAGAAGTCATGAAAGTGAATTTTCAGAAAAGGGTGATGAGGACCAAGTGTATGGAGCTCACTCAGAAAAACCTAAGCGTAAGAAGCGTAAAAGGGTAGTTTCTCAAGGAACTTTCGCCCCATCAGATGATTCTAACTCTTCAATAATTATTTTATAATTGTAGTGATTGGAAAATTCTGATAGTATACTTGTGTTTTCTGGCTTACATTTTTCAGATTTCATTTGCGAAGAACACTGAAATCTAGTATCATTGTGAGTCGGTGCTTGTTTAAGCATGTGGAAAGGATTTTAATCCTTTCTTTGTCAATAGTCCGTTACGATAAGAGATGAGCAGCAACGTGGTCTACGCGATCGTCAAGGCCGGCGGCCGTCAAGAAAAGGTGTCTGTTGGCGATGTAATCGTCGTCGATAAACTAACTGCTGAAGTTGGTACAACCGTTGAGCTTGAGCCGGTTATGATTGTTGATGGTGACAAAGTCATCACTAACGCAAAAGAACTTGAAAGCAAGAAAGTAACAGTAGAAGTTACTGGAGCCGCAAAGGGTCCAAAGATTACTATTGTTAAGTATAAGAATAAGACGGGTTACCGTAAACGTATGGGTCACCGCCAGAAGCTAACTACTGTTAAAGTTACTGGCATTAAGTGATTTACGTTATTTGTTGATATAAGTATATAGAGAAAGTAGCGTCGAGATGGCACATAAGAAAGGTCTTGGTTCTTCCAAGAATGGCCGTGACTCGAATGCCCAGCGTTTGGGTGTTAAGCGTTTCGGTGGCCAGTTCGTTAAAGCTGGAGAAATCATTGTTCGCCAGCGTGGAACACACTTCCACCCAGGTCTAAATGTTGGACGTGGTAAGGACGATACACTATTTGCTTTGGCACAGGGAGCAGTTGAATTTGGTACTGCGCGTGGTCGTAGAGTAGTGAATGTAGTTGAATCCTAAAACTTTTAAAATTTAAGGGAACTAGCGCTTGCTTGTTCCCTTATTTTTTTGTCGTTATTTTAGTGGACATTTATTTAGTATCTTTGTAGCTATTGTGGATATGTTTAGTTTTATATTTATTTGAATTTTTACATTTGGTATTGAATTATATGTGAGTGACGTAAAAGTTACGATTTTATTTATGTAATGTATTTTGTTGTGTTTTGTGAAATATGTGATGTGAGCGTTGTGAGGATTTTGTGTATTGTAGTATTAGTTTTCAGAAATATTTAAATTATTTTAATAACCATTAGAACATTTGTTCCATTTTTTGTATTTTGGGTGTATTATATATAAAACCACAGACAAATATACTCAAAGATGTTTTTAGTTTTTAGATTATGTTTATTCAAAACAAGTAATTAAATTAACCACTTATGTGATAAGTAATGCGATTTATATAGTAAAATAGTAAAGATATATTTCTAATTAATGTGAAATTTATATCAAGAATTTTGAAAGGCTTAATATGACTTCCTTCGTAGATAGAGTAAAAATACACCTTACTGCAGGTAATGGTGGTAATGGTTGTGCGTCTGTACGTAGGGAAAAATTCAAGCCACTTGGAGGACCTGATGGTGGTAACGGTGGAGATGGCGGAGATATTATTTTATCTGTAGATTCTCAGACAACCACATTGTTGAATTATCATCATAATAGGAATCGTAAAGCAGACAACGGTACCCAAGGTATGGGTGATATGCGTGATGGTAAAAAAGGTGAAAATCTTGTACTACCTGTGCCAAATGGGACTGTTGTGAAAACTGCGGACGGTGAACTATTAGCCGACCTTACGGGAAATGATGTTTCTTATATCGTTGCTCAGGGAGGTAAAGGTGGACTTGGTAATGCATCATTGGCTACTAAAAAACGTAAGGCACCTGGGTTTGCTTTACTGGGTGAACCAGGGGATGAGCTAGATATTATTTTAGAGTTAAAATCAGTCGCCGATGTTGCGTTGGTAGGCTTTCCGTCATCTGGTAAATCTTCTCTTATTGCTGCTATGTCAGCAGCTAGACCTAAAATTGCTGATTATCCTTTCACAACTTTAGTTCCAAACTTAGGCGTTGTAAGCGCTGGTGATATGCGTTTTACTATGGCAGATGTGCCAGGTCTTATTCCAGGAGCTAGCCAAGGTAAAGGTTTGGGATTAGATTTTCTTCGTCATATTGAAAGATGCAGTGTTATAGTACATGTATTAGACTGTGCTACATTGGAAATTGATAGAGAGCCGTTAAAAGATTTAGATATTATCGAAAATGAATTACGTCAATATGAATCAGATTTAGACCAACATAACGATAGAACACCTCTTATGCAACGTCCAAGAGTTGTAGTGCTTAACAAGACTGATATTCCTGAAGGTCAAGATCTTGCCGAAATTGTTATAGAAGACATTAAAGCTCGTGGATTTGAAGTTTATGAAGTATCAGCACTATCACATAAGGGGCTTAAACAACTAGCTTTTAGGTTGGGAGAACTAGTTTCTAACCTGCGTGTAGAAGAAGATTTGAAACCAGCACGTATAATACTGAAACCAAAACCAATAGATGATGGTAAAGCGTTCACTATCAAAGAAGTTGAATACGAAGGTGACAAAGCCTATCAAATACGAGGTAATAAACCTGAACGATGGGTCAAACAAACTGATTTTACAAACGAAGAAGCTATTGGTTTCCTAGCTGATAGATTGAATAGACTTGGAATAGAGGATGAATTATTAAAGATTGGTGCAAAAGATGGCGACACCATAGTAATTGGTGATATAGAAACTGGTGTCGTATTTGATTGGGAACCAACTATGCAAACTGGAGCAGAATTATTAGGAGCTAGAGGAACTGATATTCGATTTGAAGATAGTTCACGTCCAACACGTAAGGAAAAACGTGAGCTTTACTACGAAAAAATGGATGCAAAAGCAGCAGCACGTGATCAATTGCAGCAAGAAAAAGAAGAAGGAATTTGGGTATCTCCAAATTTGTAATTTCTATTTATATTAAGAGGAAATAATGGCAATAAGTACAAGGTCGGAAATACCGACAGCAAAACGTATAGTTGTTAAACTTGGCTCATCCTCTTTAACATACCCCACGGGGGGATTAAATCACGAGCGTATACATCATATCGCGAAATTACTATCAGATTGTGTAAAGAGTGGGCAACAAGTGGCAATAGTTTCATCTGGAGCTATAGCTGCAGGCATGACTCCCTTACAGATGAACAGTAAGCCAACGGATTTACCTTTAGCTCAAGCTACTTCAGCAGTAGGACAAAGTATATTAATGGCTGCTTGGGGAGAAGCCTTTTCTAAACATAATCAGCAAATAGCACAGGTTCTCATATCTGCTGGTGATATGAACAGACGTAAACATTATAGGAATGCGCACCAAGCTCTTGAGTGTTTATTTTCTATGAATGTGATACCAATTGTGAATGAAAACGATATGGTAGCAACACATGAAATTAGATTCGGTGATAATGATAGGTTAGCGTCGATTGTTTCACACTTTGTTATGGCTGATGCTCTTATACTCCTAACTGATGTCGATGGTTTATATGACAGACCTCCTAAAGAGGAGGGGGCTGAAATTATTCCGTGTATTAATGGACCTGAAGACATAGAAGGCATACTTGTATCAGGATCAGGAAGTAAATATGGAACAGGCGGCATGGTTACTAAGCTAAGGTCTGCTACTATCGCTAGCGTATCTGGTATACCTGTTTTAATGACAAGTGCTGAGAATATAGATAAAGCCATTGCTGGTAAAGACGTTGGTACATGGTTTAATGCTTGTGGTGAAAGACCTGGAACGAGATCGTTATGGTTGGCTTATGCAGCCATTCCTAAAGGAGTACTAGTACTAGATGAAGGTGCTGTTAAAGCTGTAACTGAAGGAAAACATTCCTTATTAGCTACTGGTATAGTTGGAGTAATTGGAGACTTTTTATGTCGAGATGTTGTCGAGCTAGTAGACAACAAAGGACAACCGGTGGCAAGAGGATTTGTCTCATATGACTCTGATGAATTGCCTTTAATATGTGGTAAGAATAGTGAAGAAATGATTAAAGCAGGTATTAGAGTACCCAAACCAGTTGTACATAGAGACGATTTGGCTGAAATAAAATACTTAATTTAAATGATATTTGAAGAAGGCGTTATGAATACTACAGTTTCAGATATGAGTGCAGAAGAATTTCTTATATCTCATAAAAAAACTTTAAAAATTGGTGCAAAATTCCTAAAAAATGCTACTAGGGAAATAAAAGATAGTGCGTTACATAATATAGCCAAAGAATTAGAATTTAGAGCTAGTGAAATAGTTGAAGAAAATAAGAAAGATTTAGCAAAAGCTCGAGAAAATAATTTAAGTGAAGGAATAATAGATCGACTTTTATTAGATGAAGAACGAGTTAAAAATATTGCTAATAGTGTTAGAGAAATTGCAAGTTTCCCAGATCCAGTTGGCAATATTGTATCCGGAACTAAAATGCCTAATGGTTTAAAAGTAACATCTATAACTGTTCCACTAGGTGTTGTTGGGATAATATATGAGGCACGTCCAAATGTGACAGTTGATACAGCATGCTTAGGAATAAAGAGTGGGAATGCTGTTATATTACGAGGTGGTAGTGCAGCTTTACATACTAATGCAAAGATAGTAGAAATAATGAATAATGCATTAGTGCAAAGTGGTATGCCTACAGGTTTAATATGTAGCGTAGATGAATTTGGTCGTGCTGGAGCAAAAGCAATGATGACTGCTCGAGGAATAATAGATGTCCTTATTCCAAGAGGTGGTGCAGATTTAATATCTACAGTGGTTGAAAATTCAACTGTACCAGTTATTGAAACCGGTACTGGAAATTGTCATATTTATGTAGATAAAAGTGCAGATATAGATAAAGCTATAAACATATTATTGAACTCAAAAACGCAAAGGGTTGGAGTATGCAATGCAGCTGAAACCTTGCTTGTACATAAAGATATAAAAGACATTTTTCTACAACGCGCATTACAAGAATTGTCAGATAAAAATGTTATAGTACATGGATGCGAAAAAACTAAAGATATAGCGGATAAAATTGAAAATCTGAAATTTGAATTAGCTACATTGCAAGACTGGGAAAAAGAATATCTGTCACATGATATTGCATGTAAAATAGTGGAAAGCATTGATGAAGCAATAGAACATATAAATGAGTATTCTTCAAAGCATACTGAAGCAATATGTGCATATGATTTACAAGCTGTGGACAAATTCAAAGAAGAAATTGATTCAGCTACTATTGCGGTAAATGCCTCTACACGATTTACAGATGGCGGTCAATTTGGATTGGGTGCTGAAGTTGGTATATCTACACAAAAATTGCATGCACGTGGTCCGATGGGGTTGTCATCACTTACAACTATAAGTTGGTATGTCGAAGGTGACGGAACTATAAGAAAATAGGTTTATTATGCAAATAAATACAGGAAATGACCCTAGCCGAATAGGTATAATGGGCGGAACTTTTGATCCGATTCATCATGGTCATCTTGTAGCTGCTAGTGAAGTTCAAGATGTATTCAATTTAGATGAAGTCATTTTTGTTCCAACATGTGTACAACCTTTCAAAAAGGATAGAGACTTAACTCTTGCTGAACATCGATATCTAATGACCACTATTGCCACAGCTTCAAATTCCAAATTTTCAGTTTCAAGAGTTGATATAGAACGAGGAGGAATTACTTATACTATTGATACCTTGAAAGACTTGCGTAAACTATACCCTAAAGCTGAGTTTTTCTTTATTACAGGAGCAGATGCATTAGAAACAATATTTAATTGGAAAAATAGCGATGAACTATTTGATTTGGCAACATTCGTTGGTGTTACTCGTCCTAACCACGATATTGATTCACAGATGCTCGATAAAGTAAGTATAGTTGAAGTCCCAGCAATGGCAATTTCTTCTACAGATTGTAGACAAAGAGTGAGAGAAAATAAACCAATATGGTATTTAGTGCCTGAGGGAGTGGTACAGTATATAGGAAAGTACCACTTGTACAAAATGAAAGATGAAGAAAAATAATATGTTTGAACCAGAAGTTGAAAATCTAGTTATAGTAGCTATAAAAGCTGCAATGGAAAAACAAGCTGAAGAAATAATTGCTATAGATGTTAGCTCTAGATTAGCACTTACAGACGCTTTTATTATTGCCTCAGCTGACACGCAACGTCAAGTTTCAGCAATTGTTGACTTCATAGATGAGCAAATGCATAAAAATGGTGTAGTTGCTACAAGAAAAGAGGGACTTACTGAATGTCACTGGGTACTATTAGACTATGGTGCAATAGTTGTACACGTACAGTTAACTGAAGATAGAGAATACTATGACTTAGAACGTTTATGGTCAGATTGCCCACGTTTTGAAATACCTAACTCAGTATTTGGAGAATTAACAGGTGACTAAGATAATTTTGTGGAGACACGGTCAAACAGCTTATAACTTAGAAAAAAGATTTCAAGGTCAAACAGATATTCCTCTGAATGAAACGGGGATTAAACAGGCTGAGAATGCTGCTATTTTCCTAAACAAATATAAACCAACTCACATTATTACTTCTGATTTAGGAAGGGCTAAGCAAACTGGCGAAAAATTAGCTGAGCTATCTGGTATAAAAATTGTAACAGACGCCCGTTTACGTGAAAGTGGATTTGGTGTTTGGGAAGGTTTGACTAGAGATGAAATTGTATCTAAGTGGCCGAAAGAATTTGAAAACTGGCAGCAGGGGATACGTCCTGAGAACTTGAACATTGAACCAGTAGACTCTATTGGTGCTAGATTTAGTCAAAGTGTAAATGAACATGTATCAAACCTCAATGACGATAGTGTCATTGTATTTGTTAGTCATGGCGGAGCTATCTTGAAGGGTGTTTCTGTCTTACTCGGTTTGTCTGCTGGGTTTAGGGGGATAAGACTTCTAAATAATTGTTCTTGGTGTGTGCTGGAAAAAGCTGCGTCAGGAGATTGGGTACTATCAGAATATAATCCGATTAATATTGCTTAATTATATTTGATTTACCGTTGTAATAGGAGAATACATACTAGTATAAAAGTGATTATTCGTTATTATTGTGCTTGTAAGTATATAGTGGTATATTAATTGTTGGTGTTTTTATGACATCAACAATTGGGGCTATAGCGCAGTTGGTAGCGCGCTTCCATGGCATGGAAGAGGTCACGGGTTCGATTCCCGTTAGCTCCACTGAAGGGACGCTCATTTTGATACAAAGTGGGCGTCCTTTTGTATGCCCGAAATCTGAACGAAAAGCCAGGTCAGAGAGGATTTGTTTTCGTCTGGTCTGTTGGGCGGTGCCTGCAGGTAGGGGAGTAGGGCAGCCGAATTTCGGGTACTCGTGCTGCCTGGTGCGTGCCCGTGGGCTGAGCCGCCAAATTGTGCGGCTTGCGCCAAAAAGTATCCGAAGCGCCAAAAGGTATAGGCAGGTAGTGCGGAGCGTGGCGACTTGTTGGAAGGGGGGAGGAGTCCGTCGTTGCCGATCATGGGATCTTGCGGCGAGTATGCGTTGAGCGCTGCACTCATCGCACTCGGTCTTGCCGACAATGAACTTCACTCGATTGGCGTTGCGATCGCAGTCTAGATTTGGGCACCCTTTGACCCGCTAATCTTTCTCGAGAATTCTCGGAGCCATTGCTTTCGCCACCTCGGTTGTTAATTTCGACCTCTACTTCTATGCCGAGCGCATCGTTGGAGGCCGGGTCAATGAGGAGAGTCAAGTGACCTGATTCGAGATCTCGTTTGAGTGATTTGAACTCATCGAGTACAGCTGCTCTGCTTTCCCAAAGCCCCCGGCGAGGAGTTTGTCTGAAGGATCGTTCTCGACAATGGCACCCACGTTTGGGACGATGGTTGTCTCAAGGAAGTCTCGGTAGGAGTCGAGGGCCTCTACAAACGCTATTGCTTCGCCAGATTCAGCAAACAGTGCATCTTCGAATGTCCAGGGCCTTGTGGATGACTTCAAAGGATCGATGCACTGATGCCATCCTGCTCGCCTGTGCCATCGCACGATTCTTGTATTCATGTACTCCTGGTTTGCCAGGTAGCCAACATCTTCCTAGAGCTGTTCAATCGAATGGAAAGCAGCTGTAGACAAGGAAGCCAGAGCCTGAGTCCGTAAGAGATGCTGGAATTCAGGAGATTCTATTGCTGATGCCTCGCGAGCCAATAAGGCGCCTGCAAGATAGAGAGCGCGCCGGTCATTCGCTTGGCCTTGAGCGCCGCGTCCACCTGTGCGTTGATTGCATCGACTGCTTCGAGGGCGGGGACCGGGGTTCGGGAGCGAGTGAAATGCCTCGGAGCAAACCTCCGTTGTAATATGCTCAACTTCAATGAAAGCTCGCAAACCCACAGGTGAGCCAAAGAGGCCTGTGAATCCGTCCGCATCCCCTAGCTGCTCCCCGCTCAGACAGGCGGTCGGACACTCACGTCACCACCGTTCCACGCCACAGCTCATAGACGTAGGTTCGGTTCGCCATTCATTGAGTCTGGATCGGTCGTTGTTACAAGTCGACTACCATTGCAACGAAATCAAGCAAAGGCCTTCACAATCCTTATGATATCTGACACACTGGAAACCGTGAATCTCGCCGCAGTTCAAGGAGGATCAAATGTCGACTACGACTCAGATGCCGCAACCCGTCACTACTGACCCGAAGACCGACGCTGATCAGCTCTTCACCGATCTCGTCTATTCCTTTGGTACTGCATCTAAGCTCACGGCCTCGGGGTACGATGGGTCTATCGAGGCAATGAGCCTCACACGTACAAGCCCCTGCGACTGCAGTAGCTGCGCCTCGATTGTTCCAACGTCATGCGGTCAAACGTATGGCGCCGCTGCTCTATGCCCGTATTGCTGACTTCCTAGGTGTCTTTCAGAGCAAAGTCCCGGCATCAATTGGTTTTCTGATGAGAAGGAAGCAGCGGAGGAATGACCAACTATTCTAAGTATGCTCCCTTTTCAGGGGTCTATGCACGCAGAATCAGTGCATTGTCTCACGCTGAAGCCAGGCGATTGTGCCGCGAGCTTGTATCTATTATTCACGCTCACGACCAAGTTGCGTTTGATGAAGCTCGAATGAATAATCAGCTGCTTGATATCATTCGGGCCGCCAGGCCAGATCTTTACGCTTCAATTGAAGATCAATTCTCTCCGAATTTATCAGCGAGAGACGTACCAACTCGCAGAACAGATCGAGTCATACGATCAATCGAGAACTATGCATTGCGTTGCGCAAGTCGCGCTACGCCTTTCTCTCTTTCATCCAGTATCGTTTTCGATCTAGACCAAGAGATTTCGGACCCAGAATTAGAAGAGAGACCTTCCTATATCTTCACAGCTTTCGAAATGAGCAAAGACTCACCTAATGCTCCCGCACTCGCTGCAGATTCATGGCTCTTCAAGAACCAACTAATTACACGACTCTCACAATCTACGTATGAAGTCCCCGTTCCATGGAATGCGCATAAACATTCGCAATCGAGCGACCTATTCCTATTCAAGGGTCACCCTAAATTCCACACACTTTGAAGTGTTGAATCGGGCTAACACTGGTGTTCAGATTCAAACACTAATAAGGGAATTTGTCAGCCAATATGGTGTGAGCGAGCAGCGTCTTCGAGACGTCTTACTTAGCCTCATTGAGACTGGGCTACTAATTCAGATCCGTAATCCTGAACACTTTCTCGACGAGATTCGACCTGTCACGTTAAAGACTGATTCAATTGAGTCGCTTGCGACTATGAGCATAGATCCAACAACGGTCATGGCTCGGACTCCGATGACCGAAGCAGCGCAGGTTCCAAACGACGGCAAGATCGCACGACACGTGGATACAACCATGTTATTACTCGAGCAGACGGCTCCCTCACAGATCAGCAACGCATACGATCAATGGTTAGACAAATTTGCCGAAAACTATGGATTTAATACGGCAGTCAATGCTCTCACGGTTTTCGATCCAATCGCAGGAATTGGACCAATTCAGCTCGGACTCGAAGACCAACCCTCTGGCACACTTGCCTCGCAGCCATTAGTAAGCTTTCTGTTGGATGCGCACCATCCAAACCAGCTGCAGATGAAGAAGGACTTCTACATTCTCGATTCGAAAGTAGTTCACAGAGCACTCAGAGAGCGCAGACAGGACTCGTCTGGAAGGACAATCACTCACGATTCAAGAGTCAAGGACCTCATGTTTGAGTTGTTCGAGCATCCAACGTTGGGCCTTCTGTTCTTACCAGCGATCCTCGGGGCTACCGATCCAGGTGCACTCCTTGGCCGATTCGCTTCGCTCCTCAGTTCAAATGAAGTATCGCGGATCTGGGGTCAAGGTTCTTCCGAACAGATCGAGGTCGTTCAGCTGCGCCCGTTCTTTCACAGTCGACAATGTCAACAGCTTTCGGCCCAGTTTCAGCCCCCGGGACGGTACATATGCCCTCAGGTCGCCAACCCATACGATCCTTCGGCAATTTCTTTGTCCGAACTCCTATTCTGTCTCGCGGACGGGGGCATGAGGATCCTAGACCGAAGAACAGGACTACCAATCCTCGTTCAATCTCAGTCAATGATTACGCTCGCACAGTTCGATCCAATCTCGAAAACAATTCTCGCTATCGCCCGCCGCGGAGAACCTGCCTACACACTTTTCCAAGAAGAGCCTTGGAGTGCAAGGGAGACGCACCGTCCCGGAGTCATTCTCGATGGTGTTGTCCTCCGACGACCTCAATGGAGGCTGCCCGCTGGAATGTTCTCCGACTACTCAGATGATGAGCCCTTCCGACGCTGGAAACAAATGGTTAATCTTCCAGATCATGTCAGAATTGGAAGGGGCGATCAAATACAGGAGTTCGACCTCTCAAACATAGATGAATACCAAGCTTTCAAACGATCAGTAGGCCCGAGGGCGTCGATCCTAGATGCCGCATTTTTCACCCTCAACACAGACGACCGTAAAGTTGAATATTTATATAGATATGTCCCAAAGTCAACGAATTCAATCCAGACTCTGAGACCTTCAGAAACTTTTTCGCTGATCGATCCGAAAGACGGCGATAAAGTAGAAGAATGGCGCGCATACGAATTTACTACACCATCCGGTTTGATACCGGAGATTTCCGACTTTCGTCAGGTAATTCAATTTTTCAAAGACATGGGCGGCAAAAATTGGCACTTTCTTCACTATACCAACCCCGATGCCCATTTGAGACTGAGATTCCAGCTGCCTCCCGAGGCGAATGCGCAATCAAAGATTCTTAACGGGCTTGACGCTTTGATAGAAAGCCTCCGAGGCGAAAACTACAAAAAAGTTCGAATTGTCGAATTTTTTCCCGAATATACACGTTATACTCGAACGACATCTATCGAATCAATTTTTGAAATCTTTACCAGAAGTTCCGAGCTCGCTTTGAGTGAGCGGCTCACTCTCCAGACAACACAGAATCGCAAACAGGTCATCCTATCCGCCGTAACCTCATTTATGGAGCTTGTCCGATACTATTTTCCAGAAACTTGGGCGACAGCGATCGTTAAAGCATTCAAAAGGGGATCGTTCGAGGATCCGAAACACTTCGATAAGCAGAGAACTTCATTACGATACGAAATCGTACACGAAATCGAAGATAAAGTGCTCGAAGTTGGGCCTCGCTATAAAAATTACAATGAGATTGGCACCGACATTATACCCTCAGTTATGCATATGCACTTTAATCGCGTCGCCGGAATCGATCGGGGTGGAGAAGCTGATTACACCGCGATTATCAGGAAGTTTTCGTTATCGCGACTAGCTCGATTAAAGATGAGATGTTATTTAGAGTCATCAGACACTCCGGTGGAATCAGACTAGTGATATGAATATTGACCTGGATTTTGAAAGACTATCGGAACTCTATCTTGATCAGATCAAGCTTCGCTTGCAACCAAATTCAGACCGTTACTTATTTGACATTTCTAAGATGAATCCGAGGGCCGCAATCTCTGATCTTCTTTCTTATCCTTCGGGCGTTGGAGGCTATATATATTGTCTCCGGCTAATCGCAAGCGCAACAGGTTCGCTTGAGGCTAAAAGTCTAGCAGACCGCCTCTTTGAACTCGCACTTGTTACATATAAACAAAATCGAACAGACATTCGCGCGATTCAAGAACTATTCGCATTAGCTGATTTGAGCATCTCGCAATACGGCAAGGCCGATTCGCACTTGCAGACAATCATTTTAGAATGGATGGATACCATTTCAGTCGCTCTCTTGGATCAACTTGATCGGGAGGACTTGATTCATCACGGCTTTGTAAGTACCGATTTGGTGTCGGGCATTTGTCGTGGAATTCTGCTTGTTGAGGGATATTGCGCTCCTCATTCACTCGAATTACTTCAAGAGCTTCTGAAACTTGAGACTTGTGAAAGTGGCAAGCGAGTTAGAGCTTCTTTCAGCGGCGCTCCATCTCTTGTTTGGGCTGAAAAGGCGGTGGTTGCAAGCCATCGAAACTACGGAATCGTTCATGGTCTCGATGGAATTTGTACAACGCTTTGCAGCGCATTATCTCGTTATTGTACTACGGACTCGTATGACGCAGTTACCTATGAGCGAGGTTTGGATACGGTTGATGATTATTTGGAATGGCGGATCGATTCGGCCGAAATGAAGATTGGCCAAATTCCCATGACTGAAGTCTTGCTCAACGACGGATCATGCATCGATTGCTTTGCTGATGATGGGATATGGTGTTATGGCGGATCAGGATTGCTTGGCGCATGTAATGCCCGAATTGGCCTCGATAGCGGCCCATTCGCCCTGACAGACAAATTTGTCATGTTAGCTGATCGCGTATTTCATGATCCGGTTGCGAAGTCTCTCACCTTATGTCACGGGGAATCCGGTCGCATTCTAAGTTTGCGCAATTTTAGTGACTTAATTGACTGTGCTTTTTCACAAGAGGAATTGCGCCTGGCTTTCTGTCAGCGTCTAGGGAAGCTACTCAGCAGGGGTGATTTGTCAGGATATCTCGATCCTGACCTACTGTTTTCTAACGATCCTCTTAATATTGGTGTTCTGTCCGGATTGGGAGGAGTGGTAATTGCTTATTTTGAAACATTATGCGAACGGTTGCCCCCGTCACATTTTGCAGAAAGTTGTCTATTGGCGGCTCCGTGGCTTCGGCCATATCGAACGCTCCATGTGTGAACACGAGTGTTGATTCCAGAACGTCGATTTCGTACAGTGGATGAATGGCTTTTCTCTGCTCTGATTTGCACAGTTGAGGTGTGTCGCGCCTTTAGAGTTTTGAGGATTGCTTGAACTGGTAGTGTGACGGCGGGTTTACCGATGAAGTCATGGCCAGCGATTCGCATGGTGACGTGGTGCAGCGGTAGGAGTTCTTGAATTGCTTTCTTGAGTGTGAGGCCGGTTTTGCTCTGAGTTCCTCGGACTACAGCGAGGGCTGTGAACACGAAAGTGAGGTGGGCTTCGATCGCTTCTTGGGCGTGGTAGAAGATGGGGCGGGCTCGCAGGTCTGTCTTGGACATGCGGAAGGACTGCTTGACGTACCACAGGTCGTGGCAGGAACTGATCACCTCCCGACTTTGCACAGTTTTTGTGTGTCATTTCGCCAGAGCATTGAGGATGTGACGCCAACTTCAAAATTTCATTCGTGCGCCGCAGCTCCGCGTTCTCCTGACGCAAACGCTTGAGTTCGGCGCTTTCCTCAGTGGAAACCCGAGGACGGACTCCGGCATCCACACGCGCTCGCATCACCCAGCGCCGAAGAGGTTCCCTCGACGTCCCCAACTTCATCGCGGTATCGGCGATCACGCGGGTTTCAGATACTCCCAGATTATCCCGCAGACGATCCTCAACAAGCCTGACAGCCCGCTCCCCAAAAACTTTTATATAGTTCCTTGGCATGCGAAATCCTCTCACAAAAACCTCGGAACAAAACCCGGGATGCTTCAACGCCGAATCCTTGCTGTGCGGGGGAACCTTGTGAGATACTAAATTATGACTATCGCTAAATGGATTGTACTCGCGGTTCTCGTGCTAGTTGGATTTGCCATTTGGTGGCATTTCTCTCTGCGAAGGAGAATTGACAAGAGAATGCATGAAGCTCCGCCCGAAGAGCGTGAAGCTTTGATGAAAGTTCAACGAGATATTGATCGTGGCAAGGCGGCGCGCCAGGGATTCTTCTTCTAGGTACCGTAGACTGCGACTCGTCTACAAGGAATGTCTGATGACTGGGCTTGGCCAGGATCGCGCTAACCAGAGACCTGTGGCAGCCAAATTAGTTGATCCGTCTGTGTGAGTATTCGGTAGTCACGATAGGGCGCCCAACGCATGAACTTTGGGTTCGGACACGAGAGTTCTTCTCGGAGGTCTCTTGATACCCTAGTCTGCGCTCTGTGGGGCTACTCGTTCGAGAACGAGATCCGGGTCAAGGCCGGACGCACTCACTTCGATGAGTCTTTCACCACCCTCTCAGCACAATTGAATCGAGTAGTTCTTAGTGAGTGCTGGGATCTGTGCAGAGCTCTTCCCGATCGCATCCATTATCACTTCTTTCAACTGGACTCCGAAAACAAGCCAGATAGATGTTCGGCGTTGTCTACGCTTGCAGGGCAGCGTTCTCACATTCAAGACTTGGCTATTTGAACTCGAGATCCTGTTCTCCTTCATCCTCACGTAGGTCGACCAAGAGTCCAGGTCTGTCTGCTTCATCATTAATGCCGAATACAAGTTCGGTCGCATCGTCACGGTCGAAGTGCGTGGTTGGTGTGACGTCGGTGTTGTTGAGAACGATCAGTTGCCCGTAGTCGCCGCTGTTAACCATGTAGTCGAATAGGTTCCGTAGGAGCCCAGTCTTGGGTCTGCCTGATTCGTCTCGGCTAGTGATGAGATTGTTGCCATCGGCTTGGTGTTCGAAGCCGAGTGTTGGCGTATCGATGACGACGATTGAGGGCTTGTGGATCGCGTGCTCATGAATGTAGCGACGGAGGGTAAGGACAAGCACGGTATTGAAGAACGCTCGGTATCCCTTTCCGTGTGAGCGTTTTGATTTTCGGCCGATACGGATATCGAAGTCTGTCTGATCCAGATACGCCTGGTCTGCATCCTTGAATTGAGATTCAGCCAAGATTTCTTGCAGATACTTAGCCATGTCAGTAAAGAAGGAAGATGGAAAGAGATCCACAGGATCGTAGTCTTCGGTCGGCGCAGGTGGGCTGGTCAGTGTCGTGATCTGGTCGATTAGTTCGTCGTGTTGAGTGTCGAGCATACGACTTTCAGTGAGCCTCGCTTGGTGTGCTTCGAGGTCAGCAATTTGACTCTTGAGAGCTGTGATTCTCGGTAGGACCGCTTCAGAAAGTCTTGTTTCCGCAGATCGCTGCTCATCGCGGAGACTTTTCAGGTGAACTTCAAGCGCGGCAATCTGGTCATTGAGTGATGACTGTACTTGCGCAAGTTCTTCGAGGTCGCCCACCCGCATTTCTGCCTCTGCTTGTGCTGCCTCTTTGTAATCAGGCATTTCATGGTTAGACAGTGGGCTGCCACAAAAAGGGCAGTCTGACGGTTCGGGCAATGTTTGAATCGCCTGTTGAGCGTCAGCAACGAAAGTGAGGCGCTTGATATCGCCGATGTAGACCGACGCTAGGTCCTCATATCGGTCGGCCGCCATGGTACGAACTGACAGTTCCTGTTCGACTGCAGAGATATTTCGTGTGAGTTCCGAAAGCTCCTGCCGTGCTTGATCTTGGATGGTGTTGAGTTGAGACAGCTCGGCAGTGAGTTGTGTGATTTCAGCGGTGATATCCCGGCCATCGTCTTCCCCGCGAAATTTCTTGAGTGTTTCACGCATGCGACCAACCTGATCGAGACGCTCACCGAGAAAGGGAAGCAGGATGTTCTTTCTTGATTCAACTACGGCGGGATCCTCATGCTCAGGAAGGAGCGAGAGATCGCGGTCATAAAACAATGTGAGGAATGCTGAGAGAGTGGCGAATTTCGTCGTCGTGAAGATCGATTCCTCTGATGTGATTCGCCCTTCTGATCTATGCAATGTGTCTGAAAAGCTTTTCCAGGTTAGTGGTTTTCGACTGCCGTATTGGTTGGTAAGAACTACACGTCGTTCTTTGATCCCCAAGAGACGGAGCAATAGGTCTGAGACCGTTACCCCGCTGGCTGAAGATTCCGTGGGTTGTGCAGGATATTCGTCATAGGGAATGCCGAATACTGGATCTGCGGCAACCGTGATTTTTGAAGAACCAATGGTGCGAATAAGTTTGACTTTCCCTTCGTCGGTGCGGAGGGTCATCGAGATGACGGAGTAGCCGGTTCCAGCAGAAAATGGCCTGGTTGAGCCAGCCAGCATGTACTTGATTGTCTTTGCGAGATAGGTTTTCCCGGTATCTGATGGGCCATGGATGATGTTAAACCCGGGCTTGAAGTCGACTTGTGTTGAGGCAACGCCATCTCCTGAATAGATGATGTTTTCAATCCAGAACCCGTTCTTCATCGCTCACCTTCCTCGGGAGTGCCCAGTCCCTGTCGTTCAACTTGTTTGATGACTTCATCCTCACTGTGCGAGTCAACGAAAGGGAGAATCGATTCCACGGCTCGTCGAAATTCTGAGGCATATTGGTTCATCAACTGTCGGGAGAATTGTTCCCCGGTTGTGTTGATCTTGAATCGGATTCCTGTGGGGGTTGTCTGCGGATCTATCAGTCCTCGTGTGACGGCAAAGCGGATACCCTGGTGAATTTGTTGTGTTCGGGTTGCGAGTTCTGAGGCCGAATAGATCGAATTGCCGTGAAGGTTGGTTGAGTACATCCCAAAATTTGCAGCGTTTGTTGCCATGAAATCGATCGCCACCAGCATTCGTTGTGTTCGTGCCAGGTGAGGCCTGGCGGCGAGAATCATTGTGATTCGTGATGCGAGTGACAGATCAGTGTTGTAGAGGTTACGAATTGTCATCTGCCCACCTCAACTTGTCATCGTTGACGAGCATGTGCATGATACCGTGACGCTGTCGCATGCCAAATAGGCGCGGCGTGTTGGACACAGGGGATTTGTTCAGAGAAATTCGTGCGGCCTGTTCCAATGTGGCAAGTAGCCGCTCATACTCGGACGGATGATTCCTCTTGTATGTTGGGCGAACACCGTGGTAGGCCTCATCCTTAATTGATTCAAATTCATCTTCACCGTCGAGGCTTACGTCTTTCAGTAATTCTCGAAGTGTGTCCGCAAGGTAGTAGTCCTGGCGCGCTTCATTGAAATCTTCGAGGTAGTCGCCGCCGTGATCTTGGAGGGCCTCGAGAGAAATATCTATGCCTGATTCTCGACACAAAACTGTTGTCAGCTGTTCTGTGTACTTCTTCTCTTGATTTGCAATCTTTCAAAATAATGTTCAGCAAATAAAGATTATAAAAACAAACACTATAAATTACTTTGAAAACTATAACCTTCAAGCAATATCTGACCTATTTAGAAAAATCTTCCTTGGAATGCTGAAAAGACGGTATTCTATACCGCATAGAATGACGAGTATAATATCAAAATGCTGAAGAAGGCCCATAAAAATATATAAATAGTTATTTGCAAAATAATGTTACGTATAAATATGGATGCTTATTAATTAGCCAAAACTCCTCATAACGCTTATTACATAATAGCTACACTGACCTATTTCAAAACTTATTTACAGAGAACAGAGGATTTTCATAACGTTTAGCACAATATATATAAAACAAAAGCTCTAAGCCATAACCACTAAACTAGTGATTCGGCTCAGAGCCACAAAATATAAAGGTTTGCAAAACAAAGATAGATAAAGCTTCTATAACACAAATTAACTACCGAATCTTTTTGCGTAATTATAAGAAGCTACCTAAGACTTGTATCCCTATTTTCTAATCTTTGAGTAGGTTTTGCGAGCTAATCTACCAATTCTACTTTTACGAGGTAGTAGCTTTACTAGAATCCTTTTTACGAGCGACTTAATCCTGCCTAAAATACTAGGCTTATGTATTATCAAGTTTCTTTGCATACGCATTATAATAGATTCATAGTATCCACTTTCTTTAGCGTATTTCCAGAATAATTCCGCGTAATCTACCTCAGGATCACTCCATGGTTTATCTGGACCAGCGTAGTGAATAATCTTAGGATTCTTATGTGCTAAGTCATATTCATCGCTTAGATACTTTGGAGCGCGAGAAATAATTTCTGGGCGTCTCATATATCGCCAGTTGAACATTACGTTCCAAGTCATATCAACGAATTTTACTCTTCCTTGTGCAAGGTTATTCAATACATCTTGGTCTAGCAACTCCCATTGGTAAGAGCCTGCATATTTCAACATTTCTTCAGTTGAATATGTTTTTCTAAATTCTTCTAAGTTGAATAAGATAACACCTGCTTGGAAGTAATTATATGGTTCCTTAATCTTTAGAATATTGTCCATATAATGCTTTTTATCTGGGAGAAAACCATTGTATAGGCCAGCAGTATCAGCGTCATGACAAGCTGCAAGTAGTACACCAGTGACATCAGTCTTATACAGCTCAGCAACGTCATGGTTTACAACTAAGTCAGAGTCCAAGTATAAAATTTTCTCGTAATTAGGCATGATTTTTGGCATAAATAACCTAAACCACGTTTCGATAGTGAAGTGTCCTCTTAGGAAAAGGTGTTTAAACTCATTTTCAAAGCGTGATATATCAACAAAACGCAACGAGAAATTACTGTTATCTTTGAAGATATCGTTTAGTCTGCGTTGATTTACAGGTGAGATATTCTTGTTCATTACGAATATATCGTAATTATTTTCATTAGATGAATTTTGTTTTATTGATGTAAGTACTGTTGCTACGTATGGAACATAATAGTCATCTGCAGCTAATGCTATAGCAACATTGTTGTCCTCGAAAGCTGGTTTTAGCTCCGGGAATGGATCAGTTTTCGTAAGTAGTACTGTTGGCAGTTCCCTAATTTTTAGTTGTTTATGATCTTTTAGATGTGCAATATAGATGTTTAGGAGACGTTCTGCTAAGTGTCCTGGTGTCCTGATTGCTTCTACAGAGTAATCTGTGTAATCAATTCTGTTATCGCATTCAAATAAAATATCGAAAAGCCATTCATTGTATTCGTTGAATAAATCTTTTCGCATTATGAACATGTTATTTAGGTAAGTTTTTTTACCAGATAAGTATTTTTCTGCGTATGGTATGTAAATTGGATATTTTTCTTTGAGAACATCTAGCATGATGTCTAAGTCTTTTTCATGTAAGTAACCGGAACCACAGTATTGTTCACGTATATTTTTACCCATATTAGGCATTAATGTGATGTCTTTAGCTTCAGGTAGAACAATATCGCATTCTTGTACTAGCTCTTGTATATGGTTTTCTGATAAATCATACTTTTCAATTACAGCTTTGCTGAGATTTGCCTCTTCTAGAGTACCCCATACACTAGTATCTTTTGAGTATTTGTTATTAAAAGCAAAATACCTTCTATAGTGGAAAAATCCATAGTAATCGTAGTCGCAGTTTTTCCATGCCCAGTATTGTGCTGTCAATTCGCAGAATCTTGGGTTTTTTTCAGATATATTCTCACCATTATCATCTTGTAGGAAATTTGGAATCCTGTTTCTTCCTTTTATTCCTGCTCCTACTTGTACGGGAGCGAAAATATCATTTTCAATGTATTCTGATAGCTTATGCGAAGATACAAATATTTTAATAGAAGGTTTGTTATTCATGGTGTCATGTTATCAATAAAGTTAGTTCAAGTAAAGTTGATATTTATTGAATAATATTGTTGTTTTTGCAAAGAAAATCTAAAAAATAGGTATGAAGTTTTCTCCTTTAAAATACTACTGCTTTGTTTCACGTTTTTGTTAGAGTTATCGTGTTTTAATATTCAATATTTGCTAATGTGATTTTGCTTATTTTAAATGGGTAAATTTATTGTTTCGTTATTTCGTAGATTATTGTTTGTGTTATGCGCTTGACTTTATTAAAAAAGAAAATTTTCTGGAAAACATTTGTAATATATAGAGAGTATTTTACTGAAAACATTCCAAAGCTTTATGAAAGTTTTATGATAAATATTTTATGTTTTGTATAAAATAGTGGAGTTACTGAGTAAAACTTGTTTTCTTTTGTAAGCTATGGTTATTGTTGTGTGTTTAGGGGGCCACTACTTTTATAAAGGTAGAAATTAGTTGTTATATAACAACTACAGTGCTAGTGTTTTAATGTGGTTTTCGATATATCTACATTTAGTAATTGATACTTACTTTGTGTATGTATGTTAAAGTAAAGAGGAATGCTATGGAAGCTACAAAGGCTGTAACTTGGACTTTTCTTCAAGAGATACCTGTTCCTGAAGATGTTGTAGAACTATTAGTTGAAGGTGAAGAACCTTTTGTTGCTTATAAGACTGTACGTGACTCGGCGGTTTTTACTTCTAAGCGTTTGATTGTACGTGATGCTCAAGGTATAACTGGTAAAAAAGTTGAGATTTATTCTCTTCCTTATTCCTCGATAAATATGTGGTCTACTGAAAATGCTGGCCGTTTGGATTTGAATGCTGAAATACAGCTATGGACACGTGCAGGTGATATTAAGATTAAAATTGACCGTAATCTTGATATTCGTAGCCTTGATAAACTTATTTCTAATTACGTTTTAAATAGTAAATAGTATTCAGAACAAGAGGCTATATTTAGAGTTATATCCATCTTGGTCTAGGAATTATAACTTTTGATTCAAATAAATTTATTTTATTACTGCTTGAGAAAGCTGTAGGGATTTGTGCAGGCTCGTTTGTATTACTTTGGGTTATTTTGTGTTCATATTTACTTATGTGTTATGGAAATATAACTCATCTAGAATATTTTATCGTTAGGTTTAAATAAGTCTTTTGCAAATTATAGATGATAAATGTAATTATAAAGTTTGCAATACGTCTCTTTTTCGTGTATATATAAGTTATATAAATTGAATATATAAATAAAACGATATGTTACTTTCTTTTAACTTGCGATTTTCCCCTGAAAGTAACAACATATCGTTTTATTTATTTTTGTTCCTAAAAATTCAAGTTTTATCTGTAGCGACGAATCTATCACTGTAAGATTTGAAATAGCTAATAGTCCATTTCCACATTACACAAGATAAATATATTACTGCGCAAAAAATAGTAATCATACCACCAGAAGACAAACCTACTTGTATACTTACCCAAAGCCCTAAGCAACCAGCTAGTATATCTAATAGGGGAGCTAGTATTAATGCAGTCCAAAAAGAGTTTGTGACGTATATTGCTCCAGCTGCTGGACCTACGATGAGAGCAATAGATAGTATTGAACCAACTGCTGGCATTGCTACAACTACTGTTAATGTTATTAAAGATAGTATTATGAAATCAGTTATTTCTAGATTGAAACCTGCAACTTTGAAACCTGTTTCGTCAAAACATGCAAATAGTATTCTTCTACCATAAACTGTTATTAGTATTAGAGTGAATATAAGGCTTATAAAAGTTATTTTTATATCTAGACTATTAGAAGTTAAAATATTGCCTGATATAAAACTTCCAACTTTTACTGGTAACGGCTGAAAAAGTTTTAACAGTAAGAATCCTAGTCCAAATCCTACAGTTAGAAGTATACCTGCTGCTGTATGTGATCCCTGCCCTTTTACTTTAGATATTGCATTCATAAAATAAATCATTGGTAGACACATGGCAGCGGCACCTATAAATAGGGATAAGGATAAAATGTGTGATTTGCTAGCACTGTTAAAAGTGTCTAGGTTAAATAATACTTTTGATGCTAAAACGACACCAACTATTGCTCCTGGGAAAGTTGCGTGTGTTAATGCTTGGGTGTAAAAGACTCTTTTGCGTAGGCAAGCCAATACTCCTACTATTCCAGATAATGCACCTAATAATATTATTTCAAGATAAGCATTGTTTATAAATTGCATTATTTCACCAACTCTTTGTGTGCGTTGGCACTATCTTTTTTAACATTCATTTTCAGTAATAAGAACCTCATAGGATATGCAAGTGCGTAGAGAATAGTCATGTAGCAAATTACCATCGCTTGAGGAGATAATTCAACTACTTCAGAGGTATAAGTAACGGTCAGTAAACCTAAATATCCGCTAAATGTAGCAACAAAAATCGATATAGGTATCATAGTGGAAATTCTATTACATATAAGTTTTGCTGTTGCTGGAGGTATTATAACGTACCCAATTGCCAGTAAAGTTCCTACAGCTGTGCTGGCTGCAATAACTGCGAAAGTGATACTTAGGTTTAAAATCAAGTCAGTCCAAAACACTTTGTAACCGTATCCTTGATACCCGTCCAAATCAAAAGCTCGAAATACTTGTTCTTTCCATGTTGTACAGCATAATAATAAGCTTATAAAACATACAAAGATAGTTTGTGTTACAAGATCTTCAGTAACTGTTAGTAATCGACCAAATAATAGGGATTCCAGCTGTCCCGACATGTCTTTTACATAGCTTACTATTACTATTCCTATACCGAAAAAAGTAGTTAATGTAAGGGCTATTAGAGCTTCACTGCTTGTTTTATGTTTTGTGGATATAGTAAATATGAAAGCTGAAATTATTCCTATGAAAACTGCTCCTGGAATTATACCTATTACGCCGTTTAGTATTGCGAAACCTCCAATGATTCCGGGAAATATTGCGTGTACTATTCCTTCAGAGATGAATTCTAAATGTCTGAGATTTACTAAGACTCCAAGAGTGCCTGAGATGATTCCTAGCAGAATAAGTATTAAAAATGGCCTAAAAATATATGAGGCTTCAGTTAAAGGCTCTAAAAAGAATATATAGGAGGCAAATGTCCTTAGAGACTCTATTATTTCTTCAGGTAAAGAGGTAAAACTATTTAGCATTTATTGTTGCCTTTCTTCCTCATTATCTGTAATGAGAGCGAAAGAATTTGCTCCGTAAGCTGCAGATATATTTTCCCCTGTTAATGTAGATTCTATATCTCCAAATGCGATTTGCTTATTTTTAATAATTAGTACTTTTTCACATACGGAATAGGCTAAGTCTAAGTCGTGAGTGGAAACTATAACAGTAACATTTTCTTTTTTTAAGTCTTTGATTATGTTTATTAGTGCTTTTCGGTTAGGTTGATCTAAACCGTTGAAAGGTTCGTCTAAGAGTAGCAATTTAGGGTTAGAAACAGTTGCTCTTGCTACTAGAACACGTTGTTGCTGACCGCCTGATAGATTTCCAAACTTTTCATTAGCTCTATCAGCAAGCCCAACTTTTTCTAGCATATCCATCACAAGTTTCTGGTCTTTAGGCTTGATTTTCTTAAACCAGCCAATTCTTGAATATAGTCCCATTGTTACTACTTGTTTTACTGTAACTGGGAAAGTTGGATCTAACCTGGAAATTTGTGGAACGTAACTTATGAAGTTTTTATATTTTTCATACTCAGTATTTTCTAGGACCTTTAATTCACCATTTGTTATTTTACAAAGATGTAATATGGCTCGTAGCAATGTAGTTTTTCCTGATCCGTTAGGACCAATTAATGCTAATGCTTCACCTTGCGCTATTTGTGCATTTATGTCCATTAATACATCTCCTGCTCCATATGAGGCGGATAGATTATTGAATGTACATACTGGTAAAGTTGTGCGAGCCATATTATATTCCTTTATTTGTACTGTATAAGGGGATGTATGTTATGAATTTTAGCTAAATTATTTGTTATTTCTTGTTTTTATCGTATTTCTTTAACAACTTTGGTAAGTCAGCAATTTTTCCACCAGTGTTTTTTACGAATGATTTAACATTGTGAATAATAGAGCCAATGTATGTTTCACCGCTGCTGCCTTTTGGACCTAAGGAATCTCCATACATAGCGTCGTGTTCACTTGCTACTTTTACTTTTGTTTCTCTAGCTAAAGTTTTAATGTTCTTATCAGAATTAGAATTTTCCGCAAAGATAACTTTTGCTCCAGAGTCTTTGATTTTTTGAGCGACTTCTTTCAAATGTTGAGCTGTTGCTTCGCCTAAATCTGAGAAGTCAGGGATAGCTGAGCCTAGGAATTGAATTTTGTAGCGCTGTGAAAAGTAGCCAAAAGCGTCGTGGCTAGTAAAGAGAATACGCTGATTCTCTGGTATTGAATTTATGGATTTTTCTGCCCACTTGTCTAGTTCATCTATGCTTTGTGTGTATGAAGTGCCGTTTTCTTTGAAGAATTTAGCATTTCGTGAGTCGGCACTTGATAAACCTGTAACTACGTTCTCAACTTGTGTTTTAGCATTTAGAGGTGATGTCCAAATGTGTGGGTCGTTCTCAAATTCTGGTGCTTGGCCATTTTCTCCAGGGAATGTCCACTTATTTAACTTTACATTTTTGCTTGTTTCAACTACTTTACCTTTAAAACCTGATGCTTTTATAGCTTGGTTTAGGAAAGCTTCTAAATTGACACCATTTTTTAATAGTAAATCAGCTTTTTCTAGAGCTTTCATTTGTGAAGCTGTTAGTTCTAGTTCGTGTGCAGAAGCATTTGGAGCTAGAAGACAAGTTAAATCAACTTTATCTTTTGCTATTTCTTTAGTGTAGTCGCAAATCTGTGTTGTAGTTGCTACTACTTTTAGTTTTTTAGTGTTGGATTCAGCTTTGTTTGTATCTTTGCTGCTTGAGGAACAAGCAGTTAAGGTTGTTCCCAGCGAGACAATTGTCAGAATTGCTAGTAATTTTGAGTTACGCATTTTCAATCTTTCTTCAAGTAAGGCAGTGCTTACCTATTTCTTATTTTCGGCTATGTGAAATTAATTATAAAGTCTATTGAAGAATAAATAAATAGGGTAATAGTTATAGTTGCGTTTTTATACAAAATGAGATTTTCTTTTTATATTAACTTTTATTTTGTGTAAACTCGTGAATTGTTAGATATTTGTGTCAAGAAATAAAATCAGTAACTTGTAATAAAGTAAATGGGCTTTACTTCAAAATGCTGAAATAAAACCCACTTTATAAGATAAGTTAAAGAACGAACTTGCTAGAATGGAAAATAAACGATATGTAAGTATAATTCCTTAGTGCTACAAAGCAGCTGCTAGTGCAAGCTCTAAAGTTGTTTGGAATTTTGTTTCACGTTCTTCAGAACTCATATCGTTACTGTGGTCTAGTAAGTGGTCAGACACTGTTAATATCGCTAATGCCTCTTTTTTGTATTTTGCTGCAATAGCATATAACGCTGCAGATTCCATTTCCACACCTAGAACGTTGAAATCTTTGAGGGTATCAAGTAAACCGGGAGCTGCGTAGTAAAAGTTATCTTTCGAAATTATTGTACCTGTGTGTACCTTTGAATCTGTTAGCTCTAAACTCTTGTTATAAGCTTTATAAGTTAGAGGGAATGAAGCTACACTCGAATAATGGAAACCTTGTGTTTGCCGGTCAATTATAGCTGATTCGCTGTGTGCCCCAGTTGCGATTATTGTATCCCCGACTTTTACATCTAGACTAATTCCTCCACAAGTTCCAACCCTAATTATTCTTTCGACTCCATACTCTTGAAAGAGCTCAGTGGCATATATGCTGATTGAAGGTTGTCCCATGCCTGAGCCCATTACAGAAAGTCGAGTTCCGTTATATGTGCCTGTGTATCCAAGCATGCCTCTTACATCTGTTACTAGTTTTGCGTCAGGCATTAGCTGTTCAGCTATGCGTTTAGCTCGTAAAGGATCTCCAGGCATAAGTACAGTTGCTGCAAAATCATTTTCATTTGCGTTAATGTGTGGGGTAGGCATACAGCTCCTTATTAAGAAATATTAAAATATCGTAAAGTTTAACTAAATTTTACATTCTTTTGTAGAATAAAAAGTTACATAACTATTATTTTACTTTAAAATTATAAAAACTTGTATCATTATATGGTTTGCGCTTTTTATTTTGAGACATTTAGTGTATCGTTTACCTACATTCCAGAATTATATTAAAATTTAAGGAAAGAAAATGAGTAAAATCCAGAAAGGAAAGGAAACCAAAGGCCGTGAAGAATGGTCTAGTCAACTAGGTTTCTTGATGGCTGCAATTGGTTCAGCCATAGGTTTGGGAAATATATGGCGTTTCCCTGCAGTTGCGTACGAAAACGGTGGTGGAGCATTTTTGGTTCCATACTTGATTGCTTTGTTCACAGCTGGTATTCCTGCACTCCTCTTGGATTACTCTATTGGACACAGATTCCGCGGTAGCCCTCCTTTAAGCTTTAGACGCTTGCATAAAAAAGCTGAAGTTATCGGCTGGTGGCAAGTATTAATTAGTTTTATTATCATGGTTTACTATGCTGTAATTATTGCTTGGGCTTTACAATATATGGTTTACTCAGTAAATCAGGCTTGGGGACACGATTCAGCAAAATTCTTCAACGAATCCTTTTTGCAACTATCTGAACCAGGAACTGTGTCAGCAATGCCGGTATGGAGTATTTTTATAGCCCTTGTGCTTGTATGGGTAAGTGTGCTGGTAATTATTGGTAATGGTATTCAAAAAGGATTGGAACGTGCTAATAAGTTCTTCTTGCCTTTGCTAGTGGTTTTGTTCGCTGCAATGGTTATACGCGCTATTACATTGCCAGGCGCTTTTGAAGGTTTAAATGTATTCTTTACCCCTGATTGGTCAAAACTATATGATGGAAAAGTTTGGATTGCTGCTTATTCACAGATTTTCTATTCATTGTCAATCTGCTTCGGTATTATGATTACTTATTCTTCATATTTGGGACGTAGATCTAACTTGAGTGGTTCTGGATACGTTGCAGCTTTTGCTAACTCTTCATTCGAACTTTTAGCTGGTATTGGTGTTTTTGCTGCACTAGGTTTTATGGCTGTTCAACAAGGTGTTACAGTAGATAAATTGGAAGGTATTTCTGGTATTGGCTTATCATTTGTTACTTTCCCTAAGATTATTTCTATGATGCCTGGTGGATCTTACTTCGGTGTTCTATTCTTTGCTTCTCTTGTTCTAGCTGGAGTAACATCGTTGATTTCGCTAGTTCAAGTGGTTGCTTCTGCATTTGAAGATAAGGTCGGCTGGAGTGCTTATAAGGCTTCTTTGATAATCGGTACGGTAGCAATGGTAATTTCTCTTGCTCTGTTCTCAACACATTCTGGTCTATTTGCTTTAGATGTGATAGACGCTTATATCAATGAGATTGGTATTGTTTCTAGCGCTATTATAATGTGTGTATTTGTTACAGTTGGTGTTGGAAAGTTGCCAGAATTACGTAAACATCTAAACTCTGTATCTTCAATCCCAACTGGTAAGTGGTGGGAAGTAATGGTTGGTTTCTTACTACCTGCTCTATTATCTTCAATGTTTATCACAGGCCTAGTCAGATTTATATCACAAGGACACGGAGGATACCCAACTTGGTATGTATTGGTATTTGGTTGGGGAGCAATTGCTGTGGGTCTTGTTTCAGCAATTGTTATGACTATTGTTCCTTGGAAAAAAGATGAGAATTTTATCCCAATTGAACTAGAAGATTAACTGAAAACTTTATAATTGGAAGGAATGGAAATGAGTATTTCCGCGATAACTATGTTGATAGTTTCATGTGCTTTAGTTTGGGGAGGATTAGTTGTATCTGTAATCGTCATGAATAAGCTAAAAGCTCCATGGCAACTTAAAGATATTGATAGTTCTCAAACTGAAGAATCACTGTAACTTATTGTAAAAACTGGGTGTGGGATTGTTACTCGCACCCAGTCTTTCATTTAAGTAGTATTTGTGTGTATTAAGTTTTTTGAATATTGTTTGTGTGGAGTTTCTTATTCAACTTATAAGAGTGTTTTTATATGACAATTATTTAATCGTAATCATTTTAGAAATAACTAAAATTTTCACTGTATTCTGTGGTGGATAGATATTTGTTTAAGTAATATAGTTATTTACAAGTTGTGTATATAAATATTTCAAGATGTAGTTATAAGTCGTATAATGATAGTATATTAAACTTGTTGTATTTGAAATTAAATTCATCTACAGAAAATAGGAGAAACTAAGTGCGAGTATATATTCCAGCTACTTTTGAAGACATTCAATCTCCTGTTTTACAAGTGTCAACAGGTGTTGCTGTAACTAGTGCTTTTTGTGAGCAATTTCTGGAAGAAAATGACTTAGAGTTTTTAGAAGATTGTGCCTTTACTCAAGCTTCATTTCTTAGTTTTATGAAGTTGCAAAGTAATAATGTTTCTATAAAAGCAAGATTTGTTATTTCCGCTGATATTTCAGATGAAGACTGTTTAGAAGATAGTAATTTTCCAGGTAAAGTTAGTATAGAAAAACCTATTTCTTGGGATAATATTGCGTGTATTCATGCTGAAGATATAGAAGAAATTTTTAATATCATTAAACTTTTATCAAAGGGTGAAGAAGAGGTAGAATCTGAGATAGATACTATTCCTTTGTTATGGTTCGATAAAAGTGAAAGACCTATTCTAATAGACATGTTTAAAGGCTTGTAAATAAAATAATAAGTTTATCTTCCAAGGTTTTAAATTTTAAGATAACTGTTTAAAATTTATTGTTTACCTTGTGTTTTTCTAAAAGTAATTACAAGTAATAAATGTTGATTTACCTTTGTTACAAAGTTAGTAAAGGTTTCCATTTTGTATTAAAACTATCTGTAAAGCTACAGCCAAAGCTAGCAGAAACTGGTGTAGAAGAATATCTTCTACCTTCAGCAGCTTTGATTCTAGTTTTAGGTTTAGCTATGAAAATTACTAGAAAAGAAAAGTAATTTATTTTCTAGCTTTTTATAAAATAGGGGAGAGATAATACTCTCTCCTATTTTTATTAATACTATTTGAAATGTGAGCTACATTAATAACTGAGCAACGATTTTTTTACAATTTGTTATAGCTATAATTTCTATCGTGGTGAAATATATTTATATTTAGCTAAAACAATAAAGTATTAATACAATAAAATGTCTAAGTTTTATAAATTCTTACAAAGTTATGTAAAAGAAAACTTATCTGAATCAAATTAGTGTAAAACAAAACGCGAAAGTCGTACTAAGTGTGTAAAACACTTTGTAGCTAGTATGGTAAAACAAATATCTGAAATATAACTTCATGGCTTTATGGTTAGAAAATTACTGAAAATAATACTAGGTTTTATTACAAGGGTAAAAGTAATTATCTGTAAAGTGTTAACTATAACTTCATAATATATAAGAAATATGATTTCTAAAAAGAATAAAGCTATATGAAAACAAGGGTTTATAAGCACTAAAGTATCTGGAAAATAAGGCTTTATAAGCACTAAAACTGTAGTATGTTAAAAGCAGTTTTACAAACAGTAAAACTATATAAAAATACGTGAGTGGAAGATACGAACCACTCACGCATTTAAAATCTTCTAGAGAGCGTTTATTTGCTTTGCTAGCTTTGACTTACGCTGTGCAGCTTGGTTTGCATGGATAATGCCCTTTGAAACAGCTTTATCTAGTTTGCGACCAGCAATACGTAGAGCTGCTTCTGCTGCTTCTTTATCATTAGCTGCAATAGCTTCACGTGTGCGACGTACGTAAGTTTTTAGTTCTGAACGAACCGCTTGGTTACGAATACGACGCTTTTCGTTTGTACGAATACGCTTCATTTGAGACTTAATATTTGCCACTTTAGACACTTTCTACTAAAAATAATAAGGTCGTAGAGGGCTGGTCATGACCGGGACTGGAGCGTGGGGATGCTCTGCGATGGTCATGACAAAAGATTTAAGTATAAAATACAAAAATCCAATCAAACTCTATCATAAAGAATTCTATAAAGATATAAAAAATAATGTAGAATACTAAAAGATAGTTTTTAAAATACAAACAAGTGAAGGTAACAGTGGCTCCTATTCCAACACCTGAAGAATCATTAGATATTCAACCATCAGGTACAGATCCGAGTTTAATAAGAAACTTTTCAGTAATTGCACACATTGACCATGGTAAGTCAACGCTTGCTGACCGTATGCTACAAGCAACTGGTGTGGTAGAGCAAAGAGTTATGCGTGACCAATATCTGGATCGTATGGATATTGAACGTGAACGTGGTATTACAATAAAATCTCAAGCAGTTCGTATGCCTTGGCGAGTAAATGATGTTTCTTATGCTTTAAATATGATTGACACTCCTGGACACGTGGACTTTTCATACGAAGTGTCAAGGTCATTGGCTGCTTGTGAAGGAGCTTTGCTACTAGTAGATGCAGCTCAGGGTATAGAAGCTCAAACCCTAGCTAATTTATATATGGCTCTGGAAAATAATCTAACTATTATTCCTGTTCTAAATAAAATCGATTTACCAGCAGCTCAACCAGAAAAATATGCTGAAGAATTAGCTAATTTAATCGGTTGTCAGCCAGAAGAATGTCTGCAGGTATCTGGTAAAACAGGGCAAGGAGTTGAGGCTCTGCTTGATAAGATAGTAGAAGTCATTCCTCCACCAGTTGGTGTTGCCAACGCCCCATGTAGAGCCATGATTTTTGACTCAGTATATGACACATATAGAGGTGTGGTTACTTACGTTAGAGTAGTGGACGGACAATTGAATCCACGTGAACGTATTAAAATGATGTCTACAGGTGTAACTCATGACTTGTTGGAAATAGGTGTGATTTCTCCAGAGCCAAAACCATGTGCAGGACTTGGTGTTGGTGAAGTAGGGTATTTAATTACTGGTGTGAAAGATGTTCGTCAATCTAAAGTTGGTGACACAATAACAGGAGTAAATGAACCAGCAACAGATCCTTTGGATGGCTATCAAGACCCTAAACCAATGGTTTATTCAGGTTTATATCCTATAGATGGCTCAGATTACCCAGCTTTGCGTGATGCTTTGGATAAGTTAAAACTAAATGACGCAGCCCTAACTTTCGAACCAGAAACTTCAGTTGCTCTAGGCTTTGGTTTTAGATGTGGTTTCTTAGGGCTTTTGCACTTAGAGATTGTTCGTGAACGTTTGGAAAGAGAATTCAACCTAGATTTGATTTCTACAGCCCCTAGCGTAATATACGACGTAACTTTGGAAGATAACTCTAAAGTTATAGTAACTAACCCTTCAGAGTTTCCTACAGGGCTGAAGATAAAGTCTGTTGAAGAACCAGTCGTGCGTTCAACTATACTTACACCTAGCGAGTATATTGGTGCAATTATGGAATTGTGCCAAAGCAGACGTGGAGTAATGCACTCTATGGATTACTTGAGTGAAGATCGTGTAGAAATGCATTATACTTTGCCTTTGGCTGAAATTGTGTTTGATTTCTTTGATCATTTGAAATCTCGTACAAAGGGATACGCTTCACTAGACTATGAACCAGAAGGCAAATCAGAAGCTGACTTGGTAAAAGTAGATATTCTTTTGCACGGCGAACAAGTAGACGCTTTCTCTTCAATTGTACATAAAGAAAAAGCTTATTCTTACGGTTTGATGATGACTCAAAAACTCAAAGAGTTAATACCACGTCAACAGTTTGAAGTACCAATTCAAGCTGCTGTAGGTTCACGTATTATTGCTCGTGAAACCATTAGAGCTTTGAGAAAAGATATGTTAGCTAAGTGTTACGGTGGTGACATTACTCGTAAACGCAAACTTTTGGAAAAGCAAAAAGAAGGTAAGAAGCGCATGAAAGCTATTGGTAAGGTAGATGTGCCTCAGGAAGCCTTTATTGCTGCACTTACAACTGATTCTTCAAGTAAGGATAAAAAGAAATAAAAATGGACGATAAATCTGATCTGCAAAGTAACGTTTTAGATGAAATGGGCTTAGCTCAACGAGAGTTTTTTTCACGTACACGTTCTTTTACTAGACGTGGCGATAGAATATCAGAATCTTTGCAAAATACATGGGATAAGTACCATAAAGACTACATAATTGAAGTTCAAAGAGGCTTTGGTGAAACAACTGTAGCTGAAGATTTTGAAATAGATTTAGATGAAGTCTTCGGTCGTAAAGCACCACTAGTAATAGAAATTGGGTGTGGTGCTGGTGACCAGATTGTAAACTTCGCTAAGAATCATCCAGAATACAATTGTTTGGGATTTGAAGTATGGTACCCGGGGCTGGTTAAAACAATTTCCAGTGCTGTAAAAGAAGATGTTAAAAACCTAAAGCTTATCGAAGTTGATGCTGTTCAAGCTTTGCCGATTATAGTTCCAAATAATAGTTGTGCTGAGGTTTGGACATTTTTCCCAGACCCTTGGAGGAAAAAACGCCATCACAAACGTCGCATAGTGCAACCTTTATTTTCAGAAATTGTAGCTAATGTTTTAATGGAAAATGGTGTTTGGAGACTAGCTACTGACTGGAATGACTATGCATGGCATATACGTGACGTTCTAGAAAGCTCTGATAGGTTTGTCAATTTACACAAGGGTGAGAATCCTGATCTGCTAGACGAAGAACCAACTCGTGGTGGTTTTGCTCCAAGATGGTCTGAGCGAGTTATGACTCGTTTTGAGCAACGAGGAATAGACGCTGGTAGATCTGTACATGATTTTACTTTCAAAAAGAATGGCTAGGCTTTGTCATCTGCTACAGAAAAACTACTAAAGCTTGACGATATTTCCTCAAAACGACCTAGACATGAGGTCACCTTAGAGAACTTATCTTCTGACCTGAGTCCTAGTCTGTTTGCTAAGAGGAAATTCAGTGCATATATACATATTCCTTTTTGTAAGCATAGATGTGGATACTGTGACTTTAACACCTATACGAATACTAATTTTGGTGTAGGTGCAAGCGTTGGAGACTATGTTGATTCTTTGTGCTTAGAATATGACTTTGCTGTCGAAAATCTTGAAAACTCTGGTGTGGAAGTCGATGAGATTGATACTGTTTTCTTTGGAGGAGGCACACCGACTTTTTTGGAGGCAAGTGAGCTTTCTAGAGCATTAGAAGAGTTATCTAAACGTATACCTTTATCCAAAAACGTTGAAGTAACAACTGAGGTTAATCCTGAAACTGTTGACGAAAACTATATTAGCCATCTAGCTGAAAACGGTTTTACCCGTTTGTCTTTCGGAGCACAATCAGGTGTTGATAAAGTTTTGAAAATTTTAGATAGGCAACATGACAAGGAAAAAATAGCTCCTTTAATTCAATGTGCTAAAGATAAAGGATTGCAAACTTCTGTTGATTTAATTTATGCCACTCCAGGTGAAAGTGTTTTAGATTGGGAAGAATCAATAAATTATGCGCTAAAGCTAGATACAGATCATATATCTGCGTATGCCCTTTTGATTCATGAAGGTACGAAGCTAGGGCAAGATTTAAAGCGAGGAAAAATTCCTGCTGTTGATAGTGACGATGAAGCCGTAAAATATGAGATTATTGACAATATTTTGGCAGAAAATGGATACAGATGGTATGAAATATCTAACTGGGCTAAAAATGATAAAGTTTGTAGGCATAATTTAGCTTATTGGAATAGTCATAATTGGTGGGGCTTTGGGTGTGGGGCACATTCTTATGTAAATGCTACCAGGTGGTCTAATCTAAAACACCCTAGAGTTTATGCTAATCGTTTAGCTAATAACCAAAGCCCTGTGTATTCTAAAGAAATATTGACTGAAGATACTATATATGAAGAAAAACTAATGCTTGAAATTAGGCTTAGAGAAGGAATCGATTTAGAAAACAGTTGCTTTTATTTTGCTGATGAACAAATAGAGGCTCTTAAATCAGCGCAATACATTTTAGAAGAAGAATATGCTAAAGGAAAGCTTGTTCTATCGCTAAAAGGTAGGCTTATGGCAGATACAGTTACACAAATTCTATGGGATAGTTTTTCAATAAGGAATATTTGATTATTTAAGCTAAGTGAGAAATGTCTTTTACTTGATAATAAATAGATTATAAAATTCTATTTAAGCATATTAGCACTCGCTATTATTGACTGCTAACAAGGTGGTATAGTTTATCTTATAAATTAAACGAGGAGGTGACATGTCATATAACCGAAGAATGGAAGTACTACACGCAATTGTTAGTGATTATGTAAAAACACGTGAACCAGTAGCTTCTAAAACTTTAGTGGAAAGGTATAAGTTTGGAGTTTCACCAGCCACTATACGAAATGACATGGTTATCCTTGAAGAGCAAGGTTTAATTCATCAACCACATACATCTGCAGGACGTGTCCCAACTGATGCAGGATATAGAGTTTTTGTTGACCAAATCGCTGAGATAAAGCCACTTTCCTCAGTTCAAAGAAATGCTATATCCACATTTTTATCTGATGCAACAGATATCCAAGATGTAGTTGAAAGATCAGTAAAACTACTGGCTCAGCTCACTAACCAAGTTGCAGTAGTTCAATATCCATCTATACGTAAAGTTAATTTAAAACATATAGAAATGTTACTTTTGAGCCCTAATAAAATAATGTTCATTTTTATTACGACCAATGGTTATGTAAGCAGGCGTGTTATTGAAACAACAATGCCAGTTAAACAAGAGGCTTTAGATAGTTTGAAACTAAAGTTAAATATTGCTTGTACAGGAGTTGAATCTTCGCAAATAATAATATCTTTAGAGGACTTAAACCGAACTCTTCATCCCAATGAACAGCACATAGTTCAAGGTTTGAAACAAATAATACTAGACATTTTAACTATCGATTCTGAAGAAAAATTAGTAACAGCTGGTTCTTCGAATTTAGTAAAAGTTGATGACGACTTTAATAATTCAATCGTACCAGTTTTAGATGCTCTAGAAGAACAAGTAGTCTTGTTACGCTTATTTTCTCAAATGAATAACGATAAAAAAGTTGAGGTTTCCATTGGTGTAGAAAACCAATGTGAAGATTTACTTGAAACTTCAGTTGTTGCAGGAGCCTATGGTACGACTGAAGCCAAAGCACATATAAGCATTATTGGTCCTAAACGAATGGACTACGCAAAAAATATGGCTGCTGTAGAAACTGTATGTAAGCATTTGTCTGAGCATTTATCACAGAATGGATAGAAAGTAATGGATTATTATGAAGTATTAGGTGTGAGTAAAGACGCTACTCAAGATGAAATCAAGAAAGCTTACAGAAAAAAAGCTAGAACTTTACACCCAGATGTTGCTGGTCCAGATAAAGAAGAAGAGTTTAAAAACGTTACAGTAGCATACGAAACACTTTCTAATCCACAAAAAAAGCGTGCTTATGATATGGGTGGACAGTCTCCTTTTGGAAGTACTACAGGATTTGGTGGAACATCATTTGAGTTTGGTGATATATTTGATACATTTTTCTCGGGAAGATCACAATCTGGTCCATATCCAAGGGCTCAAAAAGGACAAGATAGACTTATTTCGATTAGCTTAGACTTATCAGAAATAGCCTTCGGAACTGAAAGAGAAATAGAGTTTGACACCTATGAAAAATGTGAAGACTGCGATGGACAAGGTACTAATGAGCCTTTGACTGTTTGTTCCGTATGTAATGGGCAAGGAACAGTTCAAAAAGTAGTACAGTCTCTACTTGGACAAATGGTTACTAACTCTGCTTGTTCAGCTTGTGATGGGCACGGAACAATAATTTCTAGTCCATGTAATACTTGTAACGGAAACAGTCGCGTGAGGAAAAATAAAAAGATTAAAGTTGCTATTCCTGCTGGTGTAGAACAAGGTAACAGAATACGTGTATCAGGAGTGGGTGAAGCCGGTTTATTTTCTGGTCCAAACGGCGATATTTACGTAGAAATTAAGCAGAAACACCACTCTATGCTGGTACGTGAAGGCAATGATTTACACACTAAGTTACGTATTCCATTAACAGCTGCAGTTCTTGGTACAAAGTTTGATATTGAAACTTTAGATGGAATGCAGACAGTGAACATTCAGCCTGGAACACAGTCAGGTGAAACAGTAAAACTTGCAGATAAGGGCATAGGATACTTAAATAGATCAGGCCGTGGCGATTTATATGTTCATGTTGACATTGAAATTCCTAAGAGCATATCTGATGAAGAGAAAGAATTATTTGAAAAAATAGCTAATATAAGAAATGAAGAAGTTGTTGAACCTGAAATAGATAAGAATGAACAAGGATTCTTTTCTAAGCTTTGGGAGAAATTAGATTTATAATGACTTACCCAGTTTTTATACAGCCTGATAGAGATTTAGATATCTTAAATGTAGGTGAAAAAGTTAGTATTTCTGGTACAGAAGCTCATCATGCAATTGCAGTTATGCGCCTTAAAAATGGTGATATAACTGATATTGTGGATGGAAGAGGTACACGTTTGCGTTCACGTATTGTACATAGTGACAAAACACAATTTACCGCTGAAATTATAGAAAAAATAACTGATGAGCCTAAGCGTATACAACTGCATTTAGTACAAGCTTTAGCTAAAGGATCAAGAGACGAACAAGCAGTGGAATCTTGTGTAGAATTAGGGGTAAAAAGCATTACTCCTTGGAAAGCTGAAAGATGTGTCAGCGTTTGGGTAGGTAATAAGGTACAAAAATCTATAGCTAAGTGGCAGAGCCTAGTTTTTGCAGCAACTAAACAATCTCGCCAGTCTTACTTACCAGCAGTAAATGACTTATGTGACAGTAAAAAACTATCTACTTTTATTGAAGAAAAACAAAGTGATAAAGTGGGATTTTTTGTTTTGCATGAGTCTGCTGACAACTATTTATCAGATTTACCTCAAAAGTTATTTGATACTTATGAGGAAATTTATATTATAGTTGGGCCAGAGGGCGGAATAACTGAAAATGAATTAGAAATGTTCACCCAGAAAGGTGCAATAAAGGTGCGTTTATCTGATAGTGTTTTACGCACATCTAATGCTGGAAATGTTGCTATAGCAATGATAGGTGCTAAAGCTAATCTTTGGACTGATAAATCTTGAAATTTTACTAAATATTTATTTTATGTTTGTATATAAAGATAATTTTGAGTTTTTGCTTGAAATATGTTGATACTGCGTATAAATGATAAGAAAATATGAGATAAAGATATAAAACACTTAGGAGAAAACGTGACTATTGAAGTATGTAATGAAACTACTTACAAAGTAGATGAAAAAGAATTTGCTGATATTGCACGCTTTGTATTAGATAAAATGCACGTAAATCCTAAAGCTGAACTATCTATTATATTCATTGATGAAAAAGCTATTGAGAAGTTACATATTGATTGGTTAGGTCTTGAAGGTCCAACCGATGTTATGTCTTTCCCAATGGATGAACTGCGTCCCGGAACTGCTGACAATCCTAGCGAAGAAGGGATTTTAGGGGATATAGTTATCTGTCCAACTGTTGCAGCAGCTCAGGCTAGTAAAGCTGGACACTCAGCAGTAGAAGAAATGCTTTTATTAACTACTCATGGAATACTGCACTTGCTTGGATATGACCATGTAGAAAAAGAAGAAGAAAAAGTTATGTTTGACTTACAGCGTAACTTACTGCTCACATTTTTAGCTTCTAAAGAAAATAATACTTTATAAAATGCTAGTATCATTTAGGTAAATTTGCCATGGATTATATTTGGTTTTTGATTCTAGGTTTAGTCTTAGGAATATTTTCAAGTATCGTTTTGACTGGTGAAAACGCTGTTGAGCGACTAAGTCGTGCTAGCATCGATGAAACAAAATATGGCAAGAAAGATAAAGAAAAACTTTATTGGCTTGTAGATAATGTAATGCAGTCTATTTTGTCTTTAAAAGTCTTTTTTGTGCAGATTTTTGGCTCTGCTGTAATATTTTTTACTGTATTCTCTTTCACATATTTTACTGAAAAATGGGTGGCTATTGTTTTTTGCTTAATTTTTACACTTATTTTTTCTTCAATTTTTATAGGTATACTACCTGTGGTTGTAGGTAAAACTTATGCCGTTAAAGTTGCTTATATTTTGAGAAATTTATTGTATGGAGTTAGCCGTATAAATAATCGTCTAAATAGGGTAATCGTTGACCATAAACAAGAAAATATATCTGAGTTTGAGATTCGCACTAATGTTGCACGCGATTTACGTGAAGTTGTTGATGGTGCAGATAGCATTGAGACTTTCGAAGACGAAGATAGAGAAATAATAGAGTCGGTCTTTGAACTTGGCGATACTATTGTGCGTGAAGTAATGGTCCCTCGTATTGATATGATTACCGTTTCACCTAATGAAACTATTAATACAACTTTGACTTTATTTGTAAAATCAGGTTATTCGCGTATACCAGTTGTGGGTAAAAATATAGATGATGTTTATGGGGTTGTATATCTGAAAGATATTTTGCATAGATTACATTATCATCCTGATGATAAGAACGAGCTAATAAATACTGTCATGAGACCGGCACATTTTGTGCCTGAGACAATATATTCTGATAACTTACTCAGAAAAATGCAAGAAGAGCTTTTTCATATAGCTATTGTAGTTGATGAATATGGTGGTACTGCTGGGCTAGTTACTATTGAGGACTTACTTGAAGTTTTAGTTGGTGACTTATTTGATGAACATGATAAAAAGATTCAAGAGCCTGAAGAAATTTCACCAGGTATTTGGAAAGTTCCAGCGCGTTTTCCTATCAATGAGCTAGATGAATTATTGGATGTCGAAATTGAAGATGAAGATGTGGATACCGTAAATGGCTTATTAGCGAAAGCTATAGGTAAAGTTCCTTTGCCTGGCACAAGCGGTAAAATTTATGGGTTGAATTTGATAGCACAAGAAGCGATTGGTCGTAGAAAACAAATAGGAGCAATAGTTATATCTAAAAACGATGAATTTGAGGAATAATTTACTTGCTGTGGTGATATGAAAAAGTAACTTATAATTTATACTAAAAGAATAAGAAAATCTGTAATAATTTGAAATCTAAGACCTTTAATAAGGTATTATTTGTAGTAGAAATAAATTTTTGGCGACAGGGGAATAGCAATGGATTTTCCATCAGATAAAGACCTTATGAACGGTCCTAATGCACTGGATGGATTTGTATCCAAGTTTAAGGTTGATTATCCTGATGATTATCGTTCAGGATTTGCTTGTTTAATAGGGCGTCCTAATGCTGGTAAATCAACTTTGACTAATGCTTTAGTGGGCGAGAAAGTTGCGATTACTTCTATGCGTCCTCAGACAACTCGTCATACTATTAGAGCTATTGTCCATAGGCAAGAGGGACAAATAGTGCTTGTGGATACGCCCGGTTTACACCGTCCACGCACTTTGCTGGGGAAACGTTTGAATGAACTAGTACGTGAAACTTTATCAGATGTTGATGTTATTTTATTTTGTCTGCCTGCTGATCAAAAAGTTGGTCCTGGAGATAAGTTTATTGCAGCTCAGTTGTCCTCAATTAAAACTCCTGTTATAGCTGTTGCTACTAAGACTGATTTGGTTGACCACGAAAGACTTGTAGAACATTTATTAGATATCTCAACTTTGCATAATTTTTCTGACATTATTCCTGTTAGTGCACTAAAGAATAAGCAAGTTGACGACCTTATAGATCTTGTTATTTCTAAGCTACAGGTTTCTCCTCCTTTATATCCTGAGGGTGAGCTTACTGATGAACCAGATGATGTTATGATTGCAGAGTTAATCAGAGAGGCGGCCCTAGAGGGAGTAAGGGATGAGCTTCCACACTCCTTAGCAGTAGTTGTTGAAGAAATGATTACTCGTAAGAATAAAAATAAAGAAGAAATAGTTAATATTTATGTAAATCTTTATGTTGAAAGAGATTCACAAAAAGCAATTATCATAGGAAAAAATGGTTGTCGTTTGAAAGAAGTAGGAAGTAGAGCCAGAAAAGGCATTGAAAACTTATTAGGCAAAAAGATTTATTTAGATTTGCATGTGAAAACAGCCAAAGACTGGCAACGAGATCCTAAACAGCTACAAAAATTAGGGTTTTAGTATTGCCTAATTCTAGAGTAGGTATGGTATGGAAATTTTAGATACTGTTTTTAAACATCGTTCTATTAGAGATTTTAAAGATGAAACACTGAGCGAGGAAACGCTTGAGACTCTTTATAAATCAGCCATTGCAGTATCTACCTCAACTAGTAGCCAAGCTTGTTCTATAATTCATGTAAGTGACCCTAATATAAAGAACGAAGTTTCAAAAGTTTCACGTCAAGAATTTATAGCTAAGGCACCTCATCTTTTCATATTTGCTGTAGATAATTACAGGAACAAAAGCATTGCTGAAGAATCTGGGGTAAAGCAAACTTATGCTAGTAGCATGGATCTTTTCTTCCAAGGATTTAGCGACGCTTGTATTATGGCTCAGACTATGGCTTTAGTGGCGCAAAGCATGGGATTGGGTATCTGTTTGCTTGGAAGTATCTTGAATAATCCTGAGCGCATATGTGAGCTTTTAAAAATGCCTCAGCTTACTTTTCCAGCTATAGGACTTGTAGTAGGTAAGCCTAGTGACAAAGTTATTTATCAGAAACCGCGTCTAGACTTTTCAATGCGTGTATTCGAAAATGAGTACAAAGTTTACGATGATTATTTGTCAGAAATAGCTGAATATAATGACGAGATTGCTCAATATTTCATCAAGCGTAACGATGCAAGTTCTGGTAGCCAATATCGTAACGATTTTGTAAAAGTAGTTATTTCTCGTTTGAAAAAAGATTACCCTTCACGTAGGAAAATACTAGAGTTTGCTCGTAAACAAGGCTTTGAAGTTGAACTGTAGTTGTAAGTAAGTGGAATTAGCGAAGGAGTATGCATTGAAAATTTATCGTAGTGAAGCGATAGTGTTGCGTACTCGTAAGCTTGGGGAATCAGACAAAATCATTACTATCTTTACTAAAGAATATGGGATAAGAAATGCTGTGGCTAAGGGAGTGCGTAAAACTACCTCGAAAATAGGGGCTAGGGTTGAGCCGTTTAACTGTATAGATGTACAGATTTATGAGGGGCGTAGCTTAGATAATATTACTCAAGTCGAGATTATAGATGCTTTTTCAAAGAATATTTCTAAGAGTTTTGAGTCTTTTACTACAGCTAATCTGATAAGTGAGCTTTGTGAGAAGCTGATAGAGGAAAAAGAGCAAGCTTTAAGTTTATATTCTTTGTTAAAAGGTGCTTTGTATGCTTTGTCTTATAAAGACTATGTTCCTGTGATGGTCGCAAATTCTTTTTGTTTTAGGGCCTTAGCTATTAGTGGGTGGGCTCCTAGTTGCTATAAGTGTGCAGTTTGCTCTAAAGATGGATTGCATGAATATTTTAACGTCCATTCTGGTGGAGCTATGTGCTTTGAATGCCGTGAGCAAGGGTGTGTAAAAGTTGATGTATATACTATGAAAGTGCTTAGTGATTTACTAGTGGGTAACTGGAACAATCTTTATAATGTGCCTGGTGAAGTAATAGATGAAGTTACTGATATTGTTAACTCTTATACACAATGGCATTTAGAAAGACGTTTAAAATCAGTGCAATTTCAAGGAATGCGTTAGATATATAAAGAATACTTTATGCTAAAATTGGTATAAATGTGTGGCTCTGTATGTAAATATTGTTCATATCTACTATTTGGGAAACTGAAATTTATTTTGTATTTATAAGTCATTTTTTTTATTTTGTTCAAGTACGTGATTTTGGGTGTGAAAAGTTGATTTATTGCTATAAATAGTTAGAATAAATGGGTGTGAAGAAATAATATTCTTGAAATAGTGGAATTATTTTTCAATGTTTGTTATACTTCATTAGTTGAATAATGCATTTTGTATTATCTGAGTATCACATTGTGATAGTGTAATTTGTTAGTAGGTTTAGATAGGAGCGGTAGGGCAAATGGCAGTTCCAAAGCGCAAGATGTCCCGCAGTAACACTCGCTCTCGCCGGTCCCAGTGGAAGGCTGAAGTTCCTCAGCTCGACACAGTTAAAGTCGGTGGACGCGAGGTTTCAATTCCACGTCGTTTAGTTCGTGCTGTAAAAGAAGGACTAATCAAGGACTAATTGTAAACTTTCTAAAGCTCCCTTCTTGGGGGCTTTATTTACTTAAAGTTTTGTTAGTTTTTAAGAATATACGCATTAGATTTATTCTTGGAAATATTGGATACTGAAAATGAAAGTATTAGATGCTTTAGCGTTTAATGTTTTTCAGGTTTAATAAGGTGGTAGTTACTTTATAAATTTTCTAAATAATATAATGCTAGTGTTATTAAATAAGTAGTTATGTGTTAAATTTTACAATTGTATAAATATGTATAAGGTTATGCATGAATCAATATATAACTTATTTCCATTCATGATATCATTATGTTTTACGCAAGACATCTAATAAGCATTTAATTAATATTAAGGTTTACAAATCTTTTAAAGGTAGAAGTATTGGTATTTACCGATAAGAGATGAATTAGAAAGTCGTTGCAATGTTTCAACAAAATTACTGATAATAAAATAGGAAGCGAAATGACACCTGAACAGTTATCTGCGTTTTTGAAAACAATTATTGAAGAGATTGTAAGTCTAGGACAAACTAATTTACAAGAAAGCGACATACCTGAGACTGTAAAAATTGAACGTCCTCGTCAAAGACAACATGGTGACTGGGCTACAAACATTGCTATGCAATTAGGTAAAAAAGCTGGTTTTGTTCCTCGTGATTTTGCTCAGGTTATTGCTGATAAATTATTTGAAAATGCTCATATTGAGAAAGTTGAAATTGCCGGACCTGGATTCTTAAATATTACTTTGGTGGCTGGTGCTGCTGGATCAGTGGTTGATGAGATTCTTAGCAATGGGGAAAATTACGGTAAAAATAACTTTTTTGCTGGTAAAAATATAAACCTTGAGTTTGTTTCAGCTAATCCAACTGGACCTATTCACCTTGGTGGTGCTAGGTGGGCTGCTGTGGGCGACACTTTGGCTCGTTTGCTAGAGTTTAGCGGTGGTAACATTGTTCGTGAGTATTATTTTAATGACCATGGTGCACAAATTGACCGCTTTGCTAAATCTTTGATAGCTAGTGCTAAGGGACTTGAAGCTCCTGAAGATGGTTATGGTGGACAGTATATTCATGACATTGCCCAGCAAATTAAAATTGACTATCAGCGTGATTTAGGTACATCAGTTTTAGATATTACTGATGATGAAGAATTACTTGAAGTTTTCCGTTCGCGTGGCGTTACTTTGATGTTTGATGAAATTAAAAAATCTTTGCATGATTTCGGTGTAGATTTTGACGTATACTTCCATGAAGATAGTTTACATGAGAGCGGACGCGTAGATAAAGCTGTTGAAATTTTGCGTTCTCAAGGCGTTATAAAAGATGAAGATGGTGCTATTTGGGTTGAAACTACAAAATTTGGAGATGATAAAGACCGCGTTATTATTAAGTCTGACGGTAATGCTGCATATTTTGCTGGAGATATTGCTTATTACTTGGATAAGAAAGAACGTGGTACGGATAAAGCCATTATTTTGCTAGGTGCTGATCACCATGGATATGTCGGTCGTATGATGGCTATGTGTGCAGCTTATGGCGATACTCCACACGAAAACCTAGAGATTATCATTGGACAGATGGTTAACCTTTACTCAGGTGGACAACCTGTTCGTATGTCTAAGCGTGCAGGTACTATTGTGACTTTGGAAGATTTAGTTGAAGCAGTGGGAGTGGATGCTGCTCGTTATTCACTAGCGCGTTCTTCAATGGATAGTGAAATTGATATTGATTTAGATTTGTTGACCAGTCATAGCAATGAAAACCCTGTGTATTACTTACAATATGCTCATGCACGTACTTGTAGTGTTAAGAAAAAAGCTTTGGAATACGGTATTGGACTGGAAGAAAGCTTTGATGCTTCTTGCCTAAGTTCCGAGTCTGATTTAGAACTTTTGGCTACTTTATCTCAGTTCCCTCAAATAGTATTACAGTCTGCGCAGATGTTAGAGCAACACCGTATTGTTCGTTACTTGGAGAGTTTGGCTGCTGCTTATCATACCTGGTATGCTAAATGCCGTGTCACACCTAAAGAAGGTGAGACTAAAGGTCCTGAACATGTAGCACGTCTATATTTGAACGAAGCTACTTCACAGGTTTTGAAGAATGGGTTGTCAATCGTTGGTGTTAGCGCACCTGAAAAAATGTAACTATGAATAAGATAAAAATAGCTATTTTAGGATCTAGTAATGTGGCTGCACAGGTTGTGCGGTTAATTAGTGAGCAACAAGAAGAACTTGACCAAAGTGTTGGTACTAAAGTTGACTTAATTGGTGTAGGTGTAAAAAATATAGAGAAAATAGGGCATGAAGATATAGATAAGCGCCTATTTTCTACTGATATACCTTCACTTATTCGCAAGGCTGACATAGTGGTAGAGCTAGTTGGTGGTTTGACTGACGCTAAAGATTATGTTTTTGAAGCCTTATCTTTAGGAAAAACTGTTGTCACCGCTAATAAAATGCTTCTATCACATTTTTATGAACAGTTAATGGAAGCATGTGAAACCAATAAGACTGAACTTTATTATGAAGGTAGTGTATGTGGAGCTATTCCTATAGTTCATGCTCTTCGTGAATCTTTGCGAAATGATAAAGTCGAGTCAATTATGGGAGTTGTAAATAGTACTACTAATTATGTTCTAGACAAGATGACCTCTGAAGGCACTTCTTTTGAAGAAGCCCTACAGCAGGCTCAAGATTTAGGTTTTGCAGAAACTGATTCTACCGCTGATGTATATGGCACTGATGCTGCATCTAAAGCTGCAATTCTTTCCTCATTAGCGTTTTCTAGTCAAATTTCAATTGATCAAGTTGACGCTAAAGGTATAGAAGATATCACTGTAGAAGATATAAAGACTGCTAAGGAAAAAGGATATGCTTTAAAGCTGATATTTGTTGCTAGTAGGCGTGAAGATCATAATGCTATGGGAATACACGTTAGTGTACGTCCGACTTTACTTCCTTTGTATCATCCATTAGCTACAGTTAAAGGTATTCATAATGCTGTTTTAGTAGACACACAGTTAGCTGGAAGGCTAATGTTTTATGGGCAGGGTTATGGTATTAATGCCGTTGCTTCAACTGTGTTGAATGATATAGTCAGGGCTAGTGTTCACAAGAAATATGGCATAGTTTTCACACAAAATTATGTCCCTACAGATTTAAATATATTAAGTGATGAGTATATTAGTGGTCGTTTCTATATGAATTTGACTGTTGATGATAGACCTGGAGTTCTTTCCCAAGTTACAGGTATTTGTGGGGCAAATAATTTATCTATTGATTCTTTGGTTCAAGACAGGCAGAACTTAGAAGTTCGCCTATCCATTTTCACTCATGAAACTACATATAGTTCTCTTAAAAAAACTGTGGAAATGTTTAACGAAGATGTGGGAATCATATCCGTGAATTCAATACTTTATGTTGAAAAATAAGTGATATTCATCATAAAGGCAATATTATTGTTTTTGCTAGATAAATGTTATATAATTAGTGGTGTGCGTTTATACGCATGTTGCTTAGAGAAGAATCTCTATCTTAATAAGGAAATATAAAAGTTTTGTATTTTCGTTATCTTAAAATCCAATAATCAGGAACGGTATGAGTAAAAGTTTAACCACTATGAAACTAGATGAGCTAAAAACTATGGCTATAAATCTAGGTTTAAAAGGCGTTTCAAAAATGCGTAAATTAGAGCTTGTAGAGGCTATTGAATCACTTAGTAATAACTCTCAAGTCAATCAAAATAATGAAGAAAAGACTTATTCTGAAGAATATCAGCAAAAAGATAATAATCACGGAAGATCAGAACGCCGTGGACGTGATGGACGTCGCCGTATTTCTAGGCGTGCAACTTCAGCAGTTGCAACTCCTGACCCAGTCAGTGAAGATGTATTAAACGTTCGTGAAACATTAATGCAAGATTTGGGTATTAAATCTGACGATAATAACGATTCTTCCTCAGCAGATACCAAAGAAGATACTTCTGAGTTTGAAGATCGTAGAAATAATGAAGAAAAAGAAAATCACGAAGAACGTGAAAATCGTGAAGAGCGCCGTGGAAGATATGACCGTGGTGAAAGAAATGTACGTACACGTAGAGGTCGCGACACCCGTGAACGTGGTGAACGTGGTGACCGCAATAAGCGTCGTCGTGAAACAACACGTGAAGAAAATACAAACTCAGTTGAAGAGTTTAGCGAAGACGATGTATTGCTACCAATTGGTGGTGTATTAGATATTCAGGAGAACCACGCTTTCATCCGTACTTCAGGATACTTAGCCGGTCCACACGATGTATATGTTAGCTTGGGACAGGTGCGAAAGTATGGACTACGTCCAGGCGATGCTGTACAAGGTGCTGTTCGTCAGCCACGTGAAGGTGAATATCAGCGTCAAAAGTATTCTGCACTAGCTCGTCTTGATTTCATCAATGGCATGACACTAGAAGAAATTAAAGATCGTGTAGAATTCAACAAATTGACACCACTTTACCCACAAGAACAGCTGAAGTTGGAAAATGATTCTAATCAGATGTCTTCAAGAGTGATTGACTTAGTAGCTCCTATTGGTAAAGGTCAGCGTGGTCTGATTGTTGCTCCACCAAAAGCTGGTAAGACAATCATGATGCAACAAATTGCTAATGCTATTGCTGAGAATAATCCTGAAGTTCACCTAATGGTGGTACTAGTTGACGAACGCCCAGAAGAAGTTACTGACATGGAACGTACAGTAAAGGGTGAAGTTATTGCTTCTACTTTTGATCGCCCAGCAGTAGATCATACAACTGTTGCTGAATTAGCAATTGAACGTGCTAAGCGTCTAGTTGAACTAGGTAAAGACGTAGTTGTGCTTTTGGACTCTTTGACTCGTCTATCACGTGCTTATAACCTATCTGCACCTCCTTCAGGTCGTATTTTATCGGGTGGTGTGGATGCTGCCGCACTATATCCTCCAAAGAAATTCTTTGGGGCTGCACGTAATATTGAAAATGGTGGCTCATTGACTATTATTGCTTCTGCTCTAGTTGAAACTGGTTCAAAGATGGACGAATTAATCTTTGAAGAATTCAAGGGCACAGGCAATATGGAATTGCGTTTGTCACGTGCTTTGGCTGATAAGCGTATTTTCCCAGCAATTGATGTAAATTCTTCAGGTACACGTCGTGAAGAAGATCTATTCGCTCCTAACGAATTGCAGATAATTTGGCGTTTGCGTCGAGTTTTGGCTTCTTTGGAACAGCAACAAGCTATTGAATTGATTTTGAATAAGCTAAAAGAAAATAAGACAAATGCTGAATTTTTGGTTACAGTAGCAAAAACTGTTTCACCAGAATAAACTTTATGGGTATTATCTGGCTAATTGATTCTTCTGAATATTTTAGTCAGATACTACTTTAAAACTTGAAAATTTTTCTAAAAATGGCAAAATTGTTTTTTGGCAAGATGCCTTAGGAACTGCTTCACCGAAGCCAACAACTTTGGACCCAGTTCCCTTCTAATACAAGGAGAAACCATGAAAAAGGGTATTCACCCAGAATATGTTGAAACCACAGTTACTTGTACATGTGGTAACACATTTAAAACACGTTCAACACTAACTTCAGGTGAGATGCGTGCAGATGTATGCTCAGCATGCCATCCTTTCTACACTGGTAAGCAGAAGATTCTTGATACTGGTGGTCGTGTTGCTCGTTTCGAAGCTCGTTACGGTAAACGTAAGTAGTTTTGCTTTGGCACTGATACTTTAAAAGTATTGGTGCCAAAATTTTATTTTAATTTCATTTTTTTGTTTTCACACTAAAGATTGTAATTATATCCCTTTACTATGTTGTATAGGGAAAATGTATTTATCTTGTCTGGATTTATCATGTTTATTTAGTATAAGATAGAGTTTTATAAATCTAATATGCTATTTGAGAATACAAAGTAACGCAAAATACTGAAAGTAACTTTTATAATAAGTTCCTTTATTACTTACCTGAAAAATACTGGCGTGTAGTATATAGACTAAATCAACTTTAGTAGTATAAAAGTATAAAAAGTGCTATGGAAATAAATAATTTACTCAATTTTTAAGATAAAGTTATACACCCAATGAGGACATATAGTTGATAAATATTTATTAGTATTTTGATAACAATGATAATAAAATTGGTGTATTTGCATTTTAAAAGTATCGTTGTAAGTATAATATTCAAAATAAACTATCTTGAGTATTATTATTGGGATATAATTTTTTAGTATTTGTGTAAAATTATTGAGTATATATGTATTGCGAATTGAGTAGGAAATATGAGTGAAGAATTTGGTGCAGTTGGAGATCTTCTTAAAGAATACGATGAAGTTGAAAAAGCTTTAGCTGATCCTGATGTACATAATGACCGCACTAAAGCTCGTACTCTTGGTAGACGTTATGCACAGCTTGGACGTATTGCTGCTGCTGCGAAGAAGTATTACCAAACAGTTGATGACCTAGAAGCTGCTAAAGAACTAGCTACTGAAGACGAAAGCTTTGCTCAAGAACTACCAGCCCTCGAAGAAGAATATGAGAAAGCTTACGATGTACTTAGAAAAGTTCTAGCTCCACGTGATGAAGCTGATGCTCGTGATATTCTTATGGAAATCAAAGCTGGTGAAGGTGGCGCTGAATCGGCACTGTTTGCTGCTGACTTGCTACGTATGTATTTGAGATATGCTGAGCGCAAAGGCTGGACTACAGAAGTTTTATCAAGCACTGACTCAGATTTGGGTGGCTATAAAGATGTACAAATAGCTATTAAATCCAAAGGTGAAGTTGCTCCAGAAGATGGTGTCTGGGCTCAGATGAAATTTGAAGGTGGTGTGCACCGTGTTCAGCGTGTACCAGCTACAGAATCTCAGGGACGCATTCATACATCAGCAGCAGGTGTGTTAGTCATGCCTGAAGCTGAAGAAACTGGCGAAATAGAAATCGATCCAAATGATTTGAGAATCGACGTTTATCGTTCTTCAGGCCCTGGAGGTCAGTCTGTGAATACTACTGACTCAGCTGTACGTATCACACACATACCTACAGGTATTGTTGTAGCTATGCAAAACGAAAAGTCTCAGCTCCAAAATAAAGAGGCTGGTATGCGTGTTTTGCGTGCCAGATTACTTGCTGAACAGGAAGCTAAGCGTGCGGCTGAAGCAGCACAGGCACGTCATTCACAGGTTCGTACAGTTGACCGCTCAGAGCGTATTCGCACATATAATTTCCCTGAAAACAGAATTGTTGACCACCGTACAGGTTATAAGGCTTACAATTTGGATCAGGTAATTGACGGTGACTTGGAAGCAATTGTGCGTTCATGTGTCGAGATGGACGAAAAAGAAAGACTAGCTAACGCTGGAAATAACGAATAACAATGTAGTAGCAATGAATAATAGGGAAATTATCGCTAAGGCTAGTGCATTACTGCGTGATAGAGGCATTGTTGATTTCAATATAAGTGCTGTTCGTATTGCTGAGTATTGTTTAGGTAAGCCTTTATATTTAGCTGATAATTTCTTGCCAGAACAATTAGAGTTGTACAATTCTTTAATATCTAAACGCTTACAAAAGGTGCCATTACAGCATATTTTAGGGAAAGTTAATTTTAGATATTTGGAACTTTTTTCCAGTAAAGACGCTTTTATTGCTCGTCCTGAAACAGAACTTATAGTTGACTACGTTATTGACTACGTAAGTTCAGTTAGAAAAAATAGCGTTTTTCTAGACAAAACTTTACATACAAAAGACAATATAGATTTTGCTTTGCCTAAAATGAAGGTAGTTGATTTATGTACAGGTAGTGGAAATATTGCTATTTCTATCGCGAGTGAAATTGAAAACACGGATGTATTTGCTGTGGAAATTTCCCCTGAAGCTATTGCCGTAGCTGAGCAAAATAATCTCAAATATGGCAATAAAGTTAAGATTATCCATGATGATGCTACTAGTACATCTTGGGTAAATACTTACGGGATAAAGGACAATGTTATTCTAGGTAGCTTTGACTGTGTTGTCTCAAATCCTCCTTATATTCCGAGTAATAGGGTATTTGATAATGAAGTTTCTTATGACCCTAAAATAGCTTTATACGGGGGAGATGATAAGGGATTGTATATCCCTAGAAAAATTGTTGATGTGGCAGCTAAACTTTTAAAAAAAGGTGGTTTATTCGTAATAGAGCATGATGATACCCACCAAGAAGAACTATGTGAGTATATAAAAGGAAAAAATTTTTCTACAACAGAACCTATGAATGATTTGAACGGGTATCCTAGATTTATAAAGGCTATTTACTAGCTTATTTTTAGTCAAGAAATTTTCTAAGAATAGGCACATAAAATGGAGTTTCAAATGAAATATTCTAGTATTGAGCAAGCAGTTGAAGCAATAAAAAACGACAAGTTGATTGTTTTGCCTACTGATACTGTTTATGGTATTGGAGCTAGCCCGAAAAAACCTGAAAATATAGAATCCATTTTACAAGCTAAGGGTAGGGGTAAGCACAAACCACCTCCTGTTTTAGTGTCAGGAATTGACCAAGCTAAGCAAATAGCCGAACTAGATGAAAAATTTATTCCTCTTTTGCAAGAGTTTTGGCCAGGTCCACTAACTGTAGTGTTGTCAATGAAAAAAAGTACAGATTGGGATTTAAGCGAAACTAACTCAACGGTTGCACTACGTATGCCTGATAGTGAAATAGCTTTGAAAATTTTAGAATTAGCTGGACCTTTAGCTGTTACGAGTGCCAATTTGACTTCTTGCCCACCAGCGTTGAATGTGCAAGAAGCAGTACAGTATTTCGGCGACACAGTTCAAGCTTATGTAGATGGAGGAGCCTCTCCTTTAGGAGTTAGTTCCACTATAGTGGATTTGACTACAACCCCCATAAAAATATTACGATTAGGTGTTATTACTAAGAAAGATTTGGAAAAATTTTTACCTGATGTAAATTAGATTTAAATAGGTATAATAAGCGGTAAACTATAAATACTGATTTTATTTTTATATGATAATAATAGTTTGTATTACACGGATAAATATGTGCTAATTAACTAAAATTAGTCTATAGTGTTTCGTAGAAACTTTGTGAAATATGTTTTGAAGTATTGATTGGAAATAGTGTGAGAGTTTATTTGCTCATATTTTTGATTGCCTGTAGCGTCACATACTTGACTACTCCTATGGTGCGTCATTTTGCCCTTGCTACAAAAGCTCTCACCCCAGTACGCGATCGTGATGTTCACACAGTTCCTATACCTCGTTTTGGTGGTGTAGCAATTTTTGCTGGTATTTTTGTATCTTTTATAGTTGCCAGTCATATTCCTTTTCTAGAAGAAGTCTTCAAAACTTCTGAAGCTTGGGCAATACTTTTTGGAAGTGGGGCTGTCTGTTTATTAGGCGTAATTGACGATATTTGGGAATTAGACTGGGTAACTAAACTCGCAGGTCAAGTGCTGATAGCTGGCATAATGGCTTGGATGGGGATACAAATTACTTCTTTCCCGATATATGGTTTAACTATTGGTTCTTCACGCCTATCACTTATAGCAACGATTTTCCTAATTATATTAGCAATGAACGCTGTGAATTTTGTCGATGGATTAGACGGTTTAGCCTCTGGAATGATTGCTATTGGTTCTTTAGCTTTCTTCATTTATTCTTACGTTTTGACCAGGGTAGTGGGAGGTCACTCATATGCCTCTTTAGCTTCTGTTGTAATAATTGCTCTATTAGGTGTGTGTGTAGGATTTTTACCTCATAATTTTAACCCTGCCTCTATATTCATGGGTGACTGTGGATCGATGATTTTGGGATTAGTTACAGCAAGTGCAACTATTCTTGTGACAGGTCAGATTAACCCAGCAGTTATGTTACCGAGACAAACTTTTGCGGCTTTTATTCCAATTCTTTTACCTTTAACTGTAATGTTAATTCCTTTAATTGATATGACTATGGCAGTTGTAAGGAGAATAAAGGCAGGAAAATCACCTTTCCATGCTGATAGACTGCATATTCACCATCGTTTGCTTAGCTTAGGATATAGTCATCGTCATGTAGTTCTAGTCATGTATATATGGTGTATCGTTGTTTCTTTTGGAAGTTGTTCACTTTTGTTCTTACCGGGTCAAATTTGGATAGGCGTATGGCTACCAATGATAGTCTTAGCCTTAGTTTATACTTTGTTTTCAGCTCCACTACTTAGAAATAAAATCTTATCAAAGTTCAATAAAAAATAGGAAATATAAGGCAGGAATAAAAATGGTCGATGATAGTATTCGTGATGGAGTAAAGAGCATAAGTCACAATGATCGACAAATGCTAAAAGCTGTTAGAAAAATTTTTACAACAATGCTCGTTCTGTTGGTGACGATTTTAGTATTCGGTAGCCTTATTGCATATTATTTTGATGGATTTAGAGGTATCGAGTCTGTTTTACTCGCTACTTTAGGATTTATCGTTTTGATGTCTGTTACTATCTTAGTTATAAAATTGAGTGTTAAAAATCACTCTTTGATAGGTGGATTAGTTCTTTTCGCATTCTTAATAAAAATAATTTTTATCATTGTTTTCTTGTTCTTAATACGTAACTATATGAATGTGAATGCACACATTTTTTCAATTACTTTAATAATTAGCATGTTATTAGGTTCTTTTATTGAAATATATTTCTTAACTAAAACGAAATTTAGATACGTTTAAAAAGGTATTAGATATTTTTCATATACGACCGTACATTAGTTATTTAGGACTATTTTGTATTTATAATGTATGTAAGTGCTTTTCATTACTTGTTTCTAGATACAGATTTATGCTATAACAATTTAGAGCACAAATATGTGTTCGTGACTTCCAAAGGTTGGGGTCATGGAGAGGAAATAATGCTCAATGGCGAATTAATAGGAGGTACCTTTTGTTAGGTATGATTACTCCTTATCTAGTCCCACTTAGCGATGGATTAGATTCAATTAGCGTTGATGAATTTTTTCCACCTGCAATTTTATTTGAAGGGACTCCTTTCGAACTAAACCGCGTGATGTTGGTTCGTTTGATATCAGTAACTGTTGTATCAATAATATTACTTTTGGCATCTTCTAAAGCTAAAGTAATACCATCGCGTGCACAAGTTTTAGTCGAAATGGTTTTTGAATTTGTAAGAAAAAATATTGTTTGTGAAATTATTCAGTCTAAGAAGATAGCTGATACAGTTACCCCTCTTATTACTTTCATATTCTTAGGTATTTTTTCCATGAATATTACAGGTATTATTCCGGGGCTAAATATTGCTGGATCTAGTGTTGTAGGTATTCCTTTGGTTTATGCGATAGTTTCTTATGTTGCATTTATTTATATTGGAATACGTGTAAACGGTGTTGGTAAATTCTTTAAATCACAACTTATACTTCCAGATATTCCAAAAATACTTTATCCGCTATTTATTTTGATTGAGTTCTTCTCAACCTTTATTGTTCGTCCATTTACTCTTGTTATCCGTCTACTGGCTAACATGATTGCTGGACACTTACTTCTTGTTTTGTTCTTTATCGCAACAAATATTTTCATATTCTCTCTAAGTATTTATACAGCTTTAGCACCAATAACTATGGCACTGTCTATAGCTATTTATGCTTTTGAAATTTTTGTTGCAGCATTGCAAGCATATATCTTTGCTCTACTATCAGCTGTATATGTGCAGTTGTCGGTGGAACACTAAACATAAAATACAGGTGTAAAACATATACGAAAAGGAAAAGAATATGGTTACAGGTAGCCTAATGGCAGTCGGATATGGTCTAGCTGCAATCGGTCCAGGTGTTGGTATTGGTATTATTGTTGGTCACACAAACCAAGCTATTGCACGCCAGCCTGAACTAGCAAGTAGCTTGAAAGTGAACATGTTTATTGGTATCGCGTTCACTGAAGCATTGGCACTTATCGGTATTGCTGCAGGTTTCATGTTCTAATGTTTACTTACTTATTATTACCACTATCTTCTGGGCACAACATTTTGTTGCCAACAGTACCAGATATGGTTTATTCCCTTATCTGTATGGCTGTTTTGGCACTAGTACTACGAAAAGTTTTGCCTAAGTTTAACTCGGTTATCCAAGAACGAACTGAGAAAATTGAGGCTGGTATTAATGCGTCTAAGGTAGCTAAAGAAGAAGTAGCTATAGTCAAGCGTGAACTTGAAGAAGAAAAAATTCGTTCTTTCGAAGAAGCTACACAGATTCGTGAAAAAGCTCATACTGATGCTAGAAACATAATTGATTCAGCTAAAGCACAAGCAAAACTTGAAGCTGAACGTATTATTGAAGCAGCACAGAGACAAATTCAATCTGAATACCAGCTATCACAGATTAGTTTACGTTCAGAGGTAGGAATGCTTGCATGTGAACTAGCAGATAAAATCGTTGGTGAACATCTTCAAAACGAAGAATTATCTGCTCGTGTTATAGACCGTTTTTTGGATGATTTAGAGCGTATTCCTTCTAAAAAGGAGTCATAATGCGTTTGCATGTTAAAAGAGCTTTAGCTCAATTTTCGCCGATATTTACTTCAATAGTTAATGCTAGTGACAATGCTCTTGTTATTAGTGAAGATTTATTTGCTGTTGAAAAGCTCTTTGCTGAAAATACTCCATTATTGCGAGCCGTAACTGATCCTTCACGCAGTGCCGGGGACAAGGTTAGTTTTGTCGAAAAACTACTATCTGACTCTATAAATAAAGCTAGTGTACAGATACTTTGTGCTTTGGCAGAGCTTAGATGGACAAAAGATGCTGACTTGTTAGAAGCTTTGGAAACACTAGGCATTGAAGCAATAATGCTATATGCAGAAAGTGAAGACAAACTTCATAAAGTTCAAAGTGATCTATTTGCTGTCATAGGTACTTTAAAGAAAAATCCTTCTTTACGTAATACTTTGACAGATCTTCGCACTTACAGTGTTAAAGATCGTGTAAATTTGGTTGATAAAGTATTTGCTAGCGAAATAGATGCTCTTTCTGTATTAATGCTAAAACGTGCTGTTGTACATACTAAACGTGCGGGGCTGAGCGTATATATTAGAGGACTTGCCGAGTTAGTGGCAGGACACGCTAATCACCTCTTAGCCGTTGTAACTGTAGTAGCTCCTATGACTGAGCAACAAAAAGTGCGTCTTGAAAGTATTCTACAGAAAGCTTATGGAAAACAAGTAATTATTAATGAAGTAATCGATAAAGAACTTATCGGTGGTATTCGTATTCGTATAGGCCAAACAATGATTGATGGTTCTTTGCTTTCTTCAATGGAGCAGGCCCGTCAGCGTTTAGCCTCATAAATTAGGAAGACTAATGTCTGAACTATCGATTAAACCCGAAGATATACGTGCAGCTTTAGATGATTTCGTAAATTCTTACGAACCAAGCCGTGTTGCTAAAGATGAAATTGGCCGCGTTATTATGACTGCTGATGGTATTGCCGAAGTTGAAGGTTTACCAGGCACTATGGCTAATGAACTCCTAAAGTTCTCAGATGGAACTCTGGGGATAGCAATGAACCTTGATGTTCGTTCAATTGGTGTTGTCGTTTTAGGTGACTTTTCAAATATTGAAGAAGGTGACGAAGTACGTCGCACCGGTGAAGTTCTTTCAGTACCAGTAGGTGACGGGTATTTGGGACGTGTTGTTGATCCGCTAGGAAATCCAATTGATGGACTAGGGGAAATCACTGATATAGATGAACGTCGTCCTTTGGAATTACAGGCACCAGGCGTAATGATGCGTAAGTCTGTGCATGAACCTTTGCAGACAGGTTTGAAAGCTATAGACTCAATGATTCCAATTGGTCGTGGACAGCGTCAGCTAATTATTGGTGACCGTCAAACAGGTAAAACAGCTATCGCTCTGGATACTATTTTGAATCAGCGTGAAAACTGGTTGAGTGGAGATCCTCAGAAACAGGTACGCTGTATTTATGTTGCAATTGGACAAAAAGGTTCAACAATTGCTTCAGTACGCGGTGCTTTAGAAGAAGCAGGGGCAATGGAGTATACAACAATTGTTGCATCACCGTCTTCTGACTCAGCAGGTTTCAAATATTTGGCACCTTATACTGGTTCTGCTATAGGACAGCATTGGATGTATCAAGGAAAGCACGTTTTGATTGTATTTGATGACTTGACAAAACAAGCTGAAGCATACCGTGCTGTTTCTTTGTTGCTACGCCGTCCACCAGGTCGTGAAGCATACCCAGGGGATGTTTTCTACCTACACTCACGTTTGCTAGAACGTTGTGCAAAGCTATCAGATGAACTCGGAGGAGGTTCAATGACAGGTTTGCCAATGATTGAGACAAAAGCTAATGACGTTTCAGCATATATTCCAACAAACGTTATCTCTATTACAGACGGTCAGATTTTCTTGCAGTCAGATTTGTTCAACGCTAACCAGCGTCCAGCAGTTGACGTAGGTATTTCTGTTTCACGTGTTGGTGGTGACGCGCAGGTGAAAGCTATGAAGAAAGTTGCTGGTACTTTGAAGCTAACTCTAGCTCAATACCGCTCAATGGCAGCCTTTGCGATGTTCGCATCAGACCTTGATGCAACTACACGTCAACAGCTACAGCGTGGTGCTAGACTAATGGAACTTTTGAAGCAGCCACAGTCCACTCCTTATCCAGTAGAAGATCAAGTTATCTCTATTTGGGCTGGTACAAATGGTTACCTGGATGAAGTTGAAGTAGCTGAGGTCAGCAAATATGAACATGGCTTGCTTGACTATGTAAAATCTAATACTGATGTAGCTAAAATCTTGGCTGAAACTAACGTACTAGACGATGAAACAGAAGAGAAGTTGAAAGCAGCTGTTAGCGAATATACAAAGAATTTTCTAGTTATTCCAAATAACAACTCTGTTAGCGAAGTTGAAACAGAAGCTGAATTTTCTTCTGAGCAAATCGTAAGTAATAAGCGAGGCTAATCGTGAGCGGGCAACAACGAATATATAAGCAACGAATAAGGTCTACACAAACACTAGCTAAAGTGTTTCGTGCAATGGAACTTATAGCTGCTTCTAGAATCGGCAAAGCACGCACTCTAGCTCAACAATCTGGACCTTACGATTTAGCTTTAACACACGCTGTTCAAGCTTTATCACAGCACTGCAATTTTGATCATCCATTGACAAGACCTCGTACAGATACTAACAGGGTCGCAGTCCTTGTAGTAACTTCAGACAGAGGTATGGCAGGTGCATACTCAGCAACTATTTTGCGTGAGACTGAAAAATTGCTGAACTCTTTGCGTGAAGAAGGAAAAGAACCAGTATTGTTTGTTTCTGGTCGTAGGGCTCAAAGCTACTTCCGTTTCAGGGGTAGGCAGCCAGAAAAGAGCTGGGAAGGACAATCTGATAACCCTAGCTTTGAGATGATTGATGATATCGCTCAGACTTTATTAGAGTATTTCTGTGAAGAAGATCCTGCAAAGGGTGTTGCACAGGTACATATTGTCTTTACAAGGTTTAAGACAATGGTTACTCAGATTCCTCAAGTGCATAAGGTTTTACCTTTGGAAGTTGTTTCTGCAGAACAAACAAAGGTAAATGATAATGCTGATATGAGTACATCAGCTCATGAACCTACACCTTTGTATGAATTTGAGCCGTCAGCTGATGAAGTGTTCAGAGTTGTCTTACCAATGTATGTAAAGAGCAGGATAAAGAACGCTTTGCTACAATCAGCAGCTTCTGAATTAGCTAATAGGCAGCGTGCTATGCATACTGCTACTGATAACGCTGAAGAATTGATCCGTAACTACACTCGTATGGCTAATACAGTTCGACAAGCTGAAATTACCCAAGAAATTACGGAAATTGTTTCTGGTGCAGATTCACTAGGCCAGAACTAATGGGAACGAATAGAGGAAAAACAGACATGACTATGACACAGGAGAAGAAAACAGGCATAGGCCGTATCGCCCGTGTAATCGGTCCAGTTGTGGATATTGAGTTCCCACCGGACCAGCTACCTGCAATGTATAATGCTTTGCTAGTTGATGTTAACTTGGGTAATGAACAGTCAGCATTTACTATGACTTTAGAAGTTGCTCAGCACCTTGGCGATAACATCGTACGCGCAATTGCTTTGAAACCAACTGATGGTTTGGTTCGTGGTTCAAAGGTAACAGACACAGGAGCACCTATTAGTGTTCCAGTTGGTGATGTAACTAAAGGACACGTTTTCAACGTTACTGGCGAAATACTAAACGCGCAGCCAGGTGAAAAAATTGAAATTACTGAGCGTTGGCCAATTCACCGTCAGCCACCAAAGTTTGATCAGCTTGAGTCAAAGACTCAAATGTTTGAAACTGGTATCAAGGTTATTGACCTTTTGACTCCATACGTACAAGGTGGAAAGATTGGTTTGTTCGGTGGTGCTGGTGTTGGTAAGACTGTTCTTATTCAGGAAATGATTCAACGTGTGGCTCAAGACCACGGTGGTGTTTCTGTTTTCGCTGGTGTGGGTGAACGTACTCGTGAAGGTAACGACCTTATCCGTGAAATGGAAGAAGCGGGCGTTTTTGAAAAGACAGCTTTGGTATTCGGACAGATGGATGAACCGCCAGGTACTCGTTTGCGTATTGCTTTGTCAGCTTTGACTATGGCTGAATACTTCCGTGATGTTAAGAATCAAGACGTTTTGTTATTCATTGATAACATTTTCCGTTTCACTCAGGCAGGTTCTGAGGTATCCACGTTGCTAGGCCGTATGCCATCAGCTGTGGGTTACCAGCCAAACTTGGCTGATGAAATGGGTGCTTTGCAGGAACGTATTACCTCAGTTCGTGGACACTCGATTACCTCTTTGCAGGCTATTTATGTGCCAGCTGATGACTATACAGACCCTGCTCCAGCAACTACTTTCGCTCACTTGGATGCTACGACTGAGCTTTCTCGTGAGATTGCTTCTCGTGGTTTGTATCCATGTGTGGATCCTTTGTCATCAACATCACGTATTCTGGACCCTCGCTATGTAGGTAAAGAACACTACGAAGTTGCAACTCTTGTAAAGTCAATTTTGCAGAAGAACAAAGAATTGCAAGACATTATTGCTATTCTTGGTGTTGACGAATTGTCTGAAGAAGATAAAGTTATCGTTGCACGTGCACGTCGTATTGAACAGTTCTTGTCACAGAATATGTATATGGCTACTAAGTTTACAGGCGTTGAAGGTTCTACTGTTCCAGTTGCTGAAACAATTGAAGCTTTCAAACGTATTGCTAACGGTGAATACGACCATGTTGCTGAACAAGCATTCTATAACATTGGTGGTATTGAGGATCTAGAACGTAATTGGGCAAAGATTCAAGCTGATCTTTCCTAATAGGAGTAATTATGGCTCTAGATGTAAGAGTAGTTTCTGATAAAGAAGAACTTTGGTACGGACAAGCTACTTATATTGGTTTAATGACTGGTGGTGGTAGTATCGGTATTTTGCCGGGACACCAGCCAGTTTTAGCTACTGTTGTTGCTGGTAAAGCACAGATTCATACTACTAAAGGTGACAAGATTGAGTTACCTGTAGGAGAAGGAATTTTATCTGTAGACCAAGATATTGTAAATATTGTTGTAAACCACGTTTCAGATAACTAAACAGGACAAAATATGAGTGTTATAGCTAGTGTATTGCTAATGGTTGCAAGTATTATCATTATTCTATTAACAATACTACTAGCTATTTCGCTATTTTTGGGTGCTAGAGCCGTACATTTGTATAGACGTACAGGCTCTTTTGAATGTAATTGGTGTGAAAATAATTCTAAAAAATGGCAAAATGGTGTTGCTCAGTATAACGTTTATGAACTAACATGGCATCGCCTTATAGGATTTGGTAATACACCTGAGCTACGTTGGAAGCGAACAGGGATACACTTTGATCCTCAAGATGTATTATTTGATGAATTCAATCCAAATAAAGTTATTGTAAATTTTAAATATCGCGATTTTACTTTTACATTATATATGGATATTAAAGACTATGAAGGATTCATCTCTTGGCTAGATTCTGGGCTTCCTGAAACTAAAGAATTTTTCTAGCTTTTATTTCTATTTCTTTTATTTAAAAAATATATTAGTTGCTCTTTTGAAAATACAAAGTGAAAAACCTAGTAAAAATTTATCGAACTTATTTAACTATTTCTTGTGATACCATAACTTTTATTTAACTTTAGATAAATAATTATTGGTATAGCTAAATTTTATAAACCTAATTGCAAGTTATCACATATATAAAATGTGCTTATCTTATTAAGTAAGACACTGTGTTTGAAATACTTTAGATTCGTAGTGCTTATTTTGTACTAGTAATTTAGAATCTAAATTGCATTATGGGAATTATAATATGCTGATAAAATAAAAATAATTACTTTGACTTGTAAATAATATTTTAATCAGGAGTTGAGTAAATAACTTTTAATGAGTTATTGTTTAATAGTTGAAATTTGATACATAAATAGTGTGGGGCTATTTCTTGTGGAAAATTATTTGCTGCATAAGACAATAAAGTGTCTGAAACTTATTTAATAGAGAAATAGGATTACGATGAGGGTATTAGTTGCTAACTGTTCGGTGGACTATTCAGGGCGTCTGGATGCACATTTGCCTTTAGCTAAAAGGGTAGTAATGTTCAAAGCTGATGGCTCTGTATTAGTGCATTGTGATGGTGGATCATATAAACCCTTAAACTGGATGAGTCCTCCTTGTAAAATTGAAGAAGTACCTTTGAGTGAAGAAGATGTACAAGACGCTGTGGAACAAGTTTTACAAGTTGTATCATCTAAAAGTGATGACAGGTTAATACTTAGAATACATGAAGTAATTGACAATATTGAAGTGGACTTAGGTGAAGATCCAGGTCTTATAAAAGATGGTGTTGAAGCTCACTTACAAAAACTTTTAGCTGAACAAGTTGAGGTCTTGGGTAGCGGTTTTTCTTTAGTAAGGCGTGAATATCCAACTCCTATTGGTCCAGTTGATTTGCTTGTACGAGATGAAAATAGCTCTTATGTTGCTGTGGAAGTTAAACGCCGTGGAGAAATTGACGGTGTAGAGCAACTTACTAGATACCTTGAACTGCTTAACAGAGATCCAAAGCTAGCTCCAATAACAGGCATATTTGCGGCTCAAGAGATTCGTCCACAGGCTAGGACTTTAGCCCAAGATAGAGGTATACGCTGTGTGATTTTGGACTACCAAGCAATGCGTGGAATTGATGATAGTGAAGGAAAGCTTTTCTGATATGTGGAAGTGGGTGAGAATATGTCTCCTAGGCGTTCTAAGAAACGTCCTTATGGTAAACACGTAGAGCTAGATTATTCTAGATTGCGTTATGTTGAGTCCGTTCAGACTGGTAACGATGGTGCTAGTTATAATGTACGACACATAAATTCCAGCCCTAAAACTTATATTTGCCCAGGGTGTTTGCAAGATATTTTGCCTGGAGTTTCACATATTGTTGCATGGGAAACAGACCACTTTTTTGGAGCTGATAGAGCTGCTCAAGAACGTAGACATTGGCATAGTAATTGTTGGAAACGTGGTTTACGTCCGCAATAGCTCGTTGTTGTATAACTAAAGTTCTTTGACTGTATTGTTTGTGTCTTTATAGAACAAAATATGCATTCAAATATGTATTAAAACTCTTCTTTAAATGTTTTTGTCCTGTCATAAAATGCTAGCAAATCTGAATTTGACGCTTATATAGTTAGATTTAGTGGATTTATAGGTAAATTTATAGCAAGTACAATGTAGTGTTTTAGAAAATAAAATGATAAGCGCTGCTCCAAAGATATAATAGAAATACTAAAATATTCACAATTTTATAAAAAGTAGTTGTTTTCGATAATAATGATGCTTATTGTTTATATAGATGTTATTTCAACTAGTAAAATACGTCACTATTGTTATTGGAGAGTATATGTTCACAGTAGAAGAACTTAGAGAAAAAAATCATGCTAACTTTGATGAGCTAGTGCAAGTTTTGAAGGATTTTGTTGCTATTCCATCAGTATCTTCATCTTCTTTTGACCAAAAATATGTGCAAGAAAGTGCTGAATTTGTAGCTAAGCTTTTTAGTGAAGAAGGTCTGGACATTAAAATTCTAAAAGCTGAGACAAAAGACGGAAAGCAAAGTCGACCAGCTGTTGTGGGCTCTTTGATAGTAGATGAGGCAGCACCTACTGTATTGCTATATGCTCACCACGATGTTCAGCCTCCAGGAGATGTTGCTACTTGGGACAGCGACCCATTTGAAGCTGTAGAAAGAAATGGTCGTCTATATGGTCGTGGTAGCGCTGATGACGGTGCTGGAATTATTGCACATTTAGGTGCTGTTCGTTTGCTGAAAGAAAATCTTGGGGTAAATGTCAAAGTATTCATCGAAGGTGAAGAAGAAATTGGTTCTCCTACTTTCCGTGATTTCTTACAGACTTACCGTGCAGAACTAGATGCTGATGTGATTATTGTTGCAGACTCAGCTAACTGGAAAGTTGGGGAGCCATCTTTGACATCTAGCTTACGTGGACTAGTTGAACTAACTGTTGAGGTAAAATGCCTAGATCATGCTGTGCATTCAGGTGTATATGGTGGCCCAATTTTAGATGCTAATGTATTAGCTGCACGTTTGATTGCTTCCTTGCATGATGAGAACGGCGATGTTGCTGTTAAGGGATTAGTGGCTTCTAATGATGCTGAAGTTGTTTATCCAGAAGAAGAACTTAGAGCAAGTGCTGGAGCTGTAGAGGGGCTAAAACTAGCTGGTACCGGTGATTTGGCTGCAAGATTATGGTACAAACCAGCAATCAGTGTTATTGGTATGGATATTACTTCTGTTGCAATGTCTTCAAATACCATTGCTCCAAAATGTACTTTTGTTCTTTCTATGCGTATAGCTCCAGGTCAAGATATGCATGAAGCTGCTGAGTTACTAACTAAGCATTTAGAAGAAAATGCTCCTTTTGGTGCTAGTGTTAGAGTTTTCAACCCAGATTTAGGTCCATCTTTCAAAGCTAATGCTTCTCCGATTTGTGATAAGGCACATTGGGCGTTATCAAAGGCTTGGGATTTTGACAGCGTAAATACTGGTATGGGTGGTTCTATACCATTTCTAGCTGATTTCAATGAAGTATTTCCTCAAGCTGAAATATTGATTACTGGTGTTGAAGATCCAGATACTCAAGCTCACTCTGAAAATGAATCTGTGCATTTGGGTGAACTAGAAAATGTTATTTTGGCTGAAGCTTTGCTATTGGCTAAGATTGCTGAACAAATATAGTTTTGAACGTATTTATTGTAAAAGCTCCGTAGTTACTATGCGGAGCTTTTATTTTAGGAGTAAAAATTAGGGGAAACAAAGTATATTTAGTTTTATAAGGGGGGGATAACAGTTTATGTAAATATACGATAGCTTTATAAAACTTTTACAAATGTGTGCATGAGTATATCAGCTTCTCTAGGAGCAATGTAGGATATAATTTTTGTATGAAAGTTTTTTGTATCTCAAATAATGTGTCTAAAGAATGCATAGATAGTTTCGTAGCAGGCTGGTGTTTGGGTGAAAAAGAAACAGAGTTTGAGGTATATAACTTCGATATTGAAAGTGAAAAACTAAGAAAGTCACTAGGGAAAAGCGTTAGAAATTTATCTTGTGAAGAGTTTTTAGATATTGTTTCCTCTTCTGTAGATAAAAAAGATAGTGTAGAAGAAAAAACGAATGAAAGCCTTGAAATAAAAGATACAAGTAAAACTACTTTTACCTCTAATGTATCTTTTATTACGAGTTGTTGCAGTGTTGAAGATGACGGTGAATGTGATACTGATTTTTCAGCATTTTCTAGTATTTATTGGCTGGATGATACAAATTCTCATTCAAGAAGTTATTTTGCAGATTTGGAAGAAGATAATAAAGATAACGTTGCTTATTTAGGTAACAAAGATAACGAAAAATTTGAGTATGTGAACCATTTTTGTAAGTGGATAGATGAATACTTTGAAAATAGTGATTTGAGCGACAAAGATAAAGCTAGTTTTTTATACAGAGTTTTGAAAAATATTGATACTTCTACTTTAGGGGTTTATAGAAATTCTGATTTTTTGGTTTCTAATGCTGAAGATAAATTACCTTTTAGTTATTCAAGCAATTCTTTTAGTGAAAATAGTGTTTTAGGTTCTAAAATTGCTGACACATCTCCTCAAAAAAGTAGTTTTATTCCGCTAAAGTCTGTATTAAATAGTGGTGTTATAAACGAGTTGCAAAAGCTATCCAAAATCTCTAGAGCTAGTATCCAAAAGGGGAGCAATACGCCGATAGGTTTTTTATTGTCGATACTTGGGATAAAGCTAGTTGATGAAAGAAACTTTGTGTTACAAAAGAGCAAAGCTGTAAGTAGAATTACCGAAAACGACCTTGTTATATTGTTTGAAAAGGATTTGAATTTACTAAGTGTTGATTCAACTTTATTGCCAATACTGAAGAAAAAACTTTACCATACTATTGTTCCGCTAGTTGTAGTTTCGCAAAAAATGGAGCTGTCTCGTGTTGAATTGAACGAATATCATGTAAATTCTAGTTATGAAGCAAGATTTACGAATGACGATTTATATAAATTAGGTTCTGCTCTATCAGTAACTTGGAAGTTATAACTGTAGTGTGTGAATAATCATACTTAAACCTATAAATGCTTTATATATGTTGTTCTTTTTATATTTTTTGATAAATATTTTCGATTAGGGCTTGCAAAAATCATTTTTTTTGCTTACTATTTTCTAGTGCGAGATGTTCAGCATGTCTAATATGCGGATGTGGCTCAGTTGGTAGAGCATCACCTTGCCAAGGTGAGGGTCGCGGGTTCGAGTCCCGTCATCCGCTCAGGTGTTTCCCTATGTGGAGCTAGCCTCGCGGTGGGTTGGCCGAGAGGCGAGGCAGCGGCCTGCAAAGCCGTATACACCGGTTCGAATCCGGTACCCACCTCGGGCGATTGGCGCAGTGGTAGCGCGCTTCCTTGACACGGAAGAGGTCACTGGTTCGAACCCAGTATCGCCCACAGATTATCAAATATTCCTAGTCTTTATTGGCTAGGTTTTTTGTTTTAACTATTAGACAAAACACATAAGTATTTATCTATGAGATAAACTCATTTTCTCTCTTATATATATGGCTAAAATACTTTTATTTCTATTACATAACACTAGATAAGTTTTTACAATTTTTCATTCAAAAATCAACATTTAAATAAATAATAATATTTCCTTGACAAAATGCGGGGGGGGGTAGGTTAATAATGAAATTTATAACTCAAAGGGGAGAATAATGTCAGATAACTATGAGACATCTTTTCAACTAGCACCAGGTGAGTCTAACGTCGCTGGCGTCAAGGTTTCACCGTCACTTTTGACTGCCTATATTAAGGGCGAATTAATGTGTTCATCTACTCGTTTTGTTTATAAGATTCCTAATACAGTGTTGGGAGTAATTCCTTTAGGAAGCGAGGAAAATACTATTCCACTAAAATCAATTGCTTCTGTGAATACTGCAACAAAATTTCATATTGGACGCTTTATTTTTGGAATTGTGTTAGCTATTGCTGGTTTTAGCTCGATTACTTCAAGTTTTGTAATTGGATTAATAATGATGGCTCTCGGCGCTGTGCTTTTAGCTATGACTTTTCCAGCACAGCTAAGAGTCGTAAACCATGCTGGTGGAGTAAATGCTGTTACAGTTTCTATTCTGGAAAAAAGTAAGCTAGAAAAATTTGCTCGCGAATTTCAAAACAGAGTCTTTGCTGATTTAGAACAGACAAGACACGATGAAGCACAAACTATGAGAATGATGCAAACACAATTAGCTCAAATGCAGGTACAAAATCAACAGCAAATGATGAATAACCAAAATAACACTGAAAAAGAGTAAAGATCTGTGAAATTTATAGTTTAAAATGGGGATAAAACATTATGTTTTGTCCCCCTAAACTTTTTAATAAATACTTATTTGGAACAAATATGAACGCTCTGTATAAAACGGAAAACATATTTTTATATGCTAGAGTTTTGTTTATTAAATATTTACTTCTAAAAGTATATTTTTGTTTAAATGTTGTTATAGTTTTATGATGAAAAAACCATTTATTTTTAGTAATATGTAATGGTATTTATTATTAAATATCGAAATAGATAAAAGAAAACTTAGGAGTAGTCGTGTCTGAACACAAAATAATAATTGATGGTAAGTCTTGTTTTGTTGAAGAAGGCACTACTGGAACTACAATTTTTGCTAAAGAAAAAAATATTGTTGCTTTACGTATCAATGGTGAACTTAAAGATTTATGCACAGTTGTGAAAGAAAATGATGAAGTCGAAGGTATTGATATAAATAGTGAAGACGGTTTGAATATATTGCGTCACTCATGCGCGCACGTTTTAGCTCAAGCTGTGCAACAAATTAATCCACAAGTTGATTTAGGAATCGGTCCACCAGTTACTGATGGTTTTTACTATGACTTTGGAAATGTGGAATCATTTACGCCAGAAAGCTTGAAAGAAATCGAAAAAGCTATGGCTCGTATTGTAAAAGAAAATCAGACTTTTGTGCGCCGTGTCGTAACTGAGGAACAAGCATGTGAAGAACTGGCTGATCAACCTTACAAACTAGAGTTAATTGGCTTGAAGTCTGACGCTAATTCTGAAGATAATAGCAATGTTGAAGTTGGTGGCGCAGAACTAACTATTTATGACAACGTGCGTCGCAACGGCGAAGTTGCTTGGAAAGACTTGTGTCGTGGTCCTCATTTGCCAAATACAAAATTAATTGGTAACGGATTTTCGCTAATGCGTGCAGCTGCTGCATACTGGCGTGGAAGTGAAAAAAATCCACAGTTGCAACGTATTTATGGTACAGCTTGGCCAACTAAGGACGAGTTAGTAGCATATAAGACTCGTATCGAAGAAGCTTTAAAACGTGATCACCGCAAACTAGGTAATGAATTAGATTTATTCTCATTCCCGGATGAAATCGGTTCAGGTCTTGCAGTGTTCCATCCAAAGGGCGGAATTATCCGCATGGAAATGGAAGAGTATTCACGTAGACGTCATATTGAAGATGGTTACGAGTTTGTTTACACTCCGCATATCACTAAAGGTGAGCTATTTGAAACTTCTGGTCACCTACAGTGGTATAAAGAAGGCATGTATCCTGCAATGCACATGGATGAAGAATACCATGAAGATGGAACTATCAAAAAAGCTGGGCAGGACTACTATTTAAAACCAATGAACTGTCCAATGCATAACTTGATTTTCCGTTCACGCACTCGTTCATATCGTGAGTTACCTTTGCGTTTGTTTGAATTTGGAACAGTGTATCGTAACGAAAAGTCTGGTGTTGTGCATGGTATTACTCGTGCTAGAGGATTTACACAAGATGACTCACACATTTACTGTACACGTGAGCAGATGCGAGATGAACTAGCTCGACTATTGCAGTTCGTTTTGGAACTATTAAAAGACTATGGTTTGAGTGATTTCTACCTAGAACTATCTACAAAAGATCCTGAAAAATTTGTAGGAAGCGATGAAATCTGGGAAGAAGCAACAAGTACTTTGGAAGAAGTTGCGAAGGAATCTGGTTTAGAATTAGTACCTGATCCAGGTGGTGCAGCTTTTTATGGGCCAAAAATTTCAGTTCAAGCACGTGATGCAATTGGTCGTACATGGCAGATGTCTACAATTCAGCTAGATTTCAACTTACCTGAAAGGTTCGACTTAGAATATGTAGACAAAGATGGTCAGCGTAAACGCCCAGTTATGATTCACCGTGCATTATTTGGTTCCATTGAGCGTTTCTTCGGTGTGTTAATTGAACACTATGCTGGTTCTTTCCCAGCTTGGCTTGCTCCAGTACAGGTTCGTTGCGTGCCGGTTGCTGATACTTTCAATGACTACCTATACGATATAGCAAAGAAACTCAAGGCTAAAGGCGTACGTGTAGAGGTTGACGAAAGTGATGACCGTTTCGGTAAGAAGATACGTAATGCTTCAAAGGACAAGGTTCCGTTCGTGCTAATTGCTGGTGGACAAGATGTTGAATCTAACGCCGTATCATTTAGGTACCGTGATGGTTCACAGGAAAATCAAGTCCCAGTAGAAGAAGCCATAAATCGTATTGTTGAAGCTATAGAAAGTCATCGTGATACTAACGTGACTGAATAGTTGCAAATATGTGAGGAAAGACATGGAAATTGAAAATGGGCAAGATTTTGTAGGGATACCTGACGATTCAAATAGGCTATGGACTCCACACCGTATGGCTTATATCGGTGGTGAGAATAAGCCTAAAACAAAAGATTCGTCTGCTTGTCCATTTTGCACTATTCCTGAAAAAAGCGATGAAGAAGCTTTAATAGTTTATAGAGGACAATATTGTTACGTGGTAATGAATTTGTATCCATATAACTCTGGTCATATACTAGTTGTTCCTTATCGCCACATACCTGATTATACTGATTTGACTTTTGAAGAACGTATAGAGTTTGGTGAAATTACTGCTAAAGCTATGAGGGTAATTCGAGTAGCTAATAAACCTGATGGCTTCAACTTAGGAATGAATCAAGGAGCTATTGCAGGAGCAGGTATTGCGGCTCATTTACATCAGCATATAGTTCCGCGTTGGGGAGGGGATGCTAACTTCTTCCCAATTATTGCTAAGACTAAAGCCTTACCTCAGCTTTTGGGTGATGTAAGACAACTATTCGCAAACACTTGGGAGCAAGTCGATTAATGTTAGGTCAACACGGACGTAAGTTTACTAGTTTTATTTTTTCACCTATTGTAAATATCCTTTACAAGAAAAAAGTTCATCCAGATACTGTAACAATTTTTGGTACAGTATTGGCTTGTCTAGTGGCAGTTTTGACAATTCCTTTGGGTTTTGCTTGGCAAGGAGCAATTATACTCGGTGTAATACTATTTTCTGATTCTGTTGATGGAATGTTAGCTCGTAAAATGGGAATCAGTGGTCCTTATGGTGCTTTTTTAGACTCTGTGCTTGACCGTATATCAGACGGAGTTATTTTTGCCAGTATAAGCTTTTACTGTGCCTATTACATGAGCGGTGTTATTGGACACGTAACATTTGTTGTTTCCCTCATATTGATGGTTTTTTCAACTACTGTTCCATATGCTCGTGCCAAGGGACAGGCTTATAATGTTGAACCTAAAATAGGTATTGCTGAGCGAGGGGATAGGCTAGTTATTGCTCTTGTAGCATTAGGATTTACCGATATGGGCTTGGGGAATTGGATTATTCTGCTGGCTTTAGTCTATTTGGCTTTGGCTAGTGCATATACTACTTATCAACGAATAATGTATGTGAAAAAACATTTAGCTACGAATAACTAAGGTTCTACTTTTATTATTGGTGTAACTATTTTGTTTTAGTTTGTAAATATACTCGTGTGCGTTTTGTGTGCTTTACTCGAGATGAGATTGTAACGTGAGAGAGCGATTTTGTTGGATAGTCTTTCTTACCTATTTTATTTAAACTACCGTAAGTATAAGTACTTTGTTGTATTTATGACTATAGTTTTAGTTTAGTTGTTTATTTTATAAGTAAGTGTACAAGGTAAATATATTAGAATTTATGCTTATGAGTTTATATAAGAAGTAGTTTTGAAGTTTTTCTTCTGAGATTGCTAAATATTATCTTGGAATAATAAGATTTTTAATGACGTTTTTCGTTTTGCTTGAAGGTAAAGTTGAAAAATTTATTAGGAAAACTATAGTAAGAAACATTGTATTTGTAACTGATAGTCTACTTTTTGAATGTTCAACTTATAATTATCAGAGGAACAATAAAAGTTATAACCTATACGAATAAGTGAGTTTAATATTAAGATACAAATATGGTTATATCTATGAGCTAAACATACCAAGCTTATAACATAAAAATATTATGTAGTTCGTTATACCTACAATTCTTTGATAAAAAATAACTTGTTACTTTCTGATAAATCTTTGCAGTAGGTAAAACCATCAAAAGTAATCGTTTTAATTTCTGTAATAGTTTTTATTTGCTTGTTGATTAGTTCAGATAAGAATTTTCCACGTGCTTTCTTTGAAATAGTGGAGTGAATCTTTAGTTTTCCTTCTTTTTTCTCGGCAAATACTAATTTTATGAACTTATCTCTGCATTCTTTTGAGAATACTTCTTCGAACTCACTAGATAATAAAGAAATTACTAAGCTTTCGTCTTTTATAAAATTATCATAGCTGTCTTGCCAGTAGTTTTTGAGTGAAAGGTTGTCAATTTTTATAGGTTGCATAAAATCTAAACGGTGTTTAGAAATCAAATCAGTAGCATTTATTATTCCGTACAGTGAAGAAGTTATATAAATGTGTGAGTCAATGAAGTCTTGTATTTCAGGTTTAGAAGTATCAACACATATATTTCGATACATTAGCCCATCAAATAAATCCAAAGCCTTATAACACGAGTAAGTATTTGAGTATAAATCCTCAAAGTACTTTTTTACTTCAACAGCTTGCTTATCGCTTATTTTATAAAGTTTGGCTATATCGGTTAGTGATTTTGAATGCAACTCATTTACGATTCTCTTTGTTTTTTCACCCAAAGTAACAGTGTCAAAACTTTGGGCTGTGCTTGATAATTGCTTAGCAGTCGGAATTAGAACTTTCGTGGCTACTCCTTGTATGTTTAGAAGAAAACTATTTTAGTATGAATTATAGAAATAAAATCCCTATAAAAACAAGGATGAGTAAAAATAATCATTATAGATACTAGACAGCATTAAATAAATAAAAGTATTATATAAGAACAGTGTTTGACAACTAAGGGAGAAAAAATGTCTGAAAATAACACAGTAATTGGTACAACAAGAGTAAAGCGATCAATGGCTGATATGTTAAAAGGTGGCGTCATTATGGACGTGGTAACACCTGAACAAGCAAAGATTGCTGAAGATGCTGGTGCAGTAGCAGTTATGGCTCTGGAAAGAGTTCCAGCAGATATTCGCGCACAAGGTGGTGTCGCACGTATGAGTGATCCAGATTTGATTGATGGTATTATTAACGCTGTAAATATCCCGGTTATGGCAAAAGCTCGTATTGGACATTTTGTTGAAGCACAAGTTCTACAATCCTTAGGTGTAGATTATATTGATGAATCAGAAGTTTTGACTCCCGCTGACTATGAAAACCACATTGATAAATGGCAATTTGATGTACCGTTTGTATGTGGTGCTACGTGTTTGGGTGAAGCACTACGTCGCATTACTGAGGGTGCAGCTATGATCCGTTCAAAGGGTGAAGCTGGTACGGGTGATGTGTCAAATGCTACTACTCATATGCGTCAGATTAGACGTGAAATTCGAAAGCTACAGAATCTACCAAAAGATGAATTGTATGTGGCAGCTAAAGAACTACAAGCTCCTTATGAACTAGTTGCTGAAGTTGCTCGTACAGGAAAACTTCCAGTAGTGTTATTTACAGCAGGTGGAATTGCAACTCCAGCAGACGCAGCAATGATGATGCAGCTCGGTGCTGAAGGTGTATTTGTTGGTTCTGGTATTTTCAAGTCAGGAAATCCAGCTGAACGTGCACGTGCAATTGTAAAAGCAACTACTTTCTATAGTGATCCAAATGTTATTGCTGATGTCTCACGTGGACTAGGTGAAGCAATGGTGGGTATCAATGTCGATGACATTCCAGTGCCACACCGTTTGGCTGAACGAGGCTGGTAATAATTATATGTTTTAGGTATTTTTCTAGTAGAAAATTAGCCCTAAAACACTATGTTTGTAATAGCTTTCTAGCTTTTTATAAGCAAAACTCAAGTTTTTAAAGCTTTAGTTTTACTTGTGAACTGCGATAAAAGTTTTGTAATTAGCCACTACTTAACTCTTGTATTAGACTTTAAGTAGTGGCTAATTTTGTAAATATATTGTAAGAAGTGTATAAATGCAAAAAGATGTAGTTCCCGATAGAATAGCTGGCCGTGTAATTCCTATGACTCTTGACGGAGAAGTTTTGCTTATAAAAGGTCATGATGCGGATAATTTAGACTATAGCTGGTGGTTTACAGTTGGCGGTGGAACGAAGGAAAAAGAAACCGTATCACAGTGTGCTGTACGTGAATTGTATGAGGAAACTGGTATAAAATTACAATCTTGTAACGATTTAATGAAACTACTTATAGTTAGAGAGGGTAAGTTTTCTTTCACTAGGCATACAGTGTATCAGCGTGACTATATTTATATTGCTTTACTTGATGAAAAAATTAGTATAAATACTACTAACTTTACTTTGAACGAGAAAAACGTTATTGATGATGTTAAATGGTGGAATATAAGTGAGTTATATAAAAACGTTATTGAAGGAAAAATAACTTTATATCCTTATAAACTAGAGGAAATACTTATGTCTGTGCATCAAAAATTACTTCAAAAACTAAATGAAACTTCTATTGGTAAAGAAAATAAAAAACTACTACTCAAAAACTTAGACACTTGGGAAATAAATGACTATGACAATAGCGTTAAAGTTTGTAAATAAGTTATTTTAATAATTATGTAAAAAGAAAAAGAATGCTTTAGTATAATGCGGGCGATGTGTCGTATAATTGTATGGTTTATTCTTGTAAGTGTATTTAGGCGGTAAGGTGCATAAACATTATAAGCAAATAGGTTCTGTTACTTCTCCAGAAGATTTAAAGTCAAAATCTAATGTTGAATTAAGACACTTATGCGCGCAAATACGTGACTTTTTAGTACAAAATGTATCCAAAACAGGAGGACATTTAGGGCCTAATCTAGGGGTAGTGGAACTAACTGTTGCGTTACATAAAGTTTTTAACTCACCTACAGATACAATAATATTTGATACGGGACATCAAGCTTACGTACATAAAATACTTACAGGTAGACAAGATTTTACAGATTTGCGTAAAAAAAACGGTTTGTCAGGGTACCCAAGTAGAGCTGAGTCAGAACACGATGTAGTTGAAAATTCTCATGCTTCCACAGCATTAGCGTGGGCTGATGGTGTTTCCAGAGCAAAGAAGCTACAAGGGGATGATTCTGCAGTAATCGCAATAATAGGAGACGGGGCTTTAACTGGCGGCTTAGCTTGGGAATCCATAAATAATATAAGTGAAGTAAAAAATAGAAAACTCATAATTGTTGTAAACGACAATGGCAGGTCTTATGCACCAACTGTTGGAGGACTGGCAAAACATTTTGACTCCTTGCGTTCAAATGTAAAATACGAAAATTTTAAAGATGGAGTCAAAAAGCATCTAAAATCTATTGGAAAACCTGGAAAAGTTACATACGACTTGCTCCACGGTGTAAAAGAAGGCTTCAAAGATATAGTTACTCCTAAAGTCTTTTTTGAACACCTAGGAATAAAATATGTAGGGCCAGTAGATGGACATAACTTACAAGACTTAGAAGAAGTCTTTATAAAAGCATCAGAGTTCAACGAACCAATCATAATTCACGCTATTACTAGTAAAGGTAGGGGATATACTCCAGCTGAGCAAAACAAAGACGACTGCTTCCATGCTGTTGGTAAAATACATCCTGAAACAGGACTTCCAATAGTTGCCTCTAGATTTGGTTGGACATCAGTATTTGCTGATGAAATTGTGAAAATTGGGCGTGAAAACCCCAGTATTGTTGCCATAACAGCTGCGATGTTACAGCCAGTTGGACTGAAAAATTTTGCTAAGGAATTTCCTGATAGAACTTTTGACGTGGGCATAGCTGAGGCTTTTGGGGCAACTTTTAGTGCCGGTTTGTCTTTTAAAGGACTGCACCCTGTTTTTGCACTGTATTCTACATTTTTGAACAGAGCTTATGATCAGGTACTATTTGATGTGGCTTTGCATAACGAAAATGTTACTTTTGTTTTAGATAGAAGTGGTATAACGGGCGATGATGGGGCTAGCCATAACGGAATGTGGGATATGGCTTTGTTTCGTTCTATTCCTCATATTCAGATAAATGCTCCTAGGGATGAAAAAACTTTGCGTTTAGCTTTGCGTGAAGCTACAAGTAAGAGTGGTGCTACTTTAGTTCGATATCCAAAAGGTAATGTCGGCAACGATATAGAAGTTGTTGAAAAATATAACAGTATAGATATTTTGTATAAGAACGCTGATTTACAGGGGTTTTTATCTGATAGTGTTGCCGATTCGAAAGAAAGCTCGGTGTCAAGAGTTGTAGTTGTAGCAATGGGGGCTTTTGCTGGTGTTGGTATAGAGTTAGCTGAAAAAATTGTTGCCTCCAGTGGAAAAGCTGAGCATGAGGTTATAGTAGTTGATCCTAGGTGGGTGTGGCCTGTTTCTTCAGATTTAATTGATATTGCGCGAAAAGCTGATTTAGTAGTTACCTTGGAAGATGGACTTGTACAAGGGGGAATCGGTAGTGGAATACGTGAAGAACTTGCTAATAACAACGTATTTGTGCCTTTGAAGTCCTTTGGTATTCCTGATGAGTTTTTGTTACATCAAAGTCGAAGTGAAGTAATTGAAGAAGTTGGCTTAGAAGTAGAGGCAATTTTTGCTGAGATTGAGCCTTTATTGTCTTAGGAAACTTCTTATACTTTTGAATTTTAGTATATAGTTGCTATAAGCTATATTTTAGATAGATACCCTAAGCTTTAATGGCTTTACCCTTAATATTGACTTGTATTTTGAAGCTTGTTTGTATATTGCCTACGTGATTGTTGCTTATGAAATATGGTTTTGTTGTGAAACTGTAGTTTGCTAAACATTTATTTTTTGTGTGTTTAGTTGTTGTGATATGTTTACAATTTAGTTACTTTCTATTCGTGTGAAGTAAATTTAGCATATATTACAGTTTTATATAGTTTTATCCACTTAAAAATTCAATGTAAAAGTAGTGGAAGTAAAATATTTTATAGTTTTACTTCCACTACTGATGTAGATTATAAATTATATTTCTATAGTAGCTTTTTATTTATATTCCTCGTAGGTTTCCAATTATTTCCCCTAATCCCATTAGGATAAAAGGTATAGCTAGTATTAGTATTCCCCAAATTATTGTTTTGTATTCTTTGGATATTATTGAGTAAGCTATTGATATTATCCCGATTATAGGACAAGCAATTATTGTTACTATACCTAGTCCTTGGCTACGTAGGAAGATAGATAGTAATAACAATATTACAACGAATATAAAGTATAGTACTGGGAAAAGTATTTTTTTATTCATATTGTCTCTCGTGAATTTGCTGGATTATCTTTTACATCAAGCTTTTTAGCTGTAAACCATGCTTTTATAGCGTATACGTGTACAACTATCCTTGACGTACGTCTTAAATCTCTATTTATTTCATTTATAAGGTTTTGGTCACAACTGCATTTCCAGTAGCCTCTTTTGGCGTAACAATCATCGTGTCTTTTTTGTAGCTGATTTTCATAGATTGTATTAATGCTTTCTCCAATATTTATTAAATCAGCACTTGCTTTATCTTTAACAGCTAAAGAAGTATCAAAATAAGAATAGTTATTTGTTGTATCAAATCGAAGATACTTTTTTATAGCATTATCGATTTCAGATATAGAAGATTTACCTACTCTTATATTTGAAACATTTATATCATATGCTTTTGAAGGTAAAACGGTAAAAAATGTGAAAACAAATATCACTAATACGAATGAGAATTTTTTTATAGTATTCACAATAACTCCTTTGTTGTTGTGGAAATGCTATAAAGCAAATTTATTATAACATATAACTTACAAACAATCTACACTCTATCTTGTGATTTATATAAATATTGTAAAAATGTTACATATTTGAGGTTATGCTTTATTTATAAATAAAGTGCATACTCTAAGGAAGCAAAATAATGCTATTTTATATAAGAATTTAGCGATTAACGGTAAAACATTGATATACAACTATGTTAACGCTAATAAAGATATTTATAATATTTAAAGATTTTATAAATATTTACACCAAAATAACGGTTACGAAGTTAATTATTTGAAAGCTTTATAAATATTATTTCTAAGCAAGTTTTTTTGCCAATTTCGTAAGGAACATAAGCTGAATACGTCATCTATTTCTTCTAGAGATGGAAAGTCAGATAAATTCCAAGCAATAATATTTTTATCTCTCGTTGTAATAATATTTTCTACACGAGTATTTACTTGCTCAGCAATATTGGCAGAAATTTCTTTTATTATTTGTAAACGTTCGTACTTGTTAGGATAGGTTTTTATCCAAGCTGTATTAGGATAAATATCTTTGTGTTCCTTAGCCTTATACACAGGGAGTTTATCCTCTGGATAGTTTTTTGCTCGAGCAATTGCTCCCCACCACCTATTTTTATGAGGACGATTTTTAGCTCCCTTAAACAAAGATAATTTGACCATTTCTTCTCTAGATTTAGGCATAGTTTTTGCTGCTTGCACGAGGGCTTTGGTAGATAGTAGGGAAGAAGGGGCAGTATCTAGTTTTTTAGCTAGACTTTCCCTACTTAGATATAGTTCCTTTACAACCGCTAATTCTCTAGGGGACAAAGCATAAGCTCCAGGTACAAAGTGGAAAATATTCTGTAAATTTTGTTTCTCTTTCTGTCTTTCTAGGAACTTTGGGTAAGTAGTATCTAAACAGTATTCAAATTCTTCAAGAGCGTATTCTAACTTATGTGTTTCTTCCAGTTCTTTATACAAGATATCACGTAAATCAATCAAATACTCTACGTCTAATGCTGCGTAATCTAGCCATTTTTGAGGGATAGGTCTCATTGACCAGTTTTCATTTGAATGTAATTTTTCTAGAGTTATGTTGAGCTTTTCCTCTATCATTTTACCTAGAGAGACCTTGGAGTAATTTAGGAGTCTAGAAGATTTTTCGGTGTCGAAAATTTTTGTAGGTATTAATCCTTGTTTGACTAAGCAAGGAATGTCTTGATCAGCAGCGTGCAATACCCACTCACTGTTTTTTATGGCTTCATTTAAATCTTTTAAATTTCCAGTTTTTATAGGATCTATAAGGAAGATAGTATTTTCACGTTTCATCTGTATTAGGTAAGCTTTGTCACTATCGTATCGAATACCACAGGCACGTTCAGAGTCTACGGCAATTGGTCCAGATAAAGTTTTGATATAGCTAATCATTTTATCTAGACTGTTTTTATCATTCACCCACATAATAGGTGAATAAGGCTTTACTATTACTGTCTTACTTCGCTTACCTTTAATTTTCACTTTGTCCTACGAATTGCCTGTTATATTGCTTGTAAATATGGTGAAGATAATGCTCGTCCTGATAGTGTTTCAAGCATATTGAAAAATCCATGTAGATGTGAAGATAAATTTATGTCTTCGGTAGATTTGAAAATGGGGGACCAAGATGCACGTATCTCTATTTTGCCTTGCTGATCTTTTAATCTAAGGCCGCCAAAAGAATCGGTGTGATGTTTTGTTACAGTTCCGTTTAGATTAACGTAGTTATTTGTATACGTGTCTAGAGACTCGGTCAGCCATGACCAAGCTACTTGTCCGATTAAATGTTCTTCAATCAAATCTTGGGTAAGAATAGATGAAAACATTACTATGATACGGAAAGTGCTATCCCAACCTACTTGAGTTTGTGGGTCATATAGCAATATGAATTTTCCATCAGCGAACATTGATTCAGAGCTAGAAATATGTGCTGTAAGTCCTGCACAGTACGGAGATACTGTGGGTTTTAAAGGAACTTCCTGAACATGAACAAATTTTGGAAGAGAATACGATTTTATGCTCTCTAATGCGCGTACAAAATCTTGTGGCACATTGTTCATTTTTTCTTCTTCTAACTCGACTTTTTTTAGCACACTTATAGGGTAAATATTTTTTAGTTATTGTTGTTATACTACACGCCGTAAAGTTATATATTCTTTATTAAGTGAGTAGATGATTGCGGTATTTAAGTTATAAATTAAGTGTAGAATATAAGTAGAAAGTATTTTTTATTATTCAATAAAACTAGAGTTTTTGTATTGTAAAGCTCTAATTTTACACAATGTGGTATTTGGATAAAGTGAATAAAAGCTTATTTAAATTTATATTAATTAGCATTTTATATTTGGATAAATTGGTATAAGGTAAAGCTTTAATATGGAAGTTTTAGTGAGAAAAAATGGAGCGGATGACGGGACTCGAACCCGCGACCCTCACCTTGGCAAGGTGATGCTCTACCAACTGAGCCACATCCGCATATGCTTACAAGATAAGAATTATATATGGTTTGTTTTTTAAAATCAATATCTTAAATGAGGAATATTTAACAGAATTATTAAGCGGTAGCTTCGTGGTGGGCGATACTGGGATCGAACCAGCGACCTCTTCCGTGTGAAGGAAGCGCTCTACCACTGAGCCAATCGCCCTTTAGAATATGATAATTCATATTGTGTTCAAATAAAACACGCTTTATATGCGTCGAATATAAGCTTTTAGTTCGTCTATTACAAGTTAGTGTAGCCAGTTAGTTAGGTATAAATGCTAAAGAGATATAATAATAAGGTTGCATATCAAGTAACAGATACACAACCTTATTATAAACTCTAGACTATAAAACTCACTTTATAGAATCCAAGAAACCCACTAGTAAAGTTTGACCGAATTTTTCAATTTCCTTGCGTTTATTATTGTATTCGTCTAGGATTTCTTTTTTATCTGCTCTGTCTTTAGTCCACTTTTCCATAGTATTAATATTTACTTCTGGGTGGAATTGTGTGCCTAGGAAAGAACCACAACGTACAGCTTGTATATATTTATCAGATGAAGCTAGGATTTTTCCTTTAGGTGGAACAGCAGTCACTGCATCGCTGTGCCACTCTGGGACAAATATTTCTTCGCCTTCTGATAGTTGCTGTTTGTATTCAGCTAGAGCTGGTTCATCGTCAGCCAAAGCTGATAATGTGATTTTGTGTACACCAACTTCTCTGCCTCTAGGGTGAGATACTTCAACTTCTCCACCTAGAGCTACGCAACCTAATTGATGGCCCAAACAGATTCCAAATACTGGTATATTTTTCTTTACAAGATTACAGATTAGTTCTTTTTCTTTAATTAGCCATGGTGCTTTTTCATGATCATAAGCATTATTTTCCCCACCGAAAAGAATAACTGGAGTATCACAATCGACAGGAATTTCCTTTTCACGCGCATAAATAATTTCAATTTCGATACTAGGATCGTAATCTAGAATCCATTTTTGAAAGTTACCGATTGGAACATCTTCATCATGTTGTATAGCCAGTATTTTTTTAGTCATCTTGTACCACCAATTTGAAAAATATTTTTTAGTGTATAGATTATATAGTAAAAATATGTTATTAGTAAAATTCTTTTTCTAGACTCCAGTGCTTTCTTATGTGTTTTGTACAGTGAGCTCATAAAACGCAAAATATAGATAGTGATAGTAACTCTTATAGGGAAATGAAGTAAAAATGGTATGTTTAGTAAGGGATGATGTGTGGGGTCTGATTGGGAAAGTGTTGGTGTATTAAGGTATTGGGGTTTCGAATAGTTTGCTTAGAGATGTTTTGAGTGTAGTAAGGTGTAGGGCTGGTAAAGTCTAATATTTTTCAAAGTGGCTGCATCAAAACCTTGATATGGCTTAGGAAAACGGTTTGCTTAGCGGACTGTTCTGATTAGGGAAACTGCTGCGCTTAGTAGGCTCTTCGGGTTGGGGATAACCTGCTCGGCTCAGCAAAGTGCTACACTTTGGTTGGAAAAGTGCCATGTTTTGCTTGAAAAACACTAGGTTTGGCAAAACGTGGCGTTGTGCTAATAACATAGCACTTTGCTTTCGCTAGGGTGACAAGCGAAAATTTATATTTTCAAATATAAAAATTGGTGCTAAGACAATGAAGCCTTAGCACCAATTAATTGAAAATGTTACTCAACAGTTACTTTATTATTTTGGAATACAACTGTTCCATGCTCGAACTGTTGCTTGTAACCATTTTCAATATTTTCGCGTTCAGAAACTGGGTAACCTAGCTTGCCGTTTTCCCAACCCGAGCTAATCCAGTGCTTAGCTATATTGTCGCTCAAATTCACTGATATAGTTTTACCTGAATGCGAGTAAACAGCATATTTTTCATTACTCTTATTGATGAAAGATTGTACGCAGCCTTTGTTTTTTAGTCCGCATTTTATGCTGTTTAGAGGGAATAGGTTTTCCATGTTTTCTTTGTAGTATTTGGTGATAGCGTGGTCTTTGTAGCTGACTGCTATTCCGTTTGCGCTGTATGTGACGTAGGCGTTTTCAAATTCTTGTATCCATTGTTGTTTGCCTACTGATTTTTCTGTGTTTACTGGATAGCCTAGTTTACCGTTTTCCCAACCATTTTGTGAGAAGTGGTAGCCGATTGCTCCGTTTAACTGTATTGGTGTTACAGGTGTTGAGTTGGAGACATATACGGCAAAGCGTTTTCCGTCTTTAGCTATGAAAGTTTGTACGCAGCCTTTGTTTTTTAGTCCGCATTTTATGCTGTTTAGAGGGAATAGGTTTTCCATGTTTTCTTTGTAGTATTTGGTGATAGCGTGGTCTTTGTAGCTGACTGCTATTCCGTTTGCGCTGTATGTGACGTAGGCGTTTTCAAATTCTTGTATCCATTGTTGTTTGCCTACTGATTTTTCTGTGTTTACTGGATAGCCTAGTTTACCGTTTTCCCAACCATTTTGTGAGAAGTGGTAGCCGATTGCTCCGTTTAACTGTATTGGTGTTACAGGTGTTGAGTTGGAGACATATACGGCAAAGCGTTTTCCGTCTTTAGCTATGAAAGTTTGTACGCAGCCTTTGTTTTTTAGTCCGCATTTTATGCTGTTTAGAGGGAATAGGTTTTCCATGTTTTCTTTGTAGTATTTGGTGATAGCGTGGTCTTTGTAGCTGACTGCTATTCCGTTTGCGCTGTATGTGACGTAGGCGTTTTCAAATTCTTGTATCCATTGTTGTTTGCCTACTGATTTTTCTGTGTTTACTGGATAGCCTAGTTTACCGTTTTCCCAACCATTTTGTGAGAAGTACTTACCAATAGCTCCATTCAACTTTACAATTCCAGAAGAAACATCAGATACATATGCTGCGTGTCTGTTGTTATCTTTGTCTTTGAAAGACTGCACACAACCATTTTCACGTAAATCACAACGTATAGAATTAGTTGAATTACCTACTAAATCAGCGTTATCTTTTGCTAATTTCTCAAGTTTTTCACGGTTAGTCATACTAGATGGATCAGAAGAATCTTGACTATCTTTTTCTACATTAATTAGTGAAATTGATAGAGGGTTTGGCTTTTTATCTTCGTCTCGTGAAGCACCTGTCTTGTACCACCATGGACGCATATCTGCGATGAAGTTATCAATAAATTCTGTTGGCCAAGCACCTGTATGTACTACTTCTTTAGCATCCGTGTAAGTTACATTATCGTAGGCAATAGGGAAACTAATACTTTCTCCATTTATGAATTTAAGTTTATTAGTTGTTGGTTTTGCTGAAACTGCAACGGATACACGCTTAAATGATTCAGAATGGCTTGGTTTCTCTGAACCTAAATCCCAGTACATGTCAAATGTTACTTTTTCGTTACCTACTTTATCTCGTTCATATACAGGGTTAGAGAAAACTATTGACATACCAGGTATGAATGAATAAGGCTTGAATGTTACTGTGCCTTCGTATGCTATTACTGTTTCACCAGTCTTACTATTAGCTAAACCAGTTCCTTTAGTAAATTTATAAGTTGCGTCAGTTTTACCTGGGTTTATTCTTTCAACATTTTTATCTACTTTGTCTTCCCAGTAAAGCTTGGCATAGTCACTAAATCCCCAGCTAAGGCTTGAGTCTTTAATTTTTACATCGTGACCTTCAAGTACAGGCTTTACAGGTTCTGGTAGCTTGAACTCGTCTTTTGGCTTTTCAGGAGCATTAGGTTCTGGGGGAGGTGTAGGTGATTGATCTTCATTAGGCACTACATCAGCTGCTGGCGTAATATTTACTTCAATAGCGGTTGAAAATCCTTTGCCTATAAGTGCTGTCGGGAAAGGAGAAAGAGCATAGGCTTTTGTTCCATCGTTATTTAAGGAAATTGCGTATAGGTTAGCTTTGCCTGCGGCAGAGGCATCTGCTTTATCAGCTGGTACTACATAATCATTTAAATCTAGAGCTTTCTTAGATTCAAAAGTTCCTGGATTAGCAACGTAAATGGAGTTGTCATAGCTTGAAACCGCTATTACTTCGTGTGAAGTTGGATGTAGTTTCAAATCTACAGTATTGCTGCCAAGTGGCATTACTTTGCCTACAAAACTTTGTGTTTTTAGATTATAGGTAACTAGGAAATGAGGATTATTTCCTCCAGGAGCAGGTGAATATAGTACGTATATACGATTCTTAGCTTCATCTAGTAAAATTTGGCGAGGCTTAGCTCCAGCGCTAAATCCTTCAACATTTGGATTTGCTAAATCAACATTGAAATCACTTACTAGAGTGTTTGTACTTAGATTCCATGCTCTCAAACTTGAGGCTTTGAAACCTTTTTGTAGTAGATATAGAGTTTTTGTTCCCTTGTTGATTTGAGGGGAAGTTAAGCTTTGACCTTTGCTTACTTCAATGGTGGAAGTTTCACTATTGCCTTGTTCAGCATTTATTTTATATAGGTTTGAGCCTTTAGCTGCATAAAATGTAGACTCATCTAATGCTGTTAAAGCTGTTGAATCAGGGAATTTTGCGAAGCCATCCATAGTTGATACTGTTTTACCAGTAGTTGCATCTAATATTACTATACTTGCAGATTTAGCGTTTCGTCCTTGAATGTATACTGCTACATATTTACCGGTTGAGTATATGCTTTCGTATGGACCTTTTAGAATTTCAGAGTTTAATGTGTGTGATTGTTTTGCTGCTGTGTCGTAGCCGTAGAAAACTCCGCGAGTGTTTGTCTCCACATTATCCTCATTGATTTGCGGAGTTTTCCAAGAGTTGTCTTGTAAAACTTGTAGGTTTTTACCATCTGGTAAGAACTTTACGAATACTGACTGTTCTGGAATAGGTTTTACATTTTCACTCGCTGTGAAAGTAGAAAATCCTGGCTTTTCTTCTTCAGCATTAGCGACTGTGATGCTTAGTAGTGGTGTTAAGCATACTGCTGTACCAGCTAAGACTGTTATAAATCGTTTTATACTATTCATTTAGTGTCCTTAAATTGTCTGACACTATAAATTTTAAGATGAAAAGTTTTCTTAGGCAATCCTAAGTTTACCTTTTGGTGCAATAGTGTAATCATTTTTCAGATATGTGAAATAAGTCACACATTGTGAGCATTTATGCTGATAAATTTGTATTTCTCTGTCTAACGATATTTGACTGCACAACAGATTTTCTGCACCATATAATTTTATATTTACTAGTATTGTTTGAAAGACCAATAGAACAGAGTATTTAGGTAGAGTATTTAATCGAATAGTTAGCTTATAAACAATGGCTATTTACCCAAAAATAAAACGCTGTATGTATAAGGTTTCATATACTTTTATTATTTTTATGTTGTTTAGAAAAACAAAATCTTAATTTAAATCGATTATTTTACCCAAAAATTAGTAAAATCGTTTTTTTTTTTTTTTGAAAAAGTTAGAGTTAGGTTTCGTAATACAAATAACAAAGGGGTTAAAATAATGACTGAAGAAAAGGCTCAGAAGAGCTACTTTGTATGACATAAAATGTTGACATTTATACTAATAGTTTTTAGTACTTGTTGGAATTGGATCTATTTATACAGCGAATAAAGATGAGATTAAAGGCAATGCTCCAGTAGCTGAAAGTAGTAATAGCAAAGAAGCTAAAAAAGAGGAAACAAAAAACTACGAAACACATGAAGTTCGAGAACTTACAGACGATTTAGAAGCTAATGCTTTAAAAGCTACAGAAAAATATGAAGGTAAATATGTAGAACTAAAAGGTAAATTAGGAATAATAGACAGTAGTGGAGAATACTTCCAAATTGTACCTTTTGATGATGAATTTGGATTTGACGGAGTACAATAGCTTTATTCAAAATGAAGAGCAAAAGAAAGCATTATCAGAACTAAATAAAGACCAAAATATTATTGTAAAAGGAAAAATAAAAGATGTTGGTGAAATTATGGGGTACACTCTAGACCTTCATGAATTAGCAAAATCTGAATAATATTTTCTACAAAGCCCTCTTTCATAATAAAGGGGGCTTATTACTATACGACTACGACTAGTATTGATATTTATGTCACTTTTTATAAATAATGTTTATTTCTTTAAAAGCGAAAATAGTAATAAAATTATATAACTGTAATTATAAAAAATATCTTACTAGGAGTTTAAAACATGGAAACAACATTTTTACAAGAATATGAGCATGCTCCTAGCTTTGATACATCAAAATCACCAAAACACATAGCAATAATTATGGACGGTAACGGTAGATGGGCAAATGAACGCAATTTACCTAGAACACAAGGACATATTGCTGGTGAAGAAGCTCTAATGAAAGTTATAGCAGGTGCAATACAAGCAAACGTAAAATTCTTATCAGTCTACGCATTCTCCACTGAAAACTGGAAAAGATCACCAAGTGAAGTAAAGTTTCTAATGGGCTACTCACGAGAAGTTCTACGTAAAAGGTGTGACCAGCTCCATGCATGGGGAGTTAAAGTACTATGGTCAGGACGCAAGCCAAAACTATGGAAAAGCGTAATAAATGAGCTAGAAAGAGCTGAAAAAATTACGGAAAATAACACAGGGCTGACTTTACAAATGTGTATTAACTATGGGGGACAACTAGAAATACTAGACGCTGTTAACGCGATAATTACTGATAAAGAAAACGGTAAAATTAAAGGCAAAATAACTGAAAAAACTTTTGAAAAATACTTATACAACCCACAAATACCCCCAGTAGACCTCCTAATAAGAACTAGTGGAGAAAAACGCTTATCGAACTTTTTACTATGGGAATGCGCATACGCTGAATTTGAATTTTTAGATGTATATTGGCCAGATATGAACCAAGAATACTTATATAAGACTATTGAAAACTACACTAATAGAGATAGAAGATTTGGTGGAGCAATAGACAAAGTTACAAGCTAGACAAAGAACAAAATTACATACCAATAGATTAAAATCTTTGCTCTGCTTTTCAAATAATATACAAACTAGAACAGATAATATAACGAACAGGTAAAATATTTATTTATTACAGGCCGAGCACACTCCAAATAATTCAGCTACATGCTCTATATGATGAAAACTATATTGACGAGCAACATCATCAATCCATTTTTCAAATACATCACCAGATATCTCAACTATTTTTCCACAAGATTTACAAACTAAATGATGGTGGTGTTCTTCCAAATCACATTTTCTGTATAAAATTTCGCCTTCAGTGGAACGAATAGAATCAATTTGCCTTGACTCAGCTAAGGATTGGAGAGTCCTATAAACTGTTGCTAAGCCAATTGTTTCACCACCGTTTTTTAAAGCATCATGAATATTTTGAGCTGACAAAAACTCTTTCTGCTTAGACAAAAAACTCATTATGATAACACGTTGCTTAGTAACTCGTTGCATTATTCCTCCATGACTAAACTATATTAAAGTATACAAAAAGTTATCTTAGACAACAATTTACCTACTACTTGAGATATAGTTATTAGTATAAGTTTATATATAAAAACACAAAAAAGAATCTAAAAATAAGCAAATATGATTTTAATTACTGTTTATATATAATAATACTAGCAATTATCAATCCGGATAATCAGCTTTAGATCAAGAAATTGGAGATAGAATTGGCTAAGCAACCATCAAGACTTGATGCAGTAATCAATTTAGCAAAACGTAGAGGTTTTGTTTACCCATGTGGTGAAATTTATGGCGGTACAAGATCAGCATGGGATTACGGGCCATTAGGTGTTGAACTAAAAGAAAACATCAAACGCCAATGGTGGAATTACATGGTTCGCATGAGAGATAACGTTGTTGGCCTTGACTCGTCAGTCATTTTACCTAAGCAGGTTTGGGTTACTTCTGGTCATGTTGATGCTTTTACTGATCCTCTAGTCGAATCTTTGCATACACACAAGCGTTACCGTGCTGATGAACTAATTGAAGCTTATATTGAAAAACACGGACATGAACCAGAAAACGGCTTAGCAGATATCAACGATCCTGAAACAGGTCAACCAGGAGCTTGGACTGAACCACGAGCATTCTCAGGACTACTAAAAACATACCTAGGACCAGTAGACGACGAATCAGGTCTACACTTTTTACGTCCAGAAACAGCCCAAGGTATTTTCGTCAACTACGCTAACGTAATGGCATCAGCACGCAAAAAGCCACCATTCGGTATTGGACAAATCGGAAAATCCTTTAGAAACGAAATCACACCAGGAAACTTCATATTTAGAACACGAGAATTCGAACAAATGGAAATGGAATTCTTCTGCGAACCTGGCACAGATGAACAATGGCACCAATATTGGATTGATCAGCGTTTTGCATGGTATGTGGACTTGGGCATAAACCCAGATAACTTGAGATTATACGAACACCCTAAAGAAAAACTATCACACTACTCAAAACGAACAGTTGACATCGAATACACATTCGGTTTCACAGGTAGCAAATGGGGAGAACTAGAAGGTATTGCTAACCGTACAGACTATGACCTAAGAGTTCACCAAGAGTCCTCAGGCAAAGACTTACAATACTTTGACCAGACTAAGAACGAAAAATACATTCCTTACACCATCGAACCAGCTGCAGGTCTTACACGTTCACTAATGGCTTTCTTAGTTGACGCTTACTGCGAAGATGAAGCACCAAACACTAAGGGTGGAGTAGATAAGCGTATTGTTTTGAAACTAGACCCTCGCTTAGCACCAGTGAAAATAGCTGTTTTACCTCTTTCTCGCAACGAAAACTTATCACCTCTAGCTAAAGAAATTGCTCAGAGTCTAAGAGCATACTGGAATATAGACTTTGACGATTCAGGTGCTGTTGGTCGTAGATATCGTAGACAAGATGAGATAGGTACACCATATTGCGTAACAGTTGACTTTGATTCTTTAGAAGACAAAGCCGTTACAGTGCGTGATCGTGATACCATGAAACAAGAGCGTATTCCAATTGAAAACTTGCAGAGTTACTTTGCTAGTAAACTAATCGGATGTTAATAACTAAAGTGGCTGTGTAAAATATTTTACACAGCCACTTATCCATTTTAGTTATAAGAGTGGTGGAAAATGCAAAATGAGCAAAACGAGGACTTTACTCAAGGTTCATATGATAAGGACAACTCACAGATAGAGTGCAAAAAATCTGATGAAAATTTATCAGCAAACACCACAGAAAGTTCTAATTTTACTGAAGAAAAGCTTAACGAAACACCTAAGGTCAGAAAGCGAAACAGAAGAGAAAAAACTACAACTTTATTTACAAAAAATAGAGTGTTTTCTTCTCATGCCTACTCGCATTCACATTCTCACTCACATGACATACAGATAGAAGATTATCAAAGAAGAAGAATAAAAATATTTCTATTTTGTATCGTAATTCCTTTACTGATATTTACTATAGTAAGCGCTAGCTACCTATATCCTCCCAAAGGGAACTTCAAAAAAATAAATCCAATTTCTTCTAACTCTAAAGTAGTAAAAATAAAGGTTATTTCACTCAAAGTGTCCGATTGTGTGGATAATACAACTAACAAAGATTTGCTACAAAACGCAGTATGTGGGCGTATAGAAAATACTTTTACAAATACTACTTCTAATACAAATAAAACAAGAATAGTTCCAGTACATGTTCCTAAGGAAATACTTGAAAACGGAATGAAAGTATCTGATGAAATCACAACTATAAAAAGTGATATTAACCAAAAATTAGGTACAAAATACATATTTTGGGACTATGAAAGACACAATTTTATTTTAGTATATGTAGTGTTATATATTTTATCTGTAGTCTTAGTAGCCAGATTTAAAGGCTTAGCTGCAATTTTCGGTTTAATTACTTCAGTTTTCGTAATCACTTTCTTTATGATTCCGGCAATATTAGAAGGTGAAAACCCAATATTTGTCGTCATAGTTGCCGCTCTAATGATGATATTTTTATCAGTATATCTAGCACACGGCATCTCTATTCGCACAACAACAGCTTTACTAGGTACACTGCTTGGACTCTCATTTACTTTAATACTAGGGTTCTTAGGAGTAGAGTACGGAAAACTCTCCGGCGCTGTTGGGGAAGAACCATTGCAATTGCTAGGATATTTCCCTAACTTGAACTTGCAACAAATTCTAGTTTGTGGAATAGTTATCTCCAGTTTAGGAGCTTTGAACGATGTTACTATTACACAAGCTAGTGCTGTGTGGGAAATTTACTCGTTAAATCCCACTATGAGTATCTACGAAATATTCAAACGAAGTATGGCTATAGGTAAAGATCATATTGCCTCCACTGTGTATACCCTAGCCTTTGCTTATGTAGGCAGTGCTTTTACCACAATTTTGCTAGCAAGTTTAGTTAAAATAGACATAGTTTCGCTCCTATCTAGCTACCATATAGCCGAAGAAATCATAAGAACACTTATTTCTTCTATAGGTCTAGTTTTAGCTATTCCTCTAACGACTTTACTGGCAGCTACACTAGTGAAGAAAACTGCTAAGAAAAACGATAAACTTTACTGAGTAAACATTATTTGAGACAAATATACACAATAAGGTAGTATATTGTAGTTCACTGTACAATTAAGTAATTAGAATCATGAAAAATGATAAAAGCGGTTTAGACGAAAAGAAAAGAACAATGTTACAAATAGGACCTATTAAAGTATGGACGCCAGTTATCTTAGCCCCTATGGCAGGCGTTACCAATGCTCCTTTTAGGAAACTTTGCAGGTTAGAAGGAGAAAAAGGTTTACCGCTTACCCTAAAAAACGAACTGCAAAAAGCTAAAAAATACGTTGATGCACCATCTGGATTATATGTAAGTGAAATGGTAACTACACGAGCACTTGTTGAACGCGTTCCTGAAACTATGCGTATGGTAAAACCTGACGAAGATGAAAGAGTTCGGTCAATACAGCTATATGGCGTTGATCCCGATACAGTTTATGAAGCTGTAAAAATACTGTGTGTTGAAGATAGAGCTGACCATATTGACCTGAATTTTGGGTGTCCAGTTCCAAAAGTGACTCGAAAAGGTGGAGGAGCTGCTCTTCCTTGGAAAAAAGACCTATTTGAAAACATTGTGAAGAATGCAGTTTTAGCAACTGAAGAATACGCTAATAACGGTGGTAAAGATATACCAGTTACAGTAAAAATGCGTATTGGTATTGATGATGAACACATTACGTGTTTTCAAGCAGCAAAAACTTCACAAAATAACGGTGTTTCTGCTGTCACATTGCACGCTCGTACAGCAAAAAAATACTATAGTGGCAATGCTGATTGGGAATATATAGCTAGATTAAAAGATGACCTTTCTATCCCTGTACTAGGAAACGGAGATGTTTTCACTGGACAAGACGCTATTAACATGATGGAACAAACAGGGTGCGATGGTGTAGTAATTGGCAGAGGTTGTCAAGGTAGGCCTTGGTTATTTACGGATATAGTGAATATTTTCCATGGAAGCAGTGAAAAAATAAGGCCAACACTAGCTGAAGTAGCTGAAATGATTCTAGAACATTCTCGCTTAATGATTACTGAATTTAGTGACGAGAATAAAGCAATGAGAGAAATGCGTAAGCACATAGGCTGGTATTTGCGTGGTTTTAGCGTGGGAGGCAAAACAAGGCATAGCTTACAGCTAGTCAGTACCTATGATGAGCTTAAAAAAGGTCTTTATGAGCTAGATTTATCTCAACCTTATCCACCTATTGTTGCTGATGGCCCTAGAGGGCGAATAGGTACAGAAAAACAGCCACATTTACCTGAAGGCTGGTTAGATTCACCTTACTTTGATGAGAAAAATATGTCAGAAATTCAAGAAGCTGAACTTGATGTTTCTGGTGGATAATATTTATTGACATGCAAATTTTGGTAAATACTAGTCTAGTTTGTTTAGCTCTGTAAGAAAGTAGCTTAGTAGTGTCATATATGAGTATGTTACGTGAATAATGGCAATACAAGATTTATATTTTCAAAGCATTGCCATTAAATATTGCTACTAAACTTATAAAATTTACTCGAATGTTGTAAGCAGTGCTGAGGTAACTTCAGGAATTATATTTACCCCAGATCTACTCTCTTCAGTATCTTCTAGGTTATTCGCATCATGTACTACTTTTAGTACAGTCCAGCTCGTGCCATTTTTGTGGACTCCAGCACAGACACAGATTTTTGTGAAGCTTTCGTGGTTTTTGTAGTATTCGAGTTGCTCTTGTTCATCTTGTGGAGCGTTTTCCAGACTTTGCTGGTCAACTGCATTTTGCTCCATGTATATTGCACAGCCGTCTACTTCTTCATCCCATTTTATTTGTGCAAGTAGTTCATCTATTTCTATTTGAGGAATGTTTTCTTGCTCGATTGAACTTAAATGCTCAGGTACAAATTCTAAAGAGTTTTTTAAGTTATTCTTAAGATCTTCATCTAGATTTGGTAGTTCTATTAATTTAGTTGATTTTACTAGTGAAAACAGTCGTATTGGTTGGTTTAAGCCTTGAGAAATCACTGTGTTGAAAATTTCTTTTACTGCTAATGCCACAGCTATTTGATGTGAATCTACTTGGTCAAAAATCGACTTTTCATTATCATTATTTTCGCTCATGGCAAATATTGTACAGGAATTATTTAGACATTAGGCACTTAAAGTTCGCCTTGGTATAATGAAATAGTATTTTATTATTAAATTTTAGGATTATAGTGGACATAAAATTTGATTTTTCGAAGATAAATATGCCTAAAAATATGCCTAAAAAATTACCTTGGCCTTTAATCATCACTATTGCAGTACTAGTTGCTATAGTGGGAGGAGTCTATTTAGGATCAATTTTTTGGACTGAAGTTTTATGGTATAAGCAAATAAATTATCAGGGGATTTTATTTACACGTTGGATAGCTAAGGCAGTAATTGTTTTGGTATCGGTGTTAGTTTTCTCTGTGACGATGTATGCTACCAGTTTTTTTGCCATTCGTGGACATGTAGATGGTATGCAAGGTAGTGCAATTTATGCAATGCGCAAGAATAGAGCAATGCTAAAAGCTCCTTTAAGAGTAGTTCCGTTGCTTGTTGGTTTATGGCGCGGTGTTATTCTTGCTACTAATTGGGAAGCTATTGCTTTATGGTGGAATTCAACACCATTTGGTAAAAAAGATCCACAATTTGGGTATGATATTTCTTTCTATACTTTCAAATTAGGTTTCTATAGTTTGCTTTTAGAGTTCATTTTAATTCTTGTAGTTGCTAACTTGGTTTATGCTGCGATTATTTATTATCTATATGGTGATATAAAACTAGCTCCAAAGCTTAAAGTTGATCGTAGAGCATGGATTCATTTAAGCGTAATGATAGCTTTCGTTGCACTAGTTATAGGTTCTATAAGGTGGCTTTCACGTTTCTCACTACTTACAAATAGTGGAAATAAATTCGATGGAGCTAACTACACAGATATTAATGCTGTTTTGCCAGCTATGACTATTTTGGCAGTAATTTCAATTTTGATTGCATTGCTATTTTTCTTTAGTGCGACTCGTTCTTCATGGAAATGGCCAATCTCAGGCGTTGCAGTATTAATTATTTCTTCTCTTGTAATTGGTAATTTATATCCAATGCTTATCCAACGCTTCAAAGTTGATCCAAATGCTCAGGCTTTAGAGGCAAAATATATTCAACGAAATATTGATGCGACTTTGAATGCTTATGGTTTAGATAAAATTGAGAAAAAGACATATAAAGCTGTAACTACTGCTTCTCCTGGACAGCTACGTGAAGATAGTGAATCTACAGCATCAATTCGTTTGCTTGATCCTACAATTATTTCACCTACTTTCCGTCAAGTTCAACAGAACAGACAGTATTACGATTTTGATTCTGAAATATATGTTGACCGTTACAATATCGAAGGAAAGCAACGTGATACAGTTATAGCTGTTCGTGAGTTGAATCAAGATGGTTTGGGTGCAGCTCAACGTACTTGGGTTAACGATCACACAGTTTATACTCATGGTTTCGGTGTAGTTGCAGCATTTGGTAACACTACACAGTATGATGGTCGACCAGCTTTCTGGGAACAAGGTATTCCTTCTGAGGGACAAATGGGTGAATATGAGCCAAGAGTTTACTTTGGAAAGAACTCACCACAGTATTCCATTGTTGGGGCTCCTAAGGGAACTAAACCACAAGAACTAGATTATCCAGATGACAAAGCTAAGAATGGTCAAGTAAACACTACATTTACTGGTGATGCTGGGCCAAACATAGGTGGAAGCATCCTAAACAAATTGTTGTATGCAATTAAGTTTGGTTCTTACGATATTTTGTTCTCGAAGCAAGTAAATGAGAAGTCTCAGATTTTGTATGATCGTAATCCTATTTTGCGTGTACAAAAAGTAGCTCCATATTTGACTTTGGATAAGCAAATGTATCCAGCTGTTGTAGACACTGATGGTGATCCTAAGACTAAGAAACGTCTAGTATGGATAGTTGATGGTTACACAACATCTAATAACTACCCATATTCAGCACATTATATTTTTAATCAAGCAACAAGTGATTCAACTCGTACAAGTAATGCTTCACAGTTTAAATCTGTAAATTATGTTCGTAACTCAGTAAAAGCTGTGGTTGATGCTTATGATGGTTCAGTTAAACTTTATGCTTGGGATGACAAAGACCCTGTGTTAAAGACATGGAACAAGATTTACAACACAAAGGTACGTCCTATAAGCGAAATTTCTGGTGACCTTATGGCTCATTTGCGATATCCAGAAGATTTGTTCAAAATGCAACGTACACTTTTGTCACGTTATCACGTAACAGATGCTAGATCATTCTACTCAGGCGGTGACTTCTGGAAGAATCCAACTGATCCAACTAAGTCAGGAAGTGATTTGCAACCACCATTCTACTTGACAATGCAAATGCCAGATCAAAAAGAAGCAACCTTCTCATTGACATCAGTATTTGTGCCAGGTGGTAATACTGACCGTGAAATTTTGACTGGTTTCTTAGCAGTTGATTCTGAAACAGGGAACACCCCTGGAAAGAAACGTGAAGGATTTGGTAAGCTACGACTACTAGAACTTCCACGTGACTTGACAGTTCCAGGTCCTGGTCAGGTACAAAATACCTTCAACTCGACGAATAAGATTTCGACTGAGTTGAACTTGCTTGCTCAACAGTCTTCTCAAGTTGTACGAGGTAACTTACTTACTTTGCCAGTTGGTGGGGGACTATTATATGTACAGCCTGTATATGTTCAAGCATCCAAGGGTACGACCTTCCCATTGCTAAGATTCGTACTTGTAAGCTTTGGCGATAAAGTTGGATTCGCTTCAACTCTTCAAGAGTCTCTTGACCAAGTATTTGGTGGTGACTCAGGTGTAACCACTGAAGAAAATAAAGTTGATGAAGGATCTGATAAATCTCAAAATCCAGAGCAAAAAACTTTGACCTCTAAAGCTAAGCTAGATGAAGCTTTACACAAAGCAAAGAAAGCAATAAATGATTCTAACGATGCTTTGAAGAAACAAGATTGGGCAGCTTATGGTAAAGCTCAGTCACAGTTACAAGAGGCAATTGAAAGTGCAGTAAAAGCACAAACAGAGATAGACTCTGAAAAATAATTGTAAATGAAAATGGAAGTTGCAAGGTAATACTTTGCAACTTCCATTTATTTAAAGTAAGTTTTTACATTTTCGTTTTAATATCATAGAAAGATGACAGATAAAATACGAATAAATCTTATATTTTTCTTGAATAATAGAATTTTTATGTCATCATATATTCGATTAATATTTTATACATTTCGTATGAAATAGAAGTAAGGTATGCGGAAAAGAAATGAAATTTACATCACAAGATAAAAGAGATATTACAAAGTGGGCTATTATCATAACCATTGCTTTAGTTGTATGGGTTGGATTAAAAAATATAAATCATATAGCTTTTGCAATGAAAATACTTACTAGCCATATTTTATTTCCTTTACTACTAGGTGCTGCTTTAGCTTTCATTATCAACATTCCAATGTCTGCTTTGGAAAAAAGAAAAGTTGTTAGAAAAGTTATTAAAAATCCTACTGCTTTGAGAGCTTTTAGCTTAGTAACTACTTATATAAGTGTTATATTTATTTTCTTTGTTTTACTTTTCACAATCACTCCTCAGCTACTTACTTCTTTGCAAAAAATAGCTGATCAGGCTTTAGTCTTGATTGACCAGTTAAAACATAGTGAGTTTTTGAATAAATACATTGATGTTTCCTCTTTCTTGGATGTATCTGCTATAAAAACTAAGTTATTATCTACTTTCGAATCTGAACAAATAATTGGAACAATATTTTTTGGAATCTCTGAAGTCTTTGAAAGTATATTTGCAGGTTTTATAGCATTCGTATTCTCAATATACATACTTTCTGCTAAAGAAACGCTTAGCCAAGATTTTAGTGTCTTCATAGCTGTAGTTTTTTCTCAGAAAACTTCAGATAAAGTAAGTGAAGTTGGTAGAGTTGTTGAAAAGCATTTCTACAATTTCTTTACAGGACAATTTTTGGTTTGTACTGTACTAGGTATACTATGTTTTGCAGAAATGACAATATTCAATTTCCCTTATGCTTACGTTGTTTCTTTAATAATTTGGGTTTTGTCTCTAATTCCAATGATTGGACCTATTACAGGTATATTATTAGGTGCTTCAATTGTGTTTATTGATTCTCCTAATAAGGCACTAATATTTCTAATTATGATCATTATTACTAAACAGCTTAATGACTACATAACTTATCCTCGTATTGTAGGAAAAGCAGTGGGGTTGAAACCAATTTGGATTTTAGTAGCCATTACCCTTGGTGGTGCTTTATTAGGCGTAATTGGTATGATAATATTTGTTCCATTATTTGCAATTTTGTATGATTTGTTGATACTAAATAATCCGAAATTTATTGAACGAAAGAAAGCTTTAACTTCTAGTCTTGATGTTCCTGTAGAAAAACCACAGATACATACAAGCTCAGAAAATAAAGATTCAAAAATATAAATAGTAACTAGCGTAAAATAATACTTTATTTTATAATTTTTCAGCATAAAAGTGCATATTACTATTTAGATATGTAAACATATATTGATTTAGAAAAGGTAGAGAATGGGAATCAGGCTTGCTAACGAAAATGAACTATCTCAAATAATGGCGATTTTTGAACAAGCAAAAGAAATACTAAAAAACGATGGTATTGATCAGTGGCAAAATGGGTATCCCAATATGGAAGTAGTTAGAGATGACTATGAAAAGAAGCAACTATATGTTTACATTGAAGAAGACTCTTCTTCGCAAAATGCTGCGAATTCAGATACTTCAGCTGGCTCAGAAACTATGGGCAACCAAGCTGTACCTAAAGTAATAGCAACTTGTGTGGTTTCCTACGAAGAAAAAGGAATCTACGAGACTTCTTTGAACGGCAAGTGGGCTGTTGATGGCAAATACGCTGCTGTTCATAGAGTAGCTGTATCTATTGATGCAAAACGTAAAGGATATGCTCAAGAGTTAATGAAATTCGCATACGAGAAAGCCAAAGAGAATAATTGTAAATCTGTGAGAGTAGATACACACTCTGATAATAAAAGAATGCAAAGGGTCCTAGAAAAAACAGGGTATGAATTTAGGGGAATCTTAACATATGATAAAGATGCCACAGTCTTTAGGAATGCTTACGATATCGTTATTAAATAGTAGGTTAATATAACAATTTACTAAAACTGATAAACAGGTTAAAATATAACTCATGAGTAATACTATGAACCCCTTGAAAATAGCTACTGTTATAGTTTCTTATAACCGTGAAGAATTGCTTGAGCAGTGTTTGAAAGCGCATGAAAATCAAACACGTTTGAGTGATTATGTGATAGTTGTCGACAATAACTCAACTGATAATTCACTAGAGGTAGCTAAGGCAAGTTCTATAGTTAACCAAGTGGTTAGTTTGAAAGAAAACACTGGCGGAGCTGGAGGTTTTGCTGCAGGTATCGCCAAAGCAATATGTGACTTTTCGCCAAACTATGTTTGGATTATGGATGATGATAGCGTTCCTGAAGAAAATGCTTTAGAAGAACTGTTGGTGGCTTTGGAAAAGTATGATGGGTCTCCAGCAGTTTTGGCTTCAGAAGCTGTATGGCATGATGGTACAGTCCATCCTATGAACAAACCACGTCCTCGTCCTTTCTTGAATAGAAATAGCGTTAGAAAAGCGCAGTCTATTGGTTGTATTCCTATTCGTACAGCTTCTTTCGTGTCAATTCTTATAGACAGCAGGGCAATTTTAGAAGAAGGTCTTCCGATAGCAGACTACTTTATCTGGAATGATGACTTTGAATACACTGGTAGGATTCTTGCTAACCGTGTGGGATTATACGTTCCAGCCTCCAGAGTAAAGCATTTGACAAAAGAGCTAGCCGGGTCTGATAAAGATCCTGGTCAGCGTTTCTATTATGAAGTTAGAAATAAAATGTGGACTTTCATGCATTCTAAGGCTTTTGTCGGATTCGAAAGAATTGTTTATGTTTTAGCAACTTGTCGTAGATGGATTCGCACTTATAAAAACTCTGATAATAAAAGTGTTTTAAAGGAGTGCTTCCTACGTGGTTTGAAGGATGGGTTACACTTTTATACTCCTACTAGAAAAGTCTTTGAAAATACTGAAGTTGCTGAACAAGTTGGTTTAGTAGAGTTACCTCTAGGTAGGTAAAATGCATTTTAGTGTTTTGTTACCAGTATATAAAGGCGATGATGCCACTAATTTTGCTAGAGCTGTAGATTCGATTAGTTTGGATCAGACTTTGCGTCCAAATCAAGTAGTTATAGTTATTGATGGGCCGATTCCCTGTAGCATAGGAAAAGTTATAAAAGACAAAAAAGAACTTTTGAAAAGTTTAGATATTGACTATTTTATTTTACATTTAAATCAGAATGTGGGCTTAGCTAAGGCATTAGATACAGGTTTGAAGTATTGTAAATTTGACTGTGTTGCACGTGCTGATGCAGATGATATTTCAGTTCCTACTAGGTTTGAAGAACAGATTCAGTTAATGGATAAGTATGACTTAGTGGGTAGCGACATAGTTGAGTTTATTGAAGATGAAAATGTAACTTCTACACTCAGACAAATGCCTTCCGGTAAGGTACAGATTTTAAAAGCAGCAAAAATACGTTCACCTTATGCACATCCGAGTGTTATTTTCAAGAAATCACTCGTATATAAAGCTGGGGGATACGTAAATGTTGATAAACTCGAAGATTATTACTTATTTGCACGTATGTTGATGCTTGATATTGAAACTAAAAATATTTCTAAACCTCTTGTCAAATATAGAGTTGGTTCCGGAGCCTATTCTAGACGTGGAGGATATAAAATGTTTTTATCTGAGTTAAAATTACAAAAAGAGTTCTTAAAAATAGGGTTTATTACAAGAAAAGAATTTGTTAGAAACGTAACTGTACGTGCAGTTTACAGACTAATTCCAACTTTTATACGAAAAATAGCGTACACTATTATGGTTAAAACAAACTGGAGTAGATAGAAAATTGCTTCAAATGCAGTAAAATAAACTGTGTCACCAATATGTAAGGAGAAAAATGAATCCCGATTTGATAATTGTAGGATCTGGATTTTATGGTCTAACAGTTGCTGAGAGAGCAGCAAATGAGCTAGGTTTGAAAGTTGTTGTTCTTGAAAAACGTGGCCACATTGGTGGTAATGCGTATTCCGAGTTCGATGAAGAAACAGGAATTGAAGTTCACCGCTATGGAGCACATCTATTCCATACCTCTAATGAGCGTGTGTGGGAATATGTAAATCGTTTCACGTCTTTTACCAGCTACGTTCATAAGGTTTACACAACTTATAACGGCGAGGTATATCCTATGCCAGTAAACTTAGGAACTATAAACCAATTCTTCCGTTCAGCTTATGGTCCTGAAGAAGCTAAGAAGCTGATTAGTGACCAAGCCAAAGAAATGGATGGCAAAGAGATTACAAACATGGAAGAAAAAGGTATTTCTCTAATTGGTCGCCCTCTATTTGAAGCATTTATTAAAGGTTACACAGCGAAACAATGGCAAACTGAAGCTAGCGAGTTGCCAGCATCTATTATTACCCGTTTGCCTGTTCGATATAATTACGATAACAGATACTTTTCAGATAAATACGAAGGTTTGCCAGTAGACGGTTATACAGCTTGGCTTGAAAAGATGGCTGAAAATGAGAATATTACTGTGCTTTTAAATACTGATTTCTTTGATGAGAATCACGAGTTCTCTAAGGATAAAGTTGTTGGTAAAATCCCTGTAGTGTATACGGGTCCTTTGGATAGGTACTTTGACTATGTTGAAGGACATCTTGCATGGAGAACTCTTGATTTTGAAAGTGAAGTGTTGCCTGTAGAAGATTATCAGGGTACTTCAGTTATGAACTATGGAAATCAGGACATTCCTTATACTCGTATCCATGAGTTTAGGCATTTCCATCCTGAGCGCAACTATCCTAAAGATAAGACAATTATTATGCGTGAGTATTCACGATTTGCTGAGGAAAATGATGAACCATATTATCCAGTAAATACTGCTAGCGACCGCGAAAAACTGTTGAAGTATCGTCAAATGATGGAAGCGGAAAACAATGTTTTCTTTGGTGGTAGATTAGGTACTTATCAGTATTTGGATATGCATATGGCTATTCTTTCAGCTTTAACAATGTTTGATAATGAATTACGTCCAGTTTTTGAGAATAAATAAGGGCTGTTATGAGTAAAACTGCTATTGAGGCAAAGAACTTGGCTGAGCCTGGGAAGAGTAAAGGGCTGCTGGAAGTATTTTCACGACGTTACCTTTTGAAATTATTGGTGCATAAAGAATTGCGAGCAAGGTATCGTGGTTCTGTGCTAGGTATGTTGTGGTCTTATGCTAAACCAGCAATGCAATTTACTGTATTTTACTTTGCTCTAGGTGTGTTTTTGAAAATGAATAGAGCTGTAGATAACTACGCTATCTATTTGTTTTCTGGCGTTATAATGATTAACTATTTCTCTGAAGTATTTGGTAACTGTACTCGTTCAGTTGTGGGAAATGCGGCTTTAGTTAAAAAGATATATTTGCCTCGTGAGTTGTTTCCTGTTTCATCAGTGTTTGTGGGAATTGCTCACTTTTTACCTCAACTGGTAGTTTTACTTGTAGGTGCTTTGATTTATGGTTGGGTTCCGACATTTTCAAGTATACTTGCGTTAATACTTGCTTTTAGTATCGTTACAATATTTGCACTAGGGCTGGGTATATTATTTGCTGCTCTAAATGTTTTGTTTAGAGATGCTGAAAACTTTGTAGATATAATACTTATGATAACGACTTGGATATGTCCAGTTCTATATAGTTGGCATAACGTTTATGATGTTTTCCAAGGAACTGTATATTGGAAACTATATCAGCTGAATCCTTTGGCACCAGCTGTTGAGCTATTCCATGAAGCATTTTGGTCACCTACGTTGTCAACTCCGTCTGATAATCCTGCCCGTATGTGGGAATGGGGATTAATCGCTTTAGTTACATCATTTATATTCTTAATTATTGGTGAGCTAGTGTTCAGAAAATTAGATAAACGATTTGCTCAGGAACTCTAATGATAAATGAAAATAATGTAGTTATATCAGTCAAGAATGTTAGTAAAGAATTTATTTTACGAAATACTCATACTCTAAAAGATATGATTGTATGGACATTTACTGGCAGAAAAAATAAGTTGAAAGATAACTTTTTTGCTTTGAAAGACGTGTCTTTTGATATAAATGAGGGTGAATCTGTTGCTCTGCTTGGATATAACGGTTCCGGTAAATCTACTATGTTAAAGCTTATTTCTGGTGTGATGAGGCAGTCTTCAGGCAAAATTGGGGTTAAGGGTAATATCGCTGGGCTTATTGAAGTAGGAGCAGGTTTTCACCCTGATTTAACAGGGCGAGAAAATGTTTATCTAAATGGTGCTATTTTGGGAATGAGTAAAGAAGAAATTGATACTTGTTTTGATAGCATTGTTGCTTTTTCAGAGATAGAGCAATTTATCGATACTGAAGTTAAATTTTATTCTTCGGGTATGTTTTTGCGTTTAGCTTTTGCTGTTGCTATACATACTGATCCTGATATCTTTTTGATTGATGAGATTTTAGCTGTGGGGGACGAAAACTTTAGGGCTAAATGTTTGAAAAAGATAAAGGAATTCAAAGAAAAAGGTAAGTCTTTGGTCATAGTTAGCCATGATTTAGATATGGTTTCTAATATTTGTGATCGTGGTGTTGTTCTTGAGTATGGGGACAAAAAATTTGATGGTCCTATTGACGAAGCAATAAAGTTTATGAGAAGAGATAAGTAGGCTTTAGTTTACTTATCTCTTTAGTTTGAAATACTGCTAGTATTTTGGTTTTGTACTAGTAAAACAGGTATTACTATTGTTTTGAATGCTTTTGTTGTTATTATTTATTTTCTAAAGCATATTTTTCTTCTACTTCATTTTTTATATTTTGCCAAAACCATGGGTTATTAATATACCATTGGCATAAGTCTTTCATTTCTTTTTCGAAGTCTGTATGTTTTGGTACAAAATTGAACTCTTTTTGGAATGGTCTAGGATCTGTTTTATATTTGAAATCGTGAAATTTTCTGTCTGAGACGTGCAGATAGTTTGTTTCTTGTTTGTTAAAACACCTATTGATGGTCTGCACAACTTCTAAATTAGTTTTTTCTATTCCTGAAGTTATAATATATTTTCCTGTTTTATTTGAAAGAATTATTTTCCATAGTGCTAAGCAGTGGTCTTGTACATGTATCCATTCTCTTACTTGTTTTCCGTAGCCATAAATGTGAGGTTTTTTACCAGTAATAATAGAGGTTATTGAACGTGGAATAAATTTTTCAATATGTTGATAGGGTCCGTAGTTGTTGCACGAATATGAGATAGAGGCTTTTAGATTGTATGAGTGTTTCCAAGCCCAAACTAGTATGTCAGCACTTGCTTTAGAAGCAGAATAAGGTGAAGTAGGGTTGTATTTATCGTCTACATTAAACCCTGGGTGATTTTCTTGATTTTCAAGTATTTGTCCAAAAACTTCGTCTGTTGATATATGGTGGTATCTTTTTTGGTACTTTGTACACAAACGGAGTAAGTTGTATGTTCCTATTATATTGGTATTTATGAATGAGTCTGGGTCATTAAAAGAGTTATCATTATGTGATTGTGCTGCAAAGTTTATGACTAAGTCAGTTTCAGATACTAATGGTTCTATTTCGTTTATATTTGATATGTCTTTTATATAGTATGTAATTTTGTTTTCTTTTAGTATTTGAGGGCATGCACTGTAGTCTAGTTTATCTATTACTATTAGTTCATGTTCTGGGTGATTTAGTTTTGAATATAGAGCAAAGTTCAAACCTATAAATCCAGCTCCGCCGCATATCAATATTCTCATATATCCAGTTTAGCATTTGGAATGATAAAAGGTATTTAATAGCAGATATTTTATTCTTTCAAAAGTATATTATGTATCGATATCATTAAATTTAGATTTTTTCTGTATAAACACGCAAAATGTTATTTTAAAAGGGTTGACTTTATAAGTCACATCAATGTAATTTATATGTGACGTACGATTTTAAGGATTTGTTTCGTGTGGAATTTATTTGGTGATGGACCTCTAAAAGTGTCTGCTAATGGGGAAGTGACACTTTATGACTTGCTGTTTGAAGGAGATATGTCTTCTTGGCAAGATAGAGCTTTGTGTGCCCAAACTGATCCAGAAGCTTTTTTCCCTGAAAAGGGTGGGTCGACTAGGGAAGCAAAGGGTGTTTGCGAAGCATGTGAAGTGCGTCAAGAATGTTTGGAATACGCCTTAGAAAATGATGAACGTTTTGGAATCTGGGGTGGATTGTCAGAACGTGAACGTCGTAAGTTGAAAAAAGTAGCTGAATAATTCTTTGAGTAATTCGTATTTATTGCTTTCTGTTGTAATAGTGTTTAATAACGTGTTTAAAATTTTCGGTGTAGCATTTCATCTTTATCTTGTGTAATTTTTCTAATATATAAAACACGTGTTGTATAAATGTAAGGACATAAATATTGTTTAGCTACGAAAACAGTCTATATATGGTAAAAACCTTTAGGATACGTATTTTAGATACTGCTTATAAAATAACAAGCTTTGGAATATAAGTAAAAATATTACTGCTTGGAATGAGAACAATAAAACTCGATGTTTGTTTTGTAAATACGAGGCTTCGTAGAAAATGTTATGAAATGTATGAAGAATGAAAATACAATTTTATTAAGTGATATGAGCTTTTCGGCTTAGAGTTTTATACTTTTTTTGAGATGGAGCCGTTTGAGTTCTTTTTAGAAAATCCTGATTTGACTAAGATTGATGTAGAAAAAGTTAAAGAAAAGTGCCCCCTGCGGGACTCGAACCCACAACCTACGGATTAGAAGGCCGTTGCTCTATCCATTGAGCTAAGGAGGCATACCAATGTATTATAAAACTTTTTTGTTAAAATTTCTAATACTTAAATAAAAATTTTATTTTAAGGTTATCTATCGTAATAAAATCTTCGTATTTATACAAATTCACTAATTGATAAATATAACAATATTACTTGGCAAAGTGCTAGTAAATTTTCTTGAAGCATCTTGAGAGAATAAAAAGTTTTAGTTATCCACATTTTTTAAAAAAATCATTTTTTCTAAGTATATGTGAAAGAAAATTATAGTACTTGTAAAATATAACGTAAGGAAAAATATGACTCATTCAATTGATATAAATGTAAGTGGTATTGCTGCAACTCAACCTACGCAAATAACTACTAGTAAAGGTGTGGCTTTTACTCGTTTTAGATTGGCATCTACATGTAAGTTTCGTTCTCCTAATGGTGACTGGAAAAATAGCAAAACTCATTGGTTTACTGTAAAAGCATGGGGAAAAACTGCTGAAAATATTGTTAGTTCAGTGAGTAAAGGTGACCATTTGCTTGTTTTTGGACGATTACAAGTTGAAGTGTGGAAGAAAGAAAATAGCAATGGAACTGATGTATGTATACATGCTATTTCTATAGGACAAGATTTGTGCTTTGGAAAAACTAGTGGGTATGAACGTAATATTTATAGTGGACAGAATTCTTCCGAATATAATAGCTATGATGAGGATACTAGTTCTAACAATGCTTTTAATATTGATGTTGAATCTTTTACTAAAAATAGCTCAATTGAAACTTATGATGAGACTGTCTCTTTGTGTTAAAGTGCTATAATGTCTAGTGGAACGTAGTCATTTTAGATAAAAGGTGGATGATTTTGGCAGAATACATATACTCTATGGTGAAGGCTCGTAAAGCTCATGGGGATAAAGTAATTCTTGATGATGTTACTATGGCATTTTTACCAGGTGCAAAGATTGGTATGGTTGGTCCAAATGGTGCCGGTAAATCAACTATTTTGAAAATTATGGCAGGGCTTGATACTCCGTCTAATGGTGAAGCTAGGCTATCTCCAGGCTATACAGTCGGTATTTTGCAACAGGAGCCACCATTAAATGAAGAAAAAACTGTTCTAGGAAACGTAGAAGAAGGCGTTGGTGAAATTAAAGCAAAGCTTGATAGATTCAACGAAATTTCAGAATTAATGGCTGATCCAGAAGCAGATTTTGATGCTTTGATGGAAGAAATGGGTAAGCTACAAACTGAAATTGATGCGGCTGATGCTTGGGATTTAGATTCACAGCTTGAACAAGCTATGGATGCTTTACGTTGCCCTCCACCAGATGCTTCAGTGAAGAATTTGTCTGGTGGTGAACGTAGACGTGTAGCATTGTGTAAGTTGCTTTTAGAGGCACCCGACTTATTACTTCTTGATGAGCCTACAAACCACCTAGACGCTGAATCTGTTTTGTGGCTAGAGCAACACTTGGAAAAGTATCCAGGTGCTGTTATTGCTGTTACACACGATAGGTATTTCCTAGATCATGTTGCTGGTTGGATTGCTGAAGTAGACCGTGGGCGCTTGTACCCATATGAAGGAAATTACTCCACATATCTGGAAAACAAACAGGAACGTTTGCAGATTCAGGGCAAGAAAGATGCAAAGCTTGCTAAACGTTTGAAGGAAGAGCTTGAATGGGTACGCTCAAATGCTAAGGGACGTCAAGCGAAATCTAAAGCACGTTTGGCTCGCTATGAAGAAATGGCAGCTGAAGCTGAACGCACACGTAAGCTAGACTTTGAAGAAATTCAAATTCCACCAGGTCCTCGCTTGGGTGATGTGGTAATTGAAGCTAAAGACTTGAATAAAGGTTTTGATGGCCGTACTTTGATTGAAGGCTTATCTTTCTCACTACCTAGAAACGGTATTGTGGGCGTAATTGGTCCTAATGGTGTTGGTAAAACTACACTTTTCAAAACAATTGTAGGATTGGAGCCTTTGGACTCTGGAGAACTATCAGTAGGTGAAACGGTCAAACTATCATATGTTGACCAGACTCGTGCTGGTATTGATCCTGAAAAGACGCTTTGGGAAGTAGTATCTGATGGTTTGGATTATATCCAAGTAGGACAAGTAGAAATGCCATCTAGAGCCTACGTTTCAGCTTTCGGTTTCAAAGGTGCTGATCAACAAAAGCTTGCTGGTGTTCTATCTGGTGGTGAAAGAAACAGGTTGAACTTAGCGCTTACTTTGAAACAGGGTGGAAACTTATTACTACTTGACGAACCTACTAACGATTTAGATGTTGAAACTTTGTCATCACTTGAAAATGCATTGTTGAACTTTCCTGGTTGTGCGGTTGTAATTACACACGATCGCTGGTTCTTGGATAGGGTAGCTACTCACATTTTGGCTTATGAAGGTGATGAAGAAAATCCTGCTAAGTGGTATTGGTTCGAAGGAAACTTTGAAAGCTATGAAAAGAATAAAGTAGATAGACTTGGAGCGGAAGCTGCAAAACCTCATAGAGTAACTCATAGAAAGTTAACACGTGACTAATGAAATTTTGGTGAAAATTAAATGTTAATTTTCACCAAAATTTATATTTAAAACTTTTATTAATCAATATTCTTCTGGAGAAAAAATGAGTAAGTTTGCTGGTATCGTTGATACTGATAATTTAGATGTAGATGTTAGAATACAAGATGATTTGTATAGATTTATAAATGGTAACTGGATAAAAAACCATAAAATAAGCCCTGATAGATCGCGCGAAGGTGCATTTACATCTTTGTTAGAAAAAAGTGAAAAAGACGTTCATGAAATTATTAAAGAAATTGTTGAAAAAGCAAATACTGGCGAACTAAATGATAAATCACGTAAAATTGCAACTATATATTTAACTTTTATGGATGAAACTTCTGTTGCAAATAGGGGATATAAAGATATAACTCCGATGGTTGAAGAAATTCATTCAGCTGAGGATATTACCGAACTGTCTAGAATAATGGCTAAAAATACTAAATTAGGTGTCAAACCTTTATTCTTTTTTGATGCTGAAAGTGATTTAAATAATCCTGATAAATACATTATTTTCTTTGGACAGAGCGGTTTAGGGCTACCGGATGAGTCTTTCTACACTAGTGAACAGTATCGTCCTATTCAAGAAGCTTATGTAGAGCATATAAACAATATGCTTGCTTTATATGGTTTGGATAGAAATGCTGATAAGGTATATGCCTTTGAAAATAAAATAGCTAACCATCACTGGGATAGAGTAAAATCACGCCAAGCTGATTTAATGAATAATCCTATGACTTGGGATGAACTAAAAAACTTGAATACAGCTTTTTCTTGGGAAGAGTGGAAACTAGGACTTGGTGAAATAGGATCTGCTTTTGATAACGTGATATGTATGACTCCATCATTTTTTGAAGAGGGCATAAAAGTATTTTTAGAAGAAGACGTAGAAGTTGTTAAAACATGGATGATATGGAACGTATTGCATACTTATGCTCCATATCTAGATGATAAGTTCGTAAATGAGAACTTTAATTTTTATGGCAAAGTACTTTCCGGTACAGATGAGATTCGTCCTCGTTGGAAACGTGCAGTTTCTTTAGTTGAAAGTTGTGTTCCCGATTTAATAGGTAAACTTTATGTTGAAAGGCATTTTCCTGAAGAAAATAAGAAGAAAATGGAAGAACTAGTAGCTAATCTACTAGAAGCCTATAGAATTTCAATTACAGAATTAGACTGGATGAGTGAGGAAACTAAACAAAAAGCTCTGCAGAAACTAGGAACTTTTGTTTATAAGATTGGTTATCAAAATAAGTGGAAAGAATATGAAAATCTTAAGCTTGATGGCTTGTCACTGGTAGAAATAATTTTTGAAAGTATGAAATATGACTTTGATTTTATGCTCTCAAAAGTTGGTAAGAATATTGACCGTGATGAATGGCATATGACTCCTCAAACTGTCAATGCTTACTATCATCCAATGTTGAATGAAATTGTTTTCCCAGCAGCAATATTGCAGTCCCCATTTTTTGATGTGAATGCTGATGATGCAACAAATTATGGTGCTATCGGAGCAGTTATTGGACACGAAATTGGACATGGTTTTGATGACCAGGGATCAAAGTATGATCACACTGGTGCTTTAAACGATTGGTGGAGCAGCGAAGATAAAGATAAGTTTGAAAAGCGGACATCTAAGCTTGTTGAACAATACGATAAGTGCATACCTTTCGAGTTGTCTGATTTAGAAAACGCATCTGAGAATTATCATGTTAATGGTAGCTTGACATTGGGTGAAAATATTGGTGATTTAGGCGGGTTATCAATTGCTATAAAGGCATATAAGTTAGCACAGTCTAGTAAAGGTATTGATCCATATTCCGATACTATTGATGGGTATAACGGTGTTCAGAGGATATTTTTCTCATGGGCTAATATTTGGAAAACTAAGAGTAGACAAGAAGAAGCTATTAGGTTATTGAGTATAGATCCACATTCACCCGCAGAGTTTAGATGTAATCAAATAGTTAAAAATATTGATGACTTTGTTGATGTTTTTGCTGTAAATGAAGATGATGAAATGTGGTTGGATCCACAAGACCGTGTGAAAATTTGGTAACGAATATAGAAATAGGAGCTAATATAAATGCCAGGACAGAATTTAACTCGCGAAGAAGCAAAGCAACGTTCTAGTCATATAAATGTTGTTTCTTATGATGTTATTTTGGATTTAACTCAAGGTGAAGAGACTTTCAAATCAGTTACTACTGTGAAATTTACTAGTTCTTCAAAAGAAAGTACTTTTATTGATTTAATAGCTGAAAAAGTAAATTCTATTACTCTTAACGGCAACGAAGTAGATATAAATTGTTACCAAGATAGCAGAATCTGTTTAGAAAACTTATCAGATGACAATGAGCTAATTGTTGATGCTAACTGCTACTACATGCACACAGGTGAAGGCTTACACCGTTTTGTTGACAAAGCTGATGGTGAGGCTTATGTATATTCACAGTTTGAAGTTGCTGACTCAAGACGTATGTTTGCTGTGTTTGAACAGCCAGACTTGAAATCTAAGTTTAGATTTACTGTTACAACTCCTAAACATTGGATTGCTTTTTCAAATAGTCCAACTCCTAAACCTGTTGAAGGAAAAGATTCTAGGACATTTTGTTTTGAGCCAACAGATACTATGTCTTCATATATTACTGCTTTAGTTGCTGGACCTTATAAAGGTGATACTGGCTCTCTTACTTCTTCTGATGGTAGGCAAATACCTTTAGGTGTATATTGCAGAGCTTCAATGTATGAGTTTTTAGATGCTGAAGAAATAATGGATATAACTAAGGCTGGCTTCAAATTCTATGAGAAGGAGTTTGATTATCCATATCCTTTTGCTAAGTATGATCAAATTTTTATTCCAGAGTTTAACGCTGGAGCTATGGAGAATGCTGGTTGTGTAACTTATCGCGATGAGTATGTTTTCCGCTCAAAACCAGTAGAAGCTATTGTAGAACGCCGAGCAATTACAATTTTACATGAGCTTGCTCATATGTGGTTTGGTGATTTAGTAACTATGAAGTGGTGGAATGACTTATGGTTGAATGAGTCATTTGCTGAATTTATGTCTACACTTTGTACTGCTGAAGCAACTCGTTGGACAAATGCTTGGACTACTTTTAATAGTTTGGAAAAGAACTGGGCTTATCGTCAGGATCAGTTGCCTTCAACACACCCTATTTCAGCTAATATTAGGGATTTAGAAGATGTTGAAGTTAACTTTGACGGTATTACTTATGCTAAAGGTGCTTCAGTTTTGAAACAGTTAGTGGCATACGTTGGACGTGAAGCATTTTTCGAGGGAATTAAAGTTTACTTTAAGAAACATGCTTGGAAGAATACTGAACTTACAGATTTGTTATCAGAACTTGAAAAGACTTCTGGGCGAGATCTTTCTAAGTGGACAAAGGTGTGGTTAGAAGAAAGTGGCGTAAACCTTATGCGTCCTGTTATTGAAACTGACTCTAATGGTGTAATTACACATTTTGGGGTGCAACAAGAAGCTTTTTCAGAAGGTGCTTCTATTAGACCACATCGTTTAGTTGTAGCAGGATATGACTTAGTAGATTGTAAACTTGAACGTAGTGTTAGAGCAGAATTAGATATCGACTCAGAAAACACTACTGTAAGTGAATTTATAGGAAAGAAACGTCCAAATATTATTTTGATAAATGATGAGGATTTAACATATTCCAAAGTTAGAATGGATGAAGAGTCATTGGCTTATGCTGTTGAGAATATAGATAAGTTTACTTCGACTTTGCCTCGCTCATTGGTTTTATCTAATGCTTGGGATATGGTACGTGACGGCGAGTTTAAAGCTAGTGATTATGTTGATTTAGTTTTGCGCGCACTAGAAGTTGAAGAAGATTCTTCAACAGTACGTGTTTTATTGCGTCAATTAGGAGCTTGTGTATATAACTATAGCGCTGTTGAAAATCGTGGTCGTTTGCAGGCAAAAGCTTTTGAATTCTTGAAAGAAAAAGCAAAAACAAGTCAAGCTGGTGGAGACATACAGTTGCAATGTGTAAAGGCTTTGACTAGCTTGTGTGCTCGCGAAGAGGACTATGCTTTTATTCGTAAATTGCTCGGTGGTTGCAACTGTGTTAGCGGTTTAGTGCTTGATCAAGATTTACGTTGGCAGCTATTAATTGCTTTGGCTGAGGGTGGCTGTGCTGACGAGAATGATATTAAAGCTGAGCTAGATAGAGATAACACAGTTACTGGTAATCAGAATGCTGAATGTGCTTTTGCTTCATTCCCATCAAAAGAAGCAAAAGATAAAGCTTGGAATACCATTATGAATGATGCCAAAATAGCTAACGATACTTTGAATGCTATTATGGATGGTTTCTTGAATGTTACTGATCGCTCGCTAATTGTTTCTTACTACAAAGAGTATTTCAATAGTCTTGAAGAAATTTGGAAAGAGAGAACAATTGCTGTTTCTTCTTCAATGGTTGAGACTTTATTCCCAGTATTATTTACAGGTATGGGATTTGAGATTGATCCAGTACATGAGGGTGAAAGATGGTTGGACACTCATAAAGATGCAGCACCCGCTTTGCGTAGAGTTGTTTCAGAGTGTTTAGATGATACAAAGCGTGTGCAAAAAGCTCAGCAATTTGATGCTTAAGTGATACGGTTTTAGTTTTGTAGGGTGGTGTAAAATTATACCACCCTACAAAACTAAACCTTTCCTAGTAACTCCTCGCTTTTACCTTTCGCTATTTTTCCCCTCACAGCGTTTTGTTTTTCTCTGTTTAACATTTTTTGTTTTTGTTTTCTGGAATTTTGCTTTTCTAGTTTTTTCTTTTCTGGTTTCTGTTTTTCGGTTTTTTCTTTCTTTCTTTCTTCTTCTTCTTCTTCTTCTTCTTCTTCCTCCTCCTCCTCAGCTTTTTATCCTTCTTTTCCTCCTTAGTGTCAATAAGAACATCACTGCCACCATCATCATAATAATCATTTACTTTTGGTGTTTTGTATCATTTCTATCATTTTCGCTATTCTGTATATGCTGTTTTAGTGTTAGTTAGTGCTAGTATTTGAGGTTAGCCTTAGCTTTGCTTTCAAAGTATCAAAATCTGCTTTTGGAGCAGCCATCAGTTCTGAAATTTCGTTGAATCTACCAAGCTTAGCCTTAATTTCACCAACGCCTTCTTCTACGTTTCCTAGAGGGTATTGTTTCAATTTCTCTCAGTTTTTAACTTATGCTCAATATTGTTTTAGTTACTATTTGGCAGTAGATAGTATAAGTAACGTAATATTTCGTATTTTCTTTTGAAGTTTGTAAATAGAGTTTTGTTTCTTATAAAGCTTTGAAATACCGTGTAAATACTTGTATATACTTGCTTACTATGGTTAGAAATCGTTTTCTCAGTGAAGAAAATATTAGATTAAGGAACTTTTATAGCAGAGGCTATCTTAGGGTACCTTGTTTTAAAATTACAATAGGGGAGCGAAGAATGACTTGTACACAAAATATACAGGTTATTTGTATGTCTATTAGGTAATTACAGAGTTTTATGAATAAGTAGTTTTGCTCTTTTATATTCAAGTATTTTTTGAGATAGGCTTTCTAATGTATAAGGAGAATATTATGCTTATTTTATGTAAATCTGTAAGTAAAACTTAGCATTTATCGGAGGGGAGAAGGAAGAGATAGCCTTATATCATAGGTAGCATTTGAGTGTCTCGTGAAAAAAAGACAAGTTTCATATATATCAAGTAAAACTTAGTGCGTTTTAGTTACTTTTGAGGTAAGGATAAAGTTCAATATCGCCAATATTTTATAAAGCTTTACGTATAGATAGTAAGGCTTATAATTTTTTTTGGATTTATACTTATTCTCGACGACTTCATTCACTTATATAAGGTTTTACTTACTTACTTACTTACTTACTCACTCACTCACTCACAGATACTTTTACTTGATTGATTACTTTTTAGTTACTTATGCACTCACCACATGCTTATCCACTTAGCTACTTTTGTATACTTTTAATTGCTTGTCTGCTTGGCTTTCTTACACACACCTATTTTTACTCGTTTTACCGTAGAAATTAGTCTTATACACATTTATATATTCGATAAATAAGATTTGTTATTTAGATTTCTCAGTATTTACCATACTTTTGTCGTTCTAATATCACGTTGCCATTACTAAAGCACCAGACCATACCACAAATCAACAGCATCTGACCGTACTGCGTCACCCATACTATCCCCTATACCCGTCATACAGACAAGCAAAGTGTAGCAAGAACCAGCGTAGTACCCGTTACTAGCCACTGTCGTCACCTTATAGTGTAATTACCCGTACTAGCACCACAGTACACCAACTACATAGATAGCAATACTTCACAGATAATACCATAGTCCCACATTGACAATGCCCACTATGCACCACAACACCAATGCACGATAGCGTATGCTAGTGTCAGCATACTGCGCCACTACAGCCCACCTACTATACCTTCACTACAGAATCACATACGCTACACCATTTAATGAATAGCATTAAACTCATACAAATACATAGATGATAACTATGTTATTGAAAGAGATTTTCACTTAGCAAATAAATACATATAAATCAGATTTTTCATTAGCGAATAAATATAAAAGAAATTTTTCAGTTACTGAAAACAAATGAAATAGGTTTTTTAGCTAGCAAAGTCATATACTTCATAAAAAATGCTGCCTAATTTATTTATTAGACAGCATTATAAAAGTTGTAAGTGGAATTATATAGTATAGTAATCAGCTGCATCAATATGTAACTGTGGGTCAACGATAATATCGTCGTTCTTAGCTTTTTCACAAGAATTTAGACACTTTGCTGGTACACCAACAGCAACTTTACCACTAGGAACTGATTTTGTTACAACAGCATTAGCCCCGATTTTGCAGTCATCACCAATGGTGATTGGGCCTAGAACTTTGGCTCCAGCCCCAACCATAACACGGTTCCCAACAGTTGGGTGTCGCTTTCCTTTCACCATAGCTACACCACCTAAGGTGACGCCGTGGAATATTACGCAGTCGTTACCAACTATTGCAGTTTCGCCAATTACAACTCCAGTAGCATGGTCTATGAATAATCTCTTACCTAGTTGCGCGCCTGGATGAATATCGACTCCTGTGTGTCTACGAGCAAGTTGTGAAATAAAACGTGCTGGTAATTTTGCTCCTTTATTCCATAAAAAGTGAGAAAAGCGATGGGACCAAACAGCGTGTACTCCAGGGTAGATTAAAGCGACTTCGAGTAGATTACGTGCAGCTGGATCTGCGTTTTTTGCTGCTTGTAAATCTCCTTTCATTAGTTTGAAAATTTCCTTCAAAGAAGATTTACGTTTTGAAATTTTTCTGTTAACGCTGTTAATTACCATTATGTCCTCTATCGCATTCTCACTCTTTATAACGTTTTATGAAATTAGTTAAATAAACCCTCTACAGATAGATAACGCTGACCTGTATCTGGGAATACTGTTACAATTTTCTTGTTAGGGAAACGTTCAGCTATTTTTATAGAACCGGCATAAGCTGCACCTGAAGATACACCTACTAGCAAGCCAAATTCTTTAGCTATATGACGTGTCTTTTCAAAAGCTTCATCGTTATCTACTGTTATAACTTCATCGACTAAATCCGTATCAAGATTTTCAGGAATAAAGTTTGCTCCAATACCTTGAATTTTGTGTGGGCCAGCTTTGCCTTCAGTAATAAGAGGGGAGGCTGTAGGCTCAATACCAACTATTGTGATGTTAGGATTCTTTTCTTTCAAGTAGCGTGCAACACCGGTTAAAGTACCACCTGTTCCAAATGCTGAAACGAATATATCTGCTCCACCTAGTTCTTCCATATCTTTTTCAATTTCTTTAGCTGTTGTTTCGTAGTGAATAGCAGGGTTAGCAACGTTTGCAAACTGTGAAGCAATAATTGAGTTAGGTGTTTGCTTAGCTAACTCTTCAGTTTTTTCTACTGCTCCTCGCATACCTTCACTAGCAGGTGTCAAAACTAGTTCAGCACCAAAGGCAGTGATTAGATTGCGGCGCTCAATTGTCATAGATTCTGGCATTACAATAACAACTCTAAAACCTAGGCTTGTACCAACCATAGCAAGCGCAATACCTGTGTTACCGCTTGTTCCTTCAAAAATAGTACCGCCTTCTTTTAGTTCACCGCTTTCAATAGCTGCTTTGATGATTGCATATGCTGGGCGGTCTTTTACAGATGAGCCAGGGTTGAACATTTCTAATTTTGCATAAATATTTGAGTTTTCTCCGTGTGTACCTAAATCAAATAGTGGAGTAGAACCAATTAATTCAGTAACTTTTGAGTAAATCATAGATGTATCCTTTAATATGAGTAGTTGTAAATTTAATATTATTATTTTTGAAAAAATAACGGACGCACAAACAAAATGATGTATTTTAAGACGCGAAAATTGTGCGTCCTAGATACAGTAAGAACAAACAAAACAAGCACAGCAAGTGTTAGCGAAAGACATTTTGAAAGCATTCGATAACATAACTATAATTCTCTTCCAATATAGATTTTCTTGCGTACGAGAATAGGATAAGTTCTGTAAAAGTTTTTTGCAAGTATTATCTGCTAAAAAAGTTTAAAATAAACAAAAATTCTTTATAACTTCATAAAATGGAATAAAACTACTAAAAGTGTTGTTGATATAGTTTACGATTCTACTGGAATTTCAGTTACGCAAACACCATGTTCTTCTAGTGAAATATTAGTTTGGAGTAGGCTAGATAGGGTATTATTCACATACTCTAAGTTACCGTCTGTAATAGACAATATAAACTTTACTTTATCGTTCTCGAAAAAAGTGTTTTCGATTTTTAGGTTATTATTGTAAATATCTGCACTAATTTTCCCATAAGAAGACATATCTATTTCTAAGAGATATGTCTTAGTATTAACAATTTCTACAACACGATTTTCACGAAAACAAGCTTTCACCCCATCATGAACTGATTGGGTGTAGGCACTGACCAATCCGCCAGTGCCAAGCTTTATGCCACCAAAATACCTTATAGCTATAAAAACAACATTTTTTAACTCACTGCCTTTTAAAGCAGCAAGCATTGGTTGACCAGCTGTTCCACTAGGCTCACCATCATCATTAGAACGTAGTATTTCAATGTTTTCTTCAAACACGCTGAAAGCAGTGCAGTGATGTCTGGCGTCTGGATATTGTTTTTTTGCTAAGGCTATCTTTTCACGTGCCTGTGCTAGAGAATCAACTCTATAGACTTGAGTAATAAAACGTGATTTTTTTATCTCAAATTCTGTTTCAACACAATTGCCGTGACTAATGGAAAGCATTATTTATCACACAAAGCCTTCAGAGTCTTTTCGTAGTTAGAAAGCGGGGAAGTATTCTTAGCTCCAACTTGAGTTACCGTATAAGCTCCACTTATATTTCCCAGCAAACATGATGAAGCTAGGTCTAGATTTGAGCTAATACCAGCAATTAAAGCACCAGTGTGACAGTCTCCAGCTCCGATAGTATCTACAACTTCTACTGGCAAAGCATCAATATATTGCATACTTCCTTCAGGATCAACACTGATTACGCCTTCTGAGCCCATGCGAATAACTAATTCTATCTTGTTTTTTATCGCATAATTAGAAATTACATTTGCCCCTAAACTACCTAATAAAAATGTGGCTTCATCTTTGTTTAGAGTAAAAATTACATCTTCTTTTTGTAATAGCATATCTATAATTGATGGTGATATGTTATAAATAACTGGACCAAAATCGACTACAAATTTAGCTCTTTCAATACTTTCTACCCAAGCAATTAGGTCATTTTCAAGTATTAATTCATATCCATTTAGGTATACTATTGAATCTTCAGTTACAGATATTTTATCTAGGTCTTGTTTACGTAGTATAGTTTCAGCTCCTTCGAAAGTAACGAAAGTTCTTTCTTTATCAGGAGTAACAAATGCTAGGCAGTAACCATTATCTCTATCAGTTATTTGTATATTTATAGGTAAATCAAGCTCATTTAACTCTTCTTTGACGCAATCAGCCCATTTTCCGACTCCTACAGGCATAGCGTTTACAACTGGTAGATCGAATTTTTTTACGACTCTTGCAACATTTAAAGCACAACCACCAATTTGTTCATCAACAATTTTTGCGCTAACATCTGAGCCCAATGATGGCAGTGAATCAATTGTTGCTACTATGTCTCCAATACATCCCCCAACTAATACAAGAGGACGAACTGGTGATAATGGATAATTATTTAATATATTTTCTGCAATTTCTTTAGTATTCATAATATAAGACTAACCTAGTATTCCTTAGAATTGATAGTTTTTTGGAAAAAATTTATGGAGTTTATCTTACTTAGCATATCCTTTGATGTGTTAGCCGTAAAATGCCCCAACTGTCACAAAGTAACCCTCAGATTGAAAATCTGTTTAGCATAGTTTTCGAAATCTATATTATTTGCTTCAGTTAGTAGCTTTATATGGTCTTTAGGGTAAATATTTGAGTCGTACCCTGCTGAAGCCATAGCCAGACTCATAGCTCCTGTTGTGTCAGTATCTCCACCCAGGTTAGCGCATATATGAGCAATTTTAAGTGGAGCATTTTGTAGCATACAGTAGTGTGCTACAGCAAAAGCAGCTGGAACACTGTTATAAGTTTGCATATCTGTGCCAATTATTTCGTAAACTTGCTGAGCAAATTCTTGGTCTACGGCATTTAAAATATTCGTTTCATGAGCACTATGCTTAGGAGTATTTTCAACGCTTGTTTTACTACTAGAGTTTAGAACATCTATAAAACGCTCAGCTAGTTTTATACCCTCATTTATACGTGCATAGACGAAAGGGGAGAAAGTATTATGATACTTATGCTGTATTTCTTTTGAGTACTCAATGGTTTCTGGTAAAGTGTCTGACCAACTATACCCTGAAACTTGCTTTGAAATCATATAAGCAATAGCACTAGCTCCAGCGATAGCCACATCACTCTTATGCGTAGGTGCACAAGCATTATATACTTGCTGTTCAAAGAAGCTGATATCTTTTGTATCTGTAAGCATTCCAACCGGAGCTATTCTCATTGGAGCTCCATTAGTGACACCTAAGTTTTCTAAATTTTCTATAGGTATATTATTGCTAATTTGTGTTAAAGCCGCTTTGGATGAAGGACCTAAAATATTTTTTTCAAAGGCACCGATTTTTAAAGCCCAATCCATTATGTGCTTGGCAACACATAGGGAATCAACTTTGCCTTTTGATTCTATAAAGGAATCGATTATTGCTATAGCCTGGCTTGTATCGTCAGTGAATTGTCCTGCGTTAAAGCCATATGCTGCAATATTTTCTTCAGGGCCAGCAATGAAGTCATCAATTATTCCAAAAAAATCTTGAACTTGCTTTCTTGTCCACAGTTCTGATGGCATACCAAAAGCATCAGCATATGCTTGTCCATATAATGAGGAAAGTATACGGTTATAAACTGCATCTTTTTCAGCTGGTTTTATTGAAAAATTTGTGTTAGTCATTTTTGTGCCTGCATCTGTCTATCAATACTCTTATTTGTATATAAAGAATGCTTTTATATTTTACTCTGTTATAAGTATTACTCATAGTATTTATGAATATCCTTTTTTTACCCACACAGCTAAGCGTAATGTGAAAAAATGAAAATAATGGTGATTACACATACTCTGATAGGCAAGTAAAGATTTCTAAAACTTACATGTACTGTTTAGAGTAAATCTTACTTTTACGAATAGAAAAGTTTTAAATATTTATAGCAGGCGTGTATGAACACCTGCTATAAACAATTTAGTTATCGTATATTTCATTTATTTCTTTTTCGTATGCCTGAGTAATCTTTGAACGTTTTATTTTCATTGAAGGAGTTAGCAAGTCATTTTCTATTGTGAAGTCGTTAATCAAAATTTTATATTTTTTGATTGATTCTGCACGAGAAACAGACTTATTAGTCCTTTCAATAGCTTTTTCAATAGATTCTATTACACGTGTGTTGTGTATGGCTGTTGAAACATCCATTAGAGGAAGTCCCTTATTTTTTAGCCATACAGGTAACATTTCTCTGTCTATAGTAAGTAGACAAGAGATGAATGGTTTTCCATCACCTACAATAATTGCTTGAGAAATTAATGGGTGGCCACGTAAAGAGTCTTCTAGAATAGCTGGAGAAACATTTTTTCCACCTGCTGTAACAATTATGTCTTTTTTCCTGCCTGTGATATACAAATAACCTTCGTCATCTAAATACCCTAGGTCACCAGTGTGGAACCAGCCATCTTTTATAGCTTTATTAGTTTCTTCTTCGTTATGATAGTACCCAGGAGTAACGGAAATACCTTTAACTACGATTTCTCCGTCATCTAAAACTTTACATTCCATACCTTGAATTATGCTACCAACTGAGCCAATTTTATTCTTATTTGGCATATTCACTGATAGAGGACCTAGAGTTTCAGTAAGTCCGTATCCTTCAAGAATGTTTATTCCAGCACCATGGTAGAAATGTCCGAGCCTATCTCCTAGTGGAGCTCCACCACTAATTGCAAATTCAGCATTTTCCCCTAGTAACTTTTGCAATTTTGCATATACTAGGCGGTTAGCTATTTGACGTTGTACTCGCAATTTGAAGTTAGGGCCTTTTTCAGTGAAAGTAAGCTTTGAATATTGTATTGCCACTTTGGAAGCCCAACGGAAAATCTTTTGTTTGAAACCAGTTGCTTGTGTATCAGCTGTGTTATAGATTTTCTCAAAGACTCGTGGAACTGCTAGTACATAAGATGGTTTGAAAGCTCCAAGGTCTGAAATAAGGTTCTTTATGTCAGGGCTATGACCTAGTACACCAGGTCCAGCAATAGTTAGAACTTGACAGAATCTTGCCAAAACGTGAGCTAGAGGAATAAATAATAGTAGCCTAGTGCGTTTTTTATTCACAACCTCTGGAATGAAAGACATACCACATAGAGATAAAGTAACAAAATTAGAGTGTGTTAGTATAGTTCCTTTAGGTCTACCTGTTGTTCCAGAGGTGTAAACGATTGTCGCTATATCTTCCATTGTAAGATTATCGCAACGTTTTGTAACTTCTTGGCGAGGTATTAGTCTGCCTTGATCGCGCAAAGTTTCAAGATCATGATTTTCAATACAGAAAATGTTCTTTAGATTTGTTTTGCTCTTCACGGACTGTACAAGTCTTTGCAATGAGGCATTTTCGACGAATATAGTGGATATCTCAGCGTCTGTTAGAATCCACTCTATCTGGTCAGCTGAGGAAGTTTCGTATACAGGAACAACGATTAATCCTGCTGACCAGCTAGCAAAGTCTAGTAATGTCCATTCATAGCGTGTGCGGCTCATTATGGCAATTTTATCACCTGGTTGTAACCCTAAAGATATTAGTCCACGAGCGACTGCTGTTACTTGTTCGCCAAATTCAGAAGCTGTTAGTTTCTGCCAGTTATTACCAAGGTCAGTTTTACGTTCAATTATGACGCCGTTGGGATTTTTTCTTATGCGTCTGTGTAATAACCAAGGTATATTCATCCATTTTTGCGTTTTAACCGCTTCAGGAGCTTTCCAATATGAAATTTTTTTGCTCATAATATCACCGCTCATCTTTTACTTTTTTACCTTTGCAGGAGGTTCACCTAGTTTGTAATCAGAAACAACTGGTGTTTGAGTATCAGCTGTTTCTAGTTGCAAATCACCTTGAATATTTGCAGCCAATTGCAAGTCATTTACAACTTTTACAACTAGTTCTTCATCTGCTTTGTTAACTTGTATTGTTACACTTTCATAAGGAGTTTTCTGTGATACTTTTTGTTCTGACTTTACTTTACGTAGAACTGCAAGTGTCTGACTTGCTAGATCAAGTAGAGCAGTATCGCCAGCAATTTCTTTTAGGCCGCATCCACATGGCCATTTAGCAACGTGAATTGAACCTTCGTTATACCATGACCAAACTTCTTCAGTTGCGTATGGTAAGAATGGAGCTAGTAGTCGTAGAACATTATCGATGACAATTGATAGTGCTGCATGAGCTGATTTTTGTGCTTTTTCGTCGAATAAAGCATTATCTCCATAAGCTCTGGTCTTTACCAATTCAATGTAGTCATCACATAGTGTCCAGAAGAACGTTTCAGTTACCTCTAAAGCACGTGCATGGTTGTATTCTTCAAAGGCTTTTGTTGCTTCTTCAATGACTTTTAGCAAAGTAGCAATAAGTGCCTTGTCTATATCTTCAGTAATTAGACTTGGATCGTTTACTAACCCGTTTTCTTGCATAGAGAAAGCAAATCTTGAGGCATTCAAAAGCTTGATAGCTAAGCGACGGCCAATTTTCATCTGTCCTTCGTCGAAAGATGCGTCTGTTCCTAGTCTTGCACATCCTGCCCAGTAGCGCACAGCATCTGCACCGTGTTTTTCAATTAGAGGCAGAGGAGTAACTACGTTTCCTTTAGACTTTGACATCTTTTTGCGGTCAGGGTCTAAAATCCAGCCTGATATTGCAGCATTTTTCCATGGCAATTCATCGAACTCTAGGTGTGAACGCAAAAGTGTTGTAAATAGCCAAGTACGAATAATATCTTGACCTTGTGGGCGAACGTCCATAGGGAATACTCGTTTGAATAGGTCTTCATCATGCAAGTATCCTGATGCGATTTGTGGTGTAAGTGAAGATGTTGCCCAAGTGTCCATAATGTCTATTTCACCAACAAAACCACCGGCTTTACCACGTTGGCTTTCGGCATATCCGTTAGGTACATCTGTTGTTGGGTCAATTGGAAGTTGATCAAGTGATGGTGTAATAATCTTTGAGTAATCAGTTTCGCCATCTTCATTTACTTCGTACCAAATTGGGATAGGCACACCGAAGAAACGTTGACGTGAAATCAACCAGTCAGAGTTTAAACCGTTAATCCAGTTTTCGTAGCGCACTCTCATGAAATCTGGGTGGAAGTTTAGTTCTTTACCACGAGCTAATAGTTCTTCGTTTAGTGGTTTTTCTTTATTTAGCTGAGTGAAAGCTTTACCGCCGTTACGAATGTACCACTGACGTGAAGTTACGATTTCAAGTGGTTTATCGCCTCTTTCAAAGAAGTTAGTTTTACGCATTGTTTTTTCTGGTTCACCAATCATTTCACCAGATTCACGTAGAGCATTTACTATTATTTCACGAGCTGAGAATGTTGTTTTACCAGCGATTTGCAAATATAGCTCTTTTGCTTTTTCTGTTTCTAGCCATGCTGGTAAGTCGCTAACAATACGGCCGTCTTTACCAATGATAGAACGGATAGGTAGAGATAGTTCACGCCACCACTGTACGTCTGTTATATCACCAAATGTACAGCACATAGCGATACCAGCACCTTTGTCTTTTTCAGCTGCTGGGTGTGCTAGAACAGGAATTTCTACGTCAAAGAGTGGTGATTTAACTGTTTTTCCAAATAAGTGTTCGAAACGTTCATCAGTTGGGTGAGCTACCAAGACACAGCAAGCTGGTAGTAGTTCTGGGCGTGTTGTTTCAATAACAACATCTTGACCATTTTCTAGGTGGAAAGCTAGCTTGTGGTAGTGACCCGGGTAGTCTCGAGATTCCAGCTCAGCCTGTGCTACTGCTGTTTGGAAAGTTATATCCCATAGACCTGGTGCATAATCTAAATATGCTTCACCACGTTCTAAGTTATTCAAGAAAGATGCCTGTGCTACTTTTTGTGCTTTTGAACCAATTGTTCTATAAGTTTGAGACCAGTCGATTGATAGACCTAGTTTTCTCCAGAGCTGTTCGAATTGCTGTTCGTCCTCTTCAGTTAGCTTTTCGCATAGTTCAATGAAGTTTTTACGTGAAATTGGTGTCTGGTCTGCTGCTTTGATTGATTTTCCTTCGCCACCTTCGAATTTTGGTTTGAAATCTGGGTCGTAAGGTAGTGATGGATCGCATCGTACACCGTAATAGTTTTGTACACGACGTTCTGTTGGCAAACCGTTATCATCCCAGCCTATTGGGTAAAATACTTTTTTGCCAGTCATTCTCTTGTATCGTGCAACTGTGTCTGTATGAGTGTAAGAAAAGACGTGTCCAACGTGCAAACTACCAGATATTGAAGGTGGAGGAGTGTCAATAGAGTATACTTGCTCACGAGTAGCTGTTTTGTCAAAAGAGTAAACTTGTTCTTTTTCCCAGCTCTCGCCCCATTTATCTTCTAGATTATCTAGGCTTGCTTTTTCAGGTAAATCTAATGTGGACATTCTTTCTTTTCTCTTTCTTCTCATAATTTGCGAAGTATATTTTTACTTATTTAGAATCTGGTCTTTTTCTGTTGTTGCTGACACAGCTTTTATAATAGCATTTGATAAGCCATATTCTTCAGCAGCTAGTATTCCTTCGATTGTTGTACCTCCAGCAGTACATAGCTCATCAATTAGTGAACCCATGCTAGAGCCATTTTGCACATCGTGTTCAGCTAGTGTTGCTGCTCCTTTTACTGCATTAGTCGCAATTTGTATTGCTGTTTTTTTATCTATACCGTATTTAGTAGCAGCTTTTGCCATTGCTTCAATGAACATGAATGTAAAAGCAGGAGAAGAACCCGCTATTCCTACAAAAGGAGAAAACTGTGTTTCGCTTTTTAATACGACTACGCTACCTACTTGTTCAAATAGTTCTTTAACAGTTTCTAATTGTGTAGGTGTAGTGTTTTCAGAAGGGAATATTCCTGTAGTAGAAGATGCGACTTTAGCTCCAATGTTTGGCATTACTCGTATTAATGGGTATCCACAAGCTGCGCTATAAATTTTATTTATGCTAGTGCCAGCAGCTACTGATACAACTACGGGTTGTCTTGATTTTAGAGTCTGTGCGATTTCTGAGACTACGTGTGTGATTGCAAAAGGCTTTGTGCCAAGAATCACTAGATCACATTTTTCAGCTAGTTCTGTATTAGTTTTACAAGCATTTACACTTAGCTCTTTGGCTTTTATTTCTGTATTTTCTGGATTGCTTGTAGTAATGTAAATTTGGCTGGAAGATATGTAATTTCTATTTAAAAGACCAGTTATGATTGATGTGCATAATGCTCCGCACCCAATAAATCCTATTTTCATCTTTACCATTCTTCTTCATAAATATAATTACATTTTATAAAATTTTACACTAAGGATTAATTCTATAAATTTTTTTCGATATAGTCACATATTTTTACTGTGTATTTTGCAGATGTTTGGGAAAATGTATATTTTTGTTCACATTATATAAACAATTTGATTATTATTTATTACAATTTTTACCCAAATTATTCAGATTTTCTTATTTCGTATTATCTTAGCATTTAGCTTTAGATATTTTAAAGGGGTATACTTGTAGTATTGTTTATTTGAAGATTTTATCAGTGATGTTTTGTCGTAAAAGTATTGGAAGTTCTTATGCGTAAATCAAAAATTGTTTGTACGCTGGGTCCAGCAACATCTACATTAGAGCATATTCAGGCATTAGTTGATGCTGGTATGGATGTGGCAAGAATTAACCGTAGCCATGGTAGTGCTGCTGAACAAGAAGCTATGATTAAAAATGTGAGAACTGCTGCACGCCAATGTGGTAAACCAGTAGCTATACTTGTTGATTTGCAAGGACCTAAGATACGTTTAGAAACTTTTACTGATGAAAAAGTTTGGCTTGAACCAGGTACTTCTTTTACTATTACTACTCTTGACGTTGAGGGTAATAATCAAATTTGTGGTACTACTTTTAAATCTTTACCAGAAGATTGCCGTGTAGGTGACACTATTTTGATTGATGATGGTAACGTTTCTTTGCGTGTTAAAAATGTTACTGATACAGATGTTGTATGTGAAGTAATTATTGGTGGATATGTATCTGATCATAAGGGAATAAATTTGCCGGGTGTGGCTGTAAATGTTCCTGCTTTGAGTGAAAAAGATAGGGAAGACTTAGCTTGGGCAATAGATATCGGGGCAGATTTTGTGGCTTTATCTTTTGTGCGTAGTGCTGATGATATTGAAGATGTGCACGAAATTATGACCCAAAAGGGTGTATTTTTACCAGTAATAGCTAAGATTGAAAAACCTCAAGCAGTTGATAAATTACAAGGAATTGTCGAGACCTTTGATGGAATAATGGTTGCACGTGGGGACTTAGGTGTTGAGATGTCTTTGGAATCTGTTCCTATGATTCAAAAAAGAGCTATAGCTATTGCTCGTCAAATGGCAAAACCTGTTATTGTTGCAACTCAAGTTTTGGATTCTATGATTCACAGTCCTCGTCCAACTCGTGCTGAAGCCTCTGACTGCGCTAATGCTATTTTGGATGGTGCTGATGGAGTAATGCTTTCTGGGGAGACTTCAGTTGGTAAATATCCTATCGAGTCTGTATCTACTATGAGTCGCATTATTGAGACAACTGAGCAGACTGAGGGTGTAAATATAGCTGAACTGAGTGCTATATGCCAAAATCAGGGAGGTATTTTAGCGCGTGCAGCTACAGCAATTGGTAACAGTTTGGATGCTAGGTATTTGGTGACTTTTACTCAGTCTGGCGATACCGCTAATCGTTTGGCATGTTTGCGTACTTTTATACCGATGATTGCTTTGACTCCTCTTGAAAGTACTAGAAATAAGTTAGCTCTTACGTGGGGAATGACTTCCTATATTATTGAGCAAGCTGATAATACCGATGATATGGTTCAAGTGGCTGACGAATTTTTGTCATCTATAGGATTAGTTGATCGTGGGGATAAAATCGTTATATTAGCGGGTATGCCTGCAGGAATTAGTGGCTCGATTAATTCAGTTATTATCCATACGATAGGGGATACTGGGTATTTGTCCCATAAATAATTACCTATTTCGTGATTGTTTTGTGACTTTTATGTATAGATTCTCGTAAAATTTGTGATATTTATTTGTGAACTGGTATGACTATCTTTTATGGAAGTTATATTTTGTTCCTTTTATATCGTATTTTGACCTGTAAATGTTCTAAATACTCGTATTTAATGTACATCGAGAGTTTATAATCTTGAATTTTTATAGGTATTTTATACGTGTGATTTGTGCCACTACATTTAACGGCATAGTTTTAGTGTTTTTAGAGTATGAACGCTGACTATTTTCTACTAATTAAATGTTCATTTGTATACTGTGTTTGTATTGCTTGAGGATAATAATTGTATATTTTGGTAAAGTAAATACTCTCAAATAGATTCAGCCAACTTTTTACTCGGTGCTTTACATTTTGTTTTGTAAATATCTTTATCCTATTTTCAAGTACATCTGTATGATGATATAAAAGTTATAAACTTATAAATCATTAATATTTTTAAAAAAATTTATAGGTAGTGCGGGAAATAAAATCTTTATTTACTTTATTAATTATTTGTAGTTTATTTTAAAAATTTTTTAGAATAATAAAAAGCTATAGCTGGTGAAGAACTATTGTATTTCCGGCAATAAAACGCGATTTTGTATTAGTTATATTAAATAAAAACTTCCAAAGACCTTAGTAAGTCTTTGGAAGAAAAAATGGTACCTCGGGTGGGATTCGAACCCACAACAAGCCGGGTTTGAGCCGACCGCCTCTGCCAGTTGGGCTACCGAGGCAATACCAAAACAACGATTTATATATTATATTTATATTGTCGAAATGTCAAAGATATTTTTATCAGAAATTTTATAGTGAGTTAAAATGTTGGAAAAAACAGGTAGAAGGGTGCTGGTCGCTGAAGACGAAGCTCTCATACGCTTAGATATAGTCGAAACTCTAATAGAAGCAGGTTTTGAAGTAGTAGCCGAAGTTGGTGACGGAGAATCTGCTGTACAAAAAGCTCTAGAATTAGAACCAGATTTATGTGTACTAGATGTGAAAATGCCAGGTATCGATGGTGTTACTGTAGCTGAAAGGATATTAAAGGAGATATCTTGTGCTGTGGTAATGTTAACCGCTTTTTCTCAAACTGAACTAGTTGAGCGTGCAAAAGATGCTGGAGCAATGGCGTATGTTGTGAAACCTTTTACTCAAGCTGACTTACTACCAGCTATTGAAATAGCTTTGAGTCGTTATGCTGAAATCGCTTCACTGGAACAAGAAATATCAGATTTGAGTATGCGCTTTGAGACACGCAAAAAGGTTGATAGAGCTAAGGGTATTTTGATGGAAAAAATGGGACTTAGCGAACCAGAGTCTTTCCGTTGGATACAGAAAGTTTCTATGGACAAGCGTCTATCTATGCATGAAGTAGCAGATGCTGTTATAAATCAGTTATCTGATTGATAATATTACTTTGGATAAATCTAATTTATTTGGATAATAGTGTGTTATAAATTAGATACGTAAATAATGTCAGGTTTACTACCGATAGGAAAATATGTCTAAAGATAAAGAAACTTTATTAGTAATTGATGGGCATTCAATGGCTTTTAGATCATTTTATGGTATAAAACCTGACAATTTTCAACTACCATCAGGTCAGTATACTAATGCTGTTTATGGTTTCTTCAACAGTTTATTGTTACTAATGCAGTCTGAATCTCCTCGGTATTTAGCTGTGGCATTTGACTATTCTAAGAAAACTTTCCGTAAGGATGAGTATCCTGACTATAAAGAAGGACGTAAGCCTACACCTGAAGAATTCAAAGGACAAATAGCCCTTATACAAGAGTTGCTTGATGCAATGAATATAAAGTGGTTTTGGAAAGAAAACTATGAAGCTGATGATATCGTGGCTACTTTGGCTAAGATGGCTGTGGACAACGGTGATAAAGTAACTATTTTCTCTGGAGATAGGGATGCACTACAGCTTGTTAACAAAAATGTTACTCTACGTTATCCGAAGATAGGGCATAGAGTTCCTTTAGTATATACACCAGAATCTGTTGAGAAAGATTTCGGGGTACCTCCTCATTTGTATTCTGATTTAGCTGCACTTACTGGTGAAAAGGCAGATAATTTACCAGGTGTTCCAGGACTTGGGCTCAAAACTGCTTTGGGATTGGTACAAAAATATGGCTCTTTGGACGCTATATTTGAAAACTTGCATGAACTAAGTGGACGTTATACTCGTAATTTGCCAGATAATGTTGAGTTAGTTAGAAGAAATCGTAGATTAAATACTTTATTAGATACCGTGCCGCTAGATATTTCTATGGAAGATTTACGTATTGAAGGTATGGATGAAGAAAAGACTTTGGCATTTTTGTCATCTATTTCTTCTAATCGTTTGAAGGAAAAGATTTTAGATATATTTCCTACAAAGGGTAAAGCTCGTAAGTCTATTCCAAAAGCGCAAGGGCAGACATGTGTAACTGATGAAGAATTTAGTAAATGGCTTGATAATAATTCATCTGATAAGTATGGTATCTGGATAACTGGTAATACGAATGTAGAAAACCCATACTTATCTAGAGTTTATATATCTACAGGTTTGCAGTGTGCAAAACTTGACTTTGATTTAAATAAAGATGGTTTTACTACTTTTGTGAATTTGTTGAGTAATCCTAAAGTGTCGAAAGTCTTTTTTGATTACAAGGGTTGCTTACAAAGTTTTTACACTCATGGAATTACTGACATAAACAATGTTCAAGATGTAATGCTGCAGTCTTATATATTAGATCCCGATAGAAGTAAATATATTTTAGAAGAGCTTATATTTTCTCATTTGGGATACGATATTTCTAATACTGAAGAACCAGAAGATTTATTCTCAGAGTTTGAAAATGATAGCCAAATTATGGATTTATCATGTGCGATTTTATCGTTGGAGAAAGTGCTTGTAGAAAAACTTGTAGAGCGTGATTTATATGCAACTTATGAAGATATTGAGTTGCCTACATCTAATGTGCTTTTTGACATGGAAAGAGTTGGAATTGCAATAGATGAGTACAGGCTCGAAGAACTAGAAAAAGAGTTCAATCAACGAGTTGAATTTGCCAAGAGACAAGCTTTTGAATCTATTGGACATGAAATCAACTTGTCCAGTCCGAAGCAACTCCAAGGTGTGCTATTCGATGAGTTAAAGATGCCATATACTAAAAAAACTAGGAATGGTTATACTACTAATGCTGAAGCATTGATGGATTTGTATATTCAAACAGGACATGAATTTTTGGGAGCTGTACTAGAACACAGGAATGTCATTAAGCTACATCAAATAGTTAAAACTTTGATGAAACATATCAACGAACAGGACGGACGTATACATACTACTTTCCAACAGCATGGAACAGCTACAGGTCGTTTGTCTTCAGTGAATCCAAATTTGCAGAACATCCCTTCACGTACAGATGATGGAAATAAAATTCGTGAAGTATTTATTCGATCAAATAAATATGAAGGACTTATGACTGCTGACTATTCTCAGATCGAGATGAGAATAATGGCGCATTTGAGTGAAGATGAAACTCTTATTACCGCTTTTAAAAATGGGGAAGACTTGCATAAAGTTGCTGCTTCTATTGTTTATGGAGTTCCTAAGGAAGCTGTAACCGATGTACAACGTTCTCACGTTAAAGCGGTAAGCTATGGTCTTGTTTATGGGCTAAGTCCTTATGGTTTGAGTCGCCAGCTAGCTATTGGGGTTGGACAGGCTCGTGACTTAATTGACAGATACTTTGAACGTTTTGGAAAAGTTAGAGATTTCTTGAATGAGCAGGTTAAGTTTGCTAGTGAGAATGGTTTCACTACCACAATTTTTGGACGTAAACGTTATATAACTGATTTGGACTCTGGTAGTTATAGTAGTCGTGAGGCAGCTAGACGTGCAGCATTAAACGCTCCGATTCAGGGTAGTGCTGCAGATATTATAAAAATAGCTATGGTCAATATTAGTAAGGCTTTAGAAGAAAACAAGATGAAGTCTAAGATGCTTTTGCAAATTCATGATGAACTCATATTTGATGTATATGAAGGTGAACGTGAAAGTCTGGAAATCCTAGTTAGACAAGCTATGGGTAATGCTACTTCTTTGAGCGTTCCTCTGGAAGTCGGTATTGGATTTGGAAATAATTGGCGTGAGGCAGCTCACTAAAGCTGAACACTTTGAATAAAATAGGATTTTATGCCGTAAATTAGTTGTTTTTATTGGCTTTAAGTTATATATTTAGGTTTGTATATTTTTATGGTGAGGTTTTGCCATGCTTTATATACAAATGTAATTGTTCCTACTATTTATTCTGGGGTTTTATTTAATGACCACCAATAATGACGGCATTATTGCCGTAAATGATATCGGCACAAAAGAAGATTTAATTGCTGCTATTGATGAAACAATCAAATATTTCAACGACGGTGACATCGTTGAAGGTACTATCGTTAAGGTTGACCGTGACGAGGTTCTACTTGATATCGGTTACAAGACAGAGGGTGTAATCCTATCTCGTGAATTGTCAATCAAACATGACGTTGACCCAGAGGATGTTGTAAAGGTTGGCGATCAGGTTGAAGCTCTTGTCTTGCAGAAAGAAGACAAAGAAGGTCGTCTTCTACTATCCAAGAAACGTGCACAGTACGAACGTGCATGGGGTGACATTGAAAAAGTTAAAGAAGCTGATGGTGTCGTCACAGGTACAGTCATCGAAGTTGTTAAGGGTGGTTTGATCCTAGACATCGGTTTGCGTGGTTTCTTGCCAGCCTCATTGGTAGAAATGCGTCGTGTACGCGATCTACAGCCATACATTGGTCGTGAAATCGAAGCTAAGATTATTGAGCTAGATAAGAACCGTAACAACGTTGTTCTATCTCGCCGTGCATGGCTAGAACACACACAGTCCGAAGTCCGTTCACACTTCTTGGAAACACTACAAAAGGGACAGGTTCGTTCTGGTGTTGTTTCCTCAATTGTAAACTTTGGTGCATTCGTTGATTTGGGTGGCGTAGACGGTCTAGTCCACGTATCCGAACTATCATGGAAGCACATTGATCATCCAAACGAAATTGTTGAAGTTGGTCAGGAAGTAACTGTTGAAGTTCTAGATGTTGATATGGATCGCGAACGCGTTTCATTGTCACTAAAGGCTACACAGGAAGATCCATGGCAGACATTCGCACGTACACACGCAATCGGTCAGGTTGTTCCAGGTAACATTACAAAACTTGTTCCATTTGGTGTATTTGTACGCGTTGAAGATGGTATCGAAGGTCTAGTTCACATTTCAGAACTAGCTGTTCGTCACGTTGAAGTTCCTGAACAGGTTGCAAACGTAGGTGATGAAGTATTCGTTAAGGTTATTGATATTGACCTAGAACGTCGTCGTATTTCATTGTCACTAAAGCAAGCTAATGAAGGCGTAGACACAGCTACTGAAGAATTTGATCCAGTAGCTTATGGTATGCCAATTGAATATGATGCAGAAGGTAACTATAAGTATCCAGAAGGTTTCGATCCAGAAACAAACGAATGGATGGAAGGCTTTGAAGCTCAGCGTGAAGCATGGGAAGCTGAATATGCTCGTGCACATGCTCGCTGGGAAGCACACAAAGCACAAGTTTCTGCAGCAAAAGAAGCTGATGCTGAAGAAGCAGCACAAGCTCCAGTTGAAGAAGCACCTGCTGAAGAAGCACCAGCTGAAGCTGTTGCTGAAGAAGGTACACTAGCAACTGATGAAGCTTTGTCAGCTTTGCGTGAGAAATTGGCTAACAACTAATTATTAGCTTTTATGGTGGATATCCTTTAGGGGTATCCACCATTTTGTTTTAATGTATTTATTTTGTTGTAATGCATTTTCGACAAGCATAAAGTGTGTTGGTAGTATGAAATGTATTTATCAAAAGTGCTATATTTTAGGGATTTAATATTACTAATAAAATATTACTTATAGATTTTGCCATCTAGGTACGAGTGTTTTTATAGTGGCGATAAGGTGTAAATGTCAGGCTTTTAAAGGAATAGGGAAGAAATATATATAGTTACGTATAGAAGAATATAGTTTTGAGTGGAAACTAAAATATACAGATAAATCAAAACATATTTTAGAGTTATTAGGTGAAAACTTACGTAAATATTTATTACAAGGGTCTACTTCAGTTTCAAAGCTTGCTGCTAAATCAATTATATATGTAATGGCTGTTGGCAAAAGTTTAAAAACGTTGATATTTTTAGTAAAAATTTATCTTGCTTGGCTATGGAGACTTTGGGGAAAACGCAGTTAGTGGAAGAAGATTTTTAGCTATAGCTAGGGGAAAAGAAAGACAGTTTTATCTTCACGTATTTTTAGGTAGTTATATGAAAAACACTGACCGCCAGTTGGCTTTTTAGAGGTTTTCTATTGAGTAACGGTGAAGTTAAAAGGTAAAACACAGTATTCTAAGTTAAAAACTGAACTAACAACTAAATATTCGTATGATATTGACGCCTATATAGATGGTAAGGCAGAATTTGTAAAAATATGCAATCGTAGGCTTTAGTGGGTAAATATAGCAAAAATGTTAAAGAAAATAAGTAAATATTTATATGGAAAATATTGTATGCTATTTATATATGTTTGTTACTTTTAGTTTGTTGAAGATTTATAGAAGATATTTTTGAAATAAAAACTTTATTGCACTACTTTAGATAAAGTTTTATATGTAGTGTTGTTTTGTAATTACTGTGGGATTTGACTGATTTTTCAGTCTTTTTACGGAAATATATCGATAAAATTAGATTTTGTACTATAAATATGGAAAAATAGTGATGATTGTTTTTCGAAACAGTCTAATTCACATGCCTTGAGTCAGATTGACTGCCACGGTTGTTTTCTATATTTTATAGAGATATTTGGTGGTTTTTGAGGCATTAGAACCTAGTAATAGGTATTGTAAACCGTAAACCTCGGGTTTTGAAAATCAAGACCCCCGATGCATTTTCCGGGAAACTGGCAATGCGAAAGGACGTGCTATGGCCGTCGTAACAATGCGCCAGCTGCTTGAAAGCGGCGTTCACTTTGGTCACCAGACCCGTCGTTGGAACCCAAAGATGAAGCGTTTCATCTTGACAGAACGCAACGGCATTTACATCATCGACCTACAGCAAACAGTTGCAGATATTGACCGTGCATACGAATTTGTACGCGAAACTGTACGCCGTGGTGGAACAATCTTGTTCGTAGGTACCAAGAAGCAAGCACAAGAGACAATTGCTGAACAAGCAACTCGCGTAGGCATGCCTTACGTAAATCATCGCTGGCTCGGTGGTATGTTGACAAACTTCAAAACTGTCCACAAGCGTTTGCAACGTCTAAAGGAACTAGAACAGATTGACTTCGAAGATGCATCTTCAACTGGTTTGACCAAGAAAGAACTTCTATTGATGCGTCGCGAACAGGAAAAACTATCACGCACTCTTGGTGGTATTCGTGATATGGTTAAACTTCCTGCTGCTCTATGGATTGTTGACACTAAGAAAGAACACTTGGCTGTTTCTGAAGCTCACAAGCTAAATATCCCAGTTGTTGCAATTCTAGACACTAACTGCGATCCAGATGAAGTTGACTACCGTATTCCAGGTAACGACGATGCAATTCGTTCTGTTTCCATCCTAACTCACGTAATTACAGAAGCAGTTGCTGAAGGTTTGCAGCTACGCAACGCTAAGAAAGCACAAGCAACAGAAGATGTAGAACGTGAATTGGCTAAGGCTGATGAAACACCAGCTGAAGAACCAAAAGTTGAAGAAGCACCAGCTGAATAATCGGTAGTAAAGGAAAAATAATGGCTAATTTTACAACAGCCGACATTAAAGCTTTGCGCGAACAAACAGGCGCAGGCATGATGGACGTTAAAAAAGCTCTAGATGAAGCTGATGGTAACGTTGAAAAAGCTTTGGAAATCATTCGTGTTAAGGGCCTAAAAGGTATTGCTAAGCGTGAAGGTCGTGCAGCAACAGCAGGTCTAATTCTAGTTTCTATTATTGACGAAGAAGCTGGACAAGCTGGCGTAATGATTGAACTAAACTCTGAAACAGACTTCGTTGCAAAGAACGAAAAGTTCATTGAATTTGCTAACAAAGTTATGCAAGCAGGTTTAGATGTAAAAGCAACAACACTTGAAGAACTATTGGCAGCTCCAGTATCCGAAGGCACAGTACAAGATCTAGTTGATTCAATTGCTGCTGTTATCGGTGAAAAGATTGTAGTACGCCGTATTGTTCGTCTAACAGGTGAACGCGTTACTTCATACCTACACTACACATCTAAAGATTTACCTCCACAGGTAGGTGTATTGGTAGCATCAGACGCAAACGCTGAATCAGTAGCTCACGACGTTGCAATGCACATTGCAGCATATTCACCAGAATATTTGCGTCGTGAAGATGTTCCAGCAGAAATCGTTGAAAAAGAACGCGCAACTCTTGAAGAAACAACTCGTGCAGAAGGCAAGCCAGAAGCAGCAATTGCTAAGATTGTTGAAGGCCGTATGGCAGGTTTCTACAAGGAAAGCGTTTTGCTAGATCAGCCATATGCTAAGGATCCAAAAGTATCCGTTGGTCAGGTTGTATCAGAAGCTAATGGTTCACTAGAATCATTTGCACGTTTCCGTGTAGGTGCATAATCTAAGCGAATACTAGCTTTGAAGTGGGTGGAGGATTTTCCTTCGCCCACTTTTGTTATTAAGTTTTTAAGCCACTAATTACGCCATAGGTATATTTAGATTTTGTTACTTTATTTTTTATACTGTAATACTGAGATAATATTTCATAGGCTTTTACTTATGATGAAAATTCGAAATAACGTTGAGATAATAACGAATATGTACTTATTGGTTATAAGCGGATACAGTAATCATAGTTTTCATATAACAGCCCTTTTGCGTGCAAGAGGTCTTAAATATTGGGTTAGTGAAGTAGAATTAGCTGAAAACTATAGAGTGTATGGCTATGCAGTAGCAATCAGAAACCCGTTATAATCTTGCCATATAAGGTAAGATGAGCATAAAAATAAAGTTAGCGTGAAAATAAACTAAAGTCACTTTCACGCCGATAATAGTCTGTAAATATAAGAACTCTATAAAGCTTTCACAAATTCATCAATTTGTTCTTTTAGAGCTACCTTGTTTTCTTCACTTAATTCAAATTTTCCAGTTGTAAAAGCTTCACCTGGAAGAATAATTCCAACAGTTTTATCAATAGGAGACAAACTTATAAACTTTGCCACATCTAGTGTCTGAGCAATACTATATGAAGCGGCACTGCCACCAGCAACGCCACTTATAGCAGTTGTTTTGTTTACTATAAAATCAGGAGCACCCATTTTACCTTGTTCGGGTGAGCGAGAAATCCAGTCTAAGAAATTCTTCAAAACTGAAGGCAAACTGTGGTTATACTCAGGAGTTACAATCCATAGTCCGTCAGAATTCTTTAGTTCTTGCCTAATTTGTGTTACCGGTTCAGGTGCTGGAAACTCGATATCTTGGTTAATAAAAGGTAGTTGAGAAATATCTACCTGTTTTGTGCTGTAACCCAATACTTCTAGTTCATTTTTTATAAAATCAATTGCTTTTTGATTAAAAGATTCCTTACGAAGCGAACCATTTACAAATAATATATTTTTTGACATATTTTCCCTTAAATAGAATAAAATGAGTTTTCATATCGTATCTTCTATCTACTTTTAACATATTTATACTAGGATTATTCCAATAAAGTAAAGTGTATTTTTACTTTTGTTAATCTATGTTAAATGTAAAATTTATATACTCTAACAATAGGACAAAGTGCATTCTCTCATGTAAAAACCATATGCTCTTGCACACAAAACCAGTGTACAACCACATGTTACTTAACATGACTAAATTTTAATTACAGTAAAGTTACATTTGTGTAGCAATGTAGTTACAAAAAGAGTTACAAAATTATTTACGTAGTTCTTAAAACAAACTACTCAAAAATTGTAAAATTTAAACATATTTTTTAATAAAAGTAGTTATCTTTCAACATAAAAATCAATTTGTAGTATTATAAATGTCATAGGTGTAGACGCCGTTGTCTAGAATTTTACGTTCACTACTCAAATAGGTACACAAAATGGAATACAGAATTGAACATGACACAATGGGAGAAGTAAAAGTCCCAAAAAATGCTTTATACTCAGCACAAACCCAAAGAGCTGTAGAGAATTTTCCAATATCTGGTATAACACTTACTCGTCACCATATAGGTGCTTTAGGTCAAATAAAAAGGGCAGCAGCAATTGCTAACTCAGAACTCAAAGTTATAGATGAAAAAATAGCTCAAGCAATTGTTCAAGCAAGTCAAAAAGTGATAAACGGAGAATGTGATAGCCATTTCCCAATTGATGTATTTCAAACTGGTTCGGGTACTTCTTCTAATATGAATGCTAATGAAGTTATTGCTAATTTAGCGACACAAATACTAGGTGAGAAAGTACATCCGAATGACCATGTTAACGCCTCTCAATCCTCAAACGATGTTTTCCCATCATCAATACATATAGCTGCAGTAGATGCTATTAATACTATCTTACTTCCGAATCTGAATATTTTACTCGAATCTTTGAATAAAAAATCTAAAGAGTGGGAAAAAGTAGTCAAATCTGGTCGTACACACCTAATGGATGCGACACCTATCACCTTAGGTCAGGAATTCTCAGGGTATGCATCTCAAATTAGCAAAGGGATAGATAGGGTAAAGCAGTCGTTACCAGACTTACTTGAATTACCTTTAGGTGGCACTGCTGTAGGTACAGGAATAAACACTCCTAAAGGTTTTTCAGCAAGGGTTATAGAGCTAATTACTGAAAATATGCAGTTACCATTCAAAGAAGCTGATAATCACTTTGAAGCACAAGCTGCTCAGGATAGCGTAGTTCAGGTCTCTGGTGCGTTGCGTACGATTGCTGTCTCACTAGTAAAGATTGCTAATGACTTACGCTGGATGGGCTCAGGACCACGCACTGGTATAGGTGAGATAGCCTTGCCAGATTTACAGCCCGGATCATCAATTATGCCTGGAAAAGTAAATCCAGTCATACCTGAAGCTACTATTATGGTTAGCGCTCAAGTTATAGGTAATGATGCGACTATAGCTTTTGCTGGAGCTCAAGGAAACTTTGACTTGCTAGTAATGTTGCCGGTTATGGCTAAGAATTTGCTCGAGTCTATTACTCTTATTGGTAATGTTTCAAAAGTTTTGGCTCAAAAGTGTGTAGATGGAACTACAGCTAATGTTCAAAGGTGCAAGATGTTAGCAGAGTCTTCGCCTTCAATAGTAACTCCTTTGAATCGTTACATTGGATATGAAAATGCAGCTAAAATCGCGAAATATTCTGTGAAAGAAAACCTAACAATTAGAGAAGCTACTTTAGAGTTAGGCTATGTTGATAGGGGAGAAATTAGTATAGAAGATTTGGATAAAGCTTTAGATGTATCTTCCATGACAAAGCCAAAAGACTAGTACTTATTTTTTCAGGTCTGTAAAGCTCTTTCTTACAAGGGCTTTACAGATTTTATATTTAAAAACTAGCTCAAGTATGAATATGAAATCTAAGAACAAGCTTATTTATATAGTTAAACTTTTATAGTACATCGCTGAATATGACCTTTGAATGCTTAGTTTTGCAAATGTTAGTAACTCTAGATGTGAAATACAAATACGATTATTAAAGTTATAAAATCTTCACTCAACTATCGTAAAAATGCCGTTTTGTCACATTATAGAAAAAGACGATAAACAATAAAATAAATAATTTAAAAAAGAACTAGATAAAAAGTAAATGAAATTTTAGAATTAACTGGGAATAAAATCTATGTGTTTAAAACATGGACTAATAGTGGCAACCAACAAGGAATAAGAAGGTAAATATATAAGGAAAAAGAAAAATGCTTCAAAATAATATTGACCCCCAATGCAAAGAAAAAGTAACGAATGAACAAGCATATAGGGGAGCAAAATATTACGATTTAATTGCAGTTGCCTTTGTTAGCTTGCTGATAGTTTCAAATATTGTAGCGACAAAATTAATCGGTTTAGATTTCGGAGTAATTAATTTAATTTTTGATGGTGGGGCAATTTGTTTCCCATTCACTTATATTCTTGGAGATGTACTTAGTGAAGTATATGGTTTTAAGGCGTCAAAGAGAGTTATAGTAACAGGTTTTATAGTATCAGTCGTAGCTTCTACGATTTTTTATATAGTTCAATTGTCACCAGTAGGTCCAGGGTACGAAAATCAAGCTGCGTATGAGGCTGTACTAGGATTTGTGCCTAGAATTGTTTTAGCTTCATTAACTGGATACTTTGTAGGACAAATTTTGAACTCAATAGTTTTAGTTAAAATAAAAGCAAGATTTGGCGAAGAAAAACTATGGGTACGCCTTGTTTTCTCAACTTTAGTCGGTGAAGCTGCTGATACAATCATATTCTGTACAATAGCATTTTACGGAGTAATAACTGGAGCTGAGTTCTTGAACTACTGTATTACAGGTTATGTTTATAAATGTTTGCTAGAAATAGTAATGTTGCCACTAACTTATAAGGTAATTTCTTGGGTTAAAAAGCATGAAATTGACTATTATACTTTAGGTAAAAACTAGAAAAACTTAATAACTTTACTTAAATCGAAATATAGTAAGTTTAATGTAGAGTAGTCTAATATTGCTTTATGAAAAATTGTTGTGTCTTATGTATTGCTTGTGATACGTGAAGGTTAGTAGATAAGAAAATACGAATCTAATGTGTTTCAAATACGTAGGGCACAACACAGTTTACCTAGTGAGTATACTAGTTTGAGAATTTTATACTGAAATAATAGTTATGTACTTTTGGAGTTTGCATACAGGAAAATCATTCATACATTTTATAAACTTTTATAATCTGAAATAGATTTTAAAGCATTAAACGAGATATAGTTATCCATGGTAATTATGGTATAGTCTTTCAAACTTTTAATTGTAGATAAGCATAAGGGAAGAAATGAAAAATACAGGGTTCACCTTACACAAGCGTTTAGAAACTGAAAGAGGACTAGGGCGCATTGGAACAATACATACTCCACACGGTGATATACAAACCCCAGCTTTCATACCGGTTGGTACGAAAGCAACAGTTAAAGCAGTTTTGCCTGAAACAGTTAAAGAACTAGGGGCACAAGCAGTCCTAGCAAATGCTTATCATCTTTATCTTGAACCGGGCTCTGATTTAGTGGACGAAGCTGGTGGGTTAGGTAAATTTATGAACTGGGGTGGCCCAACTTATACAGATTCTGGTGGTTTTCAGGTTTTGAGTTTGGGAGCAGGGTATAAGAAAGTTTTGACTGAAGAATTTTCTTCTGACGGTGTAGTGACTAAGCAACAAGCTAACCGTGCAGTTAGGCTTGCTCGTAAGACTATTGACGAAGATGGTGTTACGTTTACAAACTATATTGATGGATCAAAACATAGGTTTACTTCAGAAGTATCTATGAGGATTCAGCATGAGCTAGGTGCTGACATTATTTTTGGATTTGACGAACTTACAAGTTTAATACACCCGTATTGGTATCAAGTAGAAAGCTTAGAAAGAACACGTTTATGGGCACAAAGATGTTTGAAAGCACATAAACAACTAACACAAGAACGCAAAGATAAGCCGTATCAACAGTTATTTGGAGTTATCCAAGGAGCTCAGCACGAAGATTTACGTCGAAAAGCTGCAAGAGATTTGGGTGAAATGGAAATAGATGGCCAAATGTTTGATGGATTTGGCATAGGGGGAGCTTTACAAAAGGAAAGATTAGGTGAAATTGTTGGTTGGGTTACTGAGGAATTGCCTGAGAATAAGGCTCGCCATTTGCTAGGAATTAGCGAACCCGATGATTTCTTTGCAGCAGTTGAAGCGGGAGCCGATACTTTTGACTGTGTTTCACCATCACGTGTTGCTCGTAACGGTGCTTTTTATACTCCTAAGGGACGTTTAAATGTTAAGCGTTCTCGTTTTCGTAGGGATTTTTCTCCTCTGGACGAAAACTGTAAATGCTATACATGTACGCACTACACTAAAGCATATATTTCTCACCTATTTAGAGCAAAAGAAATGTTAGCTTCGACTTTAATGACTATCCACAACGAATTCTTCATTGTTGGGCTAGTCGATTCAATTAGAAACTCCATGAATGATGGTTCATATATGGATCTAAAAGAAGAAGTCTTGGGGAACTACTACTCGTAAAATGTAATTTTATAAAACATATGGGAGAAGAGTAACTACTAGTGTTTTGTTACTTAATTCTTAATGGAAGTTATAAGATGTGCGATGTACTATTTGTCTATGTCGCACACAATTATACTGTGTAAGCAAGATAGATACTTTTCGTATAAGTTTATTTTGAGTGGGGCAGTAAGTAATATTTTGTGTTTCAGGAGATTTATTTTTTAGACTTTATGTTGTTTCAAAGTTTTGGTGGATTTTAAGATGTATTGATATGTAAATCAATAGATTGTTCTTGTAAAAAGTTTAGTATAAGTTATTTTTATAAAGATAAGATAAAATATACTTTCAGTTTATAAAGATAAACTATTATAGTGTCTTGTTTTTATGCTGTTTTATCTACTTAAAAGTTGCTGGTATATCGATGGTGTAATTGAATATGCTACTTTTTTGCATTAAAATGAAATGAGTAAAATTTTATATTTATTAAATAAATAGATAAAAAACACTTACTATGAATAATTATGCATAAAAAATAGATAAAATATAATAAATATTACGTATAATTATTTATTTATTAGATAATTTATGTATATAATTCTTTTTCAGGAAGTTATTTTAAAGTTTTTTACAAATAAAGGTAAAAATATATCAAATAATTTTTTGTTATAAATGTATTAATACGCATTCGAACTAGATCGTAAAGGAGGAGAAATGGCGTACGAATCATCACACAGCACTACAAATGAAGGTGCCAATCTAAAGCAAGAACGCAAAAACACACCGCAAGGTGGTGAACTAAAGCGCAGGTTAACAGCACGTCACCTCAATATGATCGCAATCGGTGGTGCTATTGGTACAGGTTTGTTTATCGCTTCTGGTGGTACAATTTCTCAAGCTGGTCCAGCTGGTGCACTTGTAGCCTATCTTGCAATTGGGCTTATGGTTTTCTTGTTAATGCAATCCCTAGGAGAAATGTCTACTTGGTATTCAACCTCTGGAGCATTTGAAGAATACGCCACTAGATACGTTTCACCGTCGTTTGGTTTTGCTCAAGGATGGAATTACTGGTACAACTGGGCTATCACTATTGCTGCTGAATTAGTAGCTGCTGCACTGGTTATGAACTATTGGCTACCTGATGTGCCGTCATGGGTTTGGAGTGGCGGATTCTTAGCTATTCTTTTCTTACTGAATGCATTATCAGTTAGAGGATTTGGTGAGTCGGAATTCTGGTTCGCATCTATCAAAGTAATTACAGTCATCGTATTTCTAGTATTAGGTCTAGGAATGATTGTTGGAATTATTGGTGGGGGAACACCAGGATTTGCTAACTGGACTATTGGTCAAGCCCCGTTCGTAAATGGTTTCTTAGGTATTTTGAATATATTTATGATTGCTGGTTTCTCATTCCAGGGAACAGAAATGATCGGTATCGCTGCTGGTGAGACTGAAAACCCAGAGGTAAATGTTCCACGAGCAACACGAGCAGTATTCTTCCGTATCCTAATTTTCTACGTTGGTGCTATTTTTGTAATTGGTATGATTTTGCCATACACTGACTCGCATTTGCTGGCTTCTGAAGTTTCCGATATTGCTGTTTCACCATTTACTCTTGTTTTTGAAAAAGCTGGTATTTTGGGTGCAGCATCAGTTATGAATGCTGTTATTTTGACTTCGATTCTTTCTGCTGGAAACAGTGGTATGTACGTTTCAACAAGAATGTTGTACTCTCTAGCACTGAAAGGAAGTGCTCCACGTATTTTCGCTAAAGTAAATGCCCGTGGTGTTCCAATGGCTGCTTTAGTGTTAACAACAATTATTGGTGCTGCTTGTTTCTTGACTAGTTTGATTGGTGATGGTCAAGCATACATTTGGCTACTTAACGCTTCTGGTTTAGCAGGATTTGTTACTTGGGTAGGTATAGCTTGGAGCCACTATAAATTCCGTAAAGCTTTTATTGCTCAAGGGCATAGTGTGAGCGAATTACCATACCGTGCTATTTTGTATCCAGTAGGTCCAATTTTAGCTCTGCTAATGTGTATTGTTGTTATCTTTGGGCAAAACTATGAGTGGATAACTGGTAATATTCAGCCGTTGTCATTACTAAGTACATATATCGGCTTGATATTCTTCTTAGCTTTGTGGGCTGGACATAAGATAGTTACAAAAGGTAAAAAAGTTAGTCCATTAGAGGCTGATTTATCACGTCACTAAAATTAGTTTTTATTTCAAGAGGTCAGGCGTAATGCTTGGCCTCTTTTATTTTAATAATTGTTTTTAATAAGAAATTTGTCTGTGTGAGTAAAAACTAAGTTGGTGTCGGTAAAAACATAAGTCAGTGTATGAATTTAGTGTATAGAGTCGTAATTATTAAACTTGTTCCTATATAAAGAATGTTTTTAGGAAAAAAAGTAGGTGTTCTATAGATAAAAATATTTGCAGGTAATTGGGCTTTTGAATAAAGGATCTAAATATAAATGTTCACTTCGTAAATGTAAGTATATGTAGTTTGAAAACTCTAATAAGGTTAGTGCAGGTTATAGGAAAAGTAGTTTTTGAGATAAAAGTAGGGGATAGGAGTGAAATGTAGGTAATGTGAAAATAAGGATTTGCAAAGTAAGTAAAGGTAAAGGTGAGCATAGCTAATAGAAAATGTGAGAAAATAAAGAGGGAGTAGCTAAATAATAAGGATCAGGGATATTTGCTATTTTCACAATGTACTTGTAGTGTAACAGATATTATTGTGTAGAATATCAGCAAAGCGAAGTTATATAAAACGGATTTGAGTTTTCTATTTCACTTATTTACTGTTTTGTTTATCTTGAAAGAGTTTTTTCCTTTTATATAAAGAGTGTTTTTTGTTTACAGTGATTTACTGAGTGAAAACTATTTTTAGAAGAGCGGAAATTTTTTAAATATTTACCCTGTTTGAAGTGCTCTAAGGCATAACATCTATAGCGCCTGGTGTTTTAAATATTATTTTAATATTGGAATACCACGTGCTATAAAGTGTCTTATGAAATTACATTACTCTCAAACGCTAACCGTAAACCTATAGTAGAGCTAGTAGTTTGAGTACCTTATGAAATTACATTACTCTCAAACAATAAAGCCCAAGTTATAGACGCCACAAATGTTTGAGTACCTTATGAAATTACATTACTCTCAAACGATTATAGTATCGAAAAATTCGACCAATACGTTTGAGTACCTTATGAAATTACATTACTCTCAAACGGTCTTGGTAGATGTTCACCGACTTTAACAGTTTGAGTACCTTATGAAATTACATTACTCTCAAACTCATTTCTATTTTATTCATTGTCTTCGGTTGTTTGAGTACCTTATGAAATTACATTACTCTCAAACCTAGCTTTAATCGTGTATTCAAGAATGTCAGTTTGAGTACCTTATGAAATTACATTACTCTCAAACTGCCCCGCTTAAACCGTGAACATTTTGAGTGTTTGAGTACCTTATGAAATTACATTACTCTCAAACGGGCATGGAGAATGATAGTATGTGCCGTACGTTTGAGTACCTTATGAAATTACATTACTCTCAAACCATCACTACATTCTGGTCTGCATTCTAACCGTTTGAGTACCTTATGAAATTACATTACTCTCAAACTTATCGCTGGCATTGTATTGCTATGGAATAGTTTGAGTACCTTATGAAATTACATTACTCTCAAACTACAATGTATCTATCTCGGCTTCCGTATGGGTTTGAGTACCTTATGAAATTACATTACTCTCAAACAAGCTGTATACCTGTTTCAGCGTATTTAGCGTTTGAGTACCTTATGAAATTACATTACTCTCAAACGGTGACGGTAAAGAAAGCAACCGCCCTAAAGTTTGAGTACCTTATGAAATTACATTACTCTCAGACATCCTTGCAAACTTACACGTGCCGAATACGGTTTGAGTACCTTATGAAATTACATTACTCTCAGACCGTGGCTAGTGTTAAAGAATTCACTGTAAAGTTTGAGTACCTTATGAAATTACATTACTCTCAGACCTCAAATCCCACACATATATGGAACGAAGACTCAGAGTAAAATCTTTCAAAAAGTAAACAATAATGCATGATAATATTATACCATTTCCTTGTATTTTCTAGGAAATTTGACACATATCTTTGTCTATTAAAGTTATTCTTTCAAACTCTAGTTTTTCTTTACAAGTATTTTCACAGACAAGTAAAGAAAACTTATTATAATTACAATACTTATATAGTTCTAATAGTTCTTCATCACTAACCATAGTCTTTAGATTAAAGAAAATGAAAATACTCTTAGTGAAAATTTTATTTATCAACTCCATATATGTACATACTTTTTCTAAATACGTCATATCCTCAATACTTATTTTGGGTTTCATAGCTTTTAACACTGATGAAATATTTACACTTTCGAATTCTATTTCATAGTCAATTTTTTCAACTAACTCTTGCAAATACTTTTCTAGTTCACTTAGAATTTCACCACTTTTAATATAGTTTTCCTCATCGTAAACTAAGCTTTCTAGATCTTTTTGTATTTTGGCTGTAATGGTTTTGCTATTAAAATCTAAATCGTATGGGTTATAAATTATCTCGACATTCTTATCAAAGTTTTCCTTTTCGAAATTATTTGAGAAAAATACTTTACTTTCACCATCTTCAGCTAAAATACTGATTTCTTCAATAAATGTTCTATAATCTATTGGATTTTCTAATATTAGTATATTTACAACATTTTCTTCAAATACAATAGGCTCATCAAAAGCTATATAAGAAAGTCTTTTCATAATATAATCAGCCTTTCATCACTATCTAGGACTTCACTTTTCTTTTCACCTATGATGATTTCCATATTGTTATACTGCTTTTCAGTTATAGTAAAAGTTATAACGTAACCTTTTCTAGGCTTATGGTTCTTTAAATGTTCAACTGCGGCTTTAGCGGTAACAGCATTTAAAGCTAACTTTGTATATATAGATTCTTGTAACATAATGAACCCATTTTTTATTAAGTAGTTTCTAAAATGCCTATACTCACGTAAGTCTTTTTTAGTAAGAGTCGGCAAATCAAACATTACTAGCACACGCATAAATCTATAACTCATTTTCGTAGAACTTTATTAGGGACGGATCACATTTATTCAAAGCAGTAATAACGCTATTTGTGTATATACCTATGGCGTTATTAACGTATTCTTTGCGATTATTTATTTTTACTTCATGGTTTAAAATATTAGTTAATTTTGCTTTTTCTTTAGTTGTAAATTCATGTAATTCCATGTTATAGACGTAGTTATCAACCAAAGGCCTAAATGGCTCCATTATATCGCTTCCAAAATTAAACATGTTGAAACGGTTGTCATGGAATATTCCTAGTTGAGTTAAATAACCATGCGAGACTACTTCTCTATTGAAAGCTGAGAGGAGTATTGCGTAACCATAGTTTAAAGCGGCGTTGGTTACATCTGTATTTTGTCGACTAAAGTTTTTACCGAATAAAGCGTTAAAATACACTTTCGCAGCATGACCTTCTCTATTAGTTATGTCATTGTGTTCAAGATTGTCTATATATTCAGCTAAAAGCAAATGTTCTTCTTTACAGTGTGCCTGTAGTACTTTTTGTTGTTGAAGTATTTTATTCTCAACTATTTTTGTCCAGACTTTTTCTTTACTTATTTTCTCCCAAGCAATTTGTTCTTTTATTTTCAAAGAAGTGTCATGCGAACCGTAGTAAGCAATATTTTCAAAACAAGGGTTTCGTTTTTCATCACAAAATATCACTTTTATGTTGTTTTTAGTCAATTCCACAAGTAAAGCTGCTGTAAGGGCAATAGCTGTATTTTCAATGATTAGCACAGATATTTCACTAAGATGAATTTTAGTGATAGTCTCAGCCCTAATAACTAAGTAATTTAGCTTTAAATCTAGCTTTGCCCTTTTAGCAACTTTTACTATTCTCCAGCTCATAGCTCATTCAAATCAATTTCTTGTTCGAATATACCGGTGACAGATTGATAGATTATCTTACAGTTTTTAAAATCTATTACTTTTCGTATTTTACCAGTCTCCTTACTACCACCTAATAAACGTAAATCAATACCAGATGCACATTTTCCAAATAGGTTTATGAGCTGATATAGTACCTGAGCTTGTTCAGTGTTAGATAGTGAAATAAACTTATCATCACTATTATATAAACAATTAGGTATAACAGGTCGCTTAGAATAAACGCTATTTCTTAACTTATGAATCAAAGTTTTGTATAACTTTACATTTTTATCAAAAATGGTTTTATCATTTTTTGCTTTTATAGTTTCTTTTATCTCTTTTTCATTTAGATTACCTGAATCATGTAGTTTTTTATTTAGCTTTTCGTATTCTTCTTTAGAGAAGATAAAAAATCCACCGTTATAGTCAAAAGTTTTCTCTTTATTTTTCTTATAAGCTTCTATGAATTTATATATTAAATGAGAGTACTCATAGCTACCAGTATCTAGTATTAATTGTTCTCCTCCATAGAATGAGAATTTTCTTTCTTCTTCTTTAGCAGATATATACGTTTTAAATCCGTTTATTTCAAATAAAGTGTAATACTTTATAATAGGAATTAATATTTCTGTTTTTTCTGGAACAAGGTTTGTATGTTTAGATATTAATTTACTGTTAATATGCTTTTTAATTGTTTCAGAATCTCTTTTAGCTAATATTTTTTGTACGTCTATAATAGATACGTCAGATATTTCTTTCGAGATTTTTTCCTTTCCTTTCCTATCTACAGTCACATATTTATAGAAACAGAAAAAAGCTCCTTTTACTGAGTTATAAGCACCATACTTTTCTATTTGGTGTAGACGCTTATCACTAGTTTTTATAGGCTGGCTACCTTTTCTAGATTTTATTTGCTGATCATAAAATTCTCCTGTTTTCTCACAGGAATATCTCGTGCAAAGAACAGTTTGTTTTCTCATATACTTGTTTACAAGCTCTATAGTTGGAGTGCCACTTTTTGACCTTGTGCCAATCCATACTAGTTCTTGCTTACTAGTATTAGGCTTTTTTACATCCCGTTCAAAAATCTTACTTATAGAATAAGGTTGTTTACTTGTATTCTCTTCTTTATTTTTCTTTACTTTATTTTTTACCCATTTTCTATGATCGGAAGTAAAATTATTATCGTATACATTACCTACAACAATGGCTAGGTATGCATCTTTAGCGTGATGATGGTCATTTGCTAATCTTGACTTCAAGAACTTATAGCTAGCTTTTTGCTCGCTTTCTTCATATATTTTGTGTTCAGTGTTCCTAAAATCTGAGATATTACCAGCCTTAACGTACACAATTCTTGTTTTGCCTTTGTATAGATGTTCAAGAATCTTCGTAACTTCTTTAGTGGATTGACGAGTTTCAACTAGTTGCCTGGCGATAAAACCAGTAAATTCATCTACTGTAAAACCAGTCGCACGAGTTAGTCTGTTATATTTTTCTTTAGTGATAAGTTTATTATCTACTAACATCTTCCAATGATCTTTAGTGTCACTAGAAATTGTAAGGGCTGAACAGATAGGGAATTTATCTCCCTTTTCTTCATTTAATTCCTCTTTCACAAGTACTAAGTTATTAGTAAGGCTATCGTCTTTTACCACGCACCTAGGGTAAATATGCTCTATATTCCAATCTCCGCTAGATAAAATAAGTTCAGACAAATCTATCTTTTTACCGCTGTACATACAGCGACCCATTTGCTGGAAATATAAGAATATTTTCTTTGAGTTTAAAGCATTATCAGTTAGATTATCTAACTCTTTATATACTTCTGATGAAGTTAATTTTGCAGTTTTATATAAATCTGACAGCTGATTTTTACGAGAAACACTACGTTTACCTTTATTCTCATTATTAGTGTCCCTTGCCATTTCAACAAAGATTTTCTTAGGTGGCTTACCACAAATTTTTTCTATTTCTTTACATATAGCTAGAGTGCGTTTTATGCCACGTTTTACGGCAGGGGATACATAAGAATCGTCAAGTATTTGCTTTATATCGCTGTCTTTTAAATACTCTCTATTTATATCTTCTATCTTTTCAAGATATTCATAGTCAGATGAAAGAATTTTTTGCAAGTTGTTATTTGTATCATACAGCATTGTTATTATATTTATACGTTCAGCTGTTTCTTCGTTTATATGTTCAACTTCAGTCAAAAATTCTTTTGATAACCTGCCCCAACCGGAATATTGCAACTTACTAATTTTATCTATTTCATCGTCTGTGAATAGGGTTTTGAAGTTATCTTTCAAATAGTCAGATAAAATTTCTTTGTTTTCACCAAGTATTACTATCTGCGCTACTATCTCGTCATATGTACTTATTTCTTTTTCAGTAAATTTATTTCCGAGTATTCGTTTGAAATCTAATAAAGCCTTACAATCACCTGTAATTTCCTGATCAATTCCTTCAAGTTTTACGTCCTCATCACCTTGATAAGACTTTATATAGTTGACTATTTTCTTAGCAGTTACTTTCTGTGGCTTGTCAATATCAGTAAATAAGTCTTTATAAAGTTTTTGCTTCAAATCCACGGAGATAGGATTATCGTTTACTCTCAATATATTTAGTTGATTTAGAATATTGAACTTCGAGTAAAGAATCGAGTCTTTAGGTAAGACATCAGCATATTTAATATATGTACATTTATTAGTCATACGTGTGATGAAGTTTTTTGCTGAAGTCTGCTTATCAATTACTTCATCAAAGTTCCATGGATATACTTTTTCATTTTTCTTTTTAACAACCCAAGCAAATTCGTGGTCGGTGCTATCTACTACTGGGCCAATATAATAAGGGATTTTGAATGTGAAAGTAGCTATTACTTTATCTATAACGCTATACCCATTCTCATCTTTTTGCTCTAAGAAAGGTAAATACTCTTTCGCATTTTCTAAAATTTCCTCTAGTTCTTTCAAATGTAGCTGGTAAGGTATTACGCAGTTACTTGAAGTGAGTTGCTTAGGGAATGCGTTTGCGTTAAATATGTCTTTTATTAGTTGTTTTTCTATTTCCCCTAAAGTCGAATAATCTAATTTTTTAATTGAAGTTTTTTCTGTTTCTAGTTTAGGGTTTTCTGCTCTTAACTTTTCTATGTCTATAGTTTTATCAATTACTTTGTTTATATATATCTTTAAAAACTTACAGAATTCATCTTGAGTGCACCGTTTACTATGAAGTGCATTACCGTCTGTATCTTTACCGATATATGCACAGTAGTTACTTTTGACTTTTGTTGATTTAAATATTTTTATGTATTCTTCGTACGTGAGATAGTTTTTAACTAGGTTTTTTAGAGTTTTCAAATCACGCGCGTGATTATCGTAAGTTTTAACTTTCACTTCAGACAAATTTTTAGATTCTTGCAAAATATCTGAAAGTAATAGCCAATCATATACTGCTTTTATGGAGTTAAAAACACTCGTTTGGTCTACATCCAAGTTTTCATATAGAACCTGCTGTTCATCTTCGCTAAGTTCAAGGAGACTTATTGTTTTCTCTTTATCATTTTTATCAACAAATATAGTAGCTAAGTCTTCGTTATCAAGTAGTGTAGATATTTTAACTTTAAAACCTAAAAGCATTTTAAGTATGTTTTGAGACTGTGAGGTAGAAAAATCTAGTAAATTCTTTATGGCTTCGTCTTTATCTTTGCGGTTTATGTCCTTATCCTTAAAAATTTCTTCCAAAGAATCAAAAGTTTCATCTTCATTTATGTCTGGAAAATCGGCCTCAGGATAGTGGTCTTGTATTATGAGAATCAAATTTTGGAACAATGTTTTGAAAGAGCTAGAACCATCAATCTCGAAATCTTTGCCTTCTAGTAAGAAATGTCCACGATGTTTCATCATGTAGTGGATTGCTAAATATACTAGGCGTACATCATGAGTTTTTCCTTTTTCTAGCAAGCTTTTACGTAGATGGTATATAGTAGGATACGCTTTGTGGTAGTCTTTATCTGTATAATTCTTATCGTTGAAAAGTGTATTAGTTTGATTAGTCCTTTTATCCTCAGCGAAGAACTTACTATCACGTAAACGCTCAAAAAACAAAGAATCTATTTTGTTGATTTCAGCTTTGAATAAGTCCCGTAATATTTCTATGCGTCTAGCTCTGCGTTGGTATCTGCGACGTTGTGAGCGGTGGCCTCTACGGACAGCAGCTGTTTGTGCTTCACCGAAAAGGTGAGAGCCCCACATATCTTTGCCATTAGTGCGTAAAAGTTTGTAATCTGGTGAAGTAACAGCCCAACCAACAGAAGTGGTACCAATGTCTAAACCTAAATAATAATCTACGGCTTTGTTTTTCATAGCATATCCCTAAGTAATAAATCGCACCTTTGCGTTAAATACAGTAGATATTTTAACAAATTATTTTTTAATGTGCTAAGATTTAAGCACCTTATGATATACATTACAATGTTCAAATAAGGATCTTGAGTTTTTACTTGAGAAAGCCGTATTCGTCACTTTATAGTGACTGCGTTGTAGGACGCATTTAGAGCCCCGTATATGGGGTTCTATTCATTTAAAGTAATATTTAGTTTTATTATAACTACTGTGTACTAGTCATTTTTGGGGATTTTATTTCTCTATTCTGACTATTTTTATTGTAAGTTAGTTATGTTGTTTACGCTTTTATTCACAAAATGTATAAGTAAGATTTGTAACTTTCCTAATAAGAAATATTTAATATATCTGCTAATAAATGTCAGTATTACTACTTGCTGAACGAGTTTTACTTTGTCAGAACTAAAAGCCGGTATTTTCTTTAGGCTAGACATAATTTTATTGGAATGATAAGAATAGAATTTATACTATAACTTGGAGTAAAAAAATATCCAGAAAGTATAAGCCTAACTAAAAAAGTAAAGTACAATTAGTATTATGATAGATAGTAAGATACCAACGTTTAAAGACTATTATACTCAAGTTTTTGAGTATGTAGAGAATTTAGAGTATAAAGGTACTTATTCGCCTAAGCCTATAGAATATGCTAGGGATTTTATTTTGGGGTTCCTTGAAGATGATGACGAGGATGCAGAGTATGATGCGGCTTATCGTCTCACGGCTACTATTTTCCCTTATATGGTAGATGTTTATACTCAGTGTGGTGAGTTAGATGAAAATGGGCTTTTTGATGAGGATGATGAGGATATATTTTTCCCTCTTATTCTTCAAATGATGGTTTTACATGGACTGGGTTATAGAATTAAGTATGCTATTGAGGACTTACAAACCTTGAAAGAAGTCCATTATTTTGTAGATGACATAGATAGAAAGCGTATAGATTTTCTTATCGAGCAGGGTTGTAGTTTTGATGGGGATATGGATTTTGAACCTGAATTTATTCGTTTTCGTCGCGACCAATATTTCGATGCGTGGAGAAACCTACCATAGCCGTATAGATAAATAATTTTTTTAGTTTTTAAGAGATACCTATTTTGGGTGTCTCTTTTTTTATTTAAACAAAGAGGTAAAAGTAAACGTGAATGTTATAGATAACGTTAAAAATGATGATGTAGAAGATAGTAAGGTTGAAGAGCCTATAGAGTCTGAAAAGGTTGAAACTAAACATGTTGAGGAAGTCTCTAAAGCTAGGGAAAAAAGAGGGCAGTCGTGCGCAAACTTCTAAGGCTGACTGGTCGAACTTGACCATCATAGCTGAAAACATTGCAACAATAATCCCAATATCAAGAAGCAATGTTGAATGTAAGTATGTTATATAGGGTGGGTAGGGGTAAGAAAAAAAGTAGGACTTTCGTTTTTGAAAGTCCTACTTTGTGGTTTTTAAAAACTATTTAGTTTTAAAAACTAACGCATTTAGTTATTTTTGCTTATTCACCTTTACGGCTTTTAGCAAACAAACCAACAAGCCCAGCAATAAGCCCACCAGTTAGAATACCACCGTCAAGACCTGTCTGTGCAAGACCACCAGAAACACCACCACTTGTAGTAGCGTTTTCAACAGGTTTCACATCACCCTTAACAGTATTCATAGGAGCAGTTTCACCCTTAGGCATATCCTTCACATTTGAAGTATCAACAGCAGGATTGGATGGCTTTTCTTTACCAGATTCTTCCTTACCTTTGCCTTCTTTTTCAGCCTGTTCCTTAGCTAGCTTTTCTTTCTCAGCCTTTTCTTTTTCCTGTTGCTTTGTTAGCTTTTCTAGATTTGGTGCGTCAGGACCGCCATCCTGGTGAATAAGCTCACTGATAGAAACACCAGTATCTAGCTTTATTTCCTCTATAATAGAGTTAATTTCTTCAGGAGTAGAAGCTTTGGTGATTAGTTTTGCATAGCGATTAAAAAGCTTAGTTTCAAATTCCTTATTAAGGTTCTCCATTTCCTTAATAAGTTCAGCCTTAGACCAACCCTTCCAAATCACATCATTATCACCATAAACAGGCTTATCCTCCTTTGGTTTTTCAACATCAGCTGGCTTTTCCTCATCAGCAGGCTTTGCTTCTTCACCACCAGCAGGCTTTTCCTTATCTTCTTCAGCTGCTGGTTTGTTTGTGTCGGCTGCTGGTTTTTCCTCGTTGCCACCCTCTGGAGCTGCACCGCCTACGACAGCAACAGTATCGCCTTCATTTGGCTGTCCCTGATTACCTGCAGGAGCATTTTCGCCAGCAGGATTTTCTTCATTACCTACGGCTGGTTTTTCTTCATTACCGTCCTCTGGAGCGACTGGCTTTTCTTCATTACCTACGGCTGGCTTTTCTTCGTTACCAGTTTCTGGGCCTGCTGGTTGTTCACCTGTTGGTTTTTCAGGTGATGTTTCCCCGGGAGCGTCGTTTGTTGCGTTACCTTCAGTTTCGTTTACTGCTGGGGGGTAGGTTCGTCTGCAAATGTGGCTATTCCACCACCAATCATCAAACCTGTGATTGCTAGAGGCGATGCTACAATAGCCTGCTTCTTTATAGAAAACTTTTTCATATTACGTTTTCTCTTTCTTTTATAAGTAGTCTTCATATGAAAACTATTTTTGTATTTATTTTTTAGAAAGCATACAGTAAATGTATTAAAACTATATGCGTTGGGTACCTTATGAAAACTGTGTTACTCTCAAGTTGTGACTGTCATCATTGCAAGTCACTGTACTTTGAGTATCTCACAAGGCAATGTTACTGCTAAAGGAAAAGTTTGTTAAATAAATAATATCAATTGTATAAATAATTAATAAAACTATTCAATTCTCTAATTGGAATACTTCTATCCTTATTTTGTGGTGTGAATACATTATGGAACTGTTAGATTATTTATAAATTATTAATACTATGAATTATTGCCTTTTATTGTTATGTATTAGGTAGTTTCTAGAGGGTAAATACTTTGTTTAGTTATTTTATGAGGGAATGTAAGTATGTTATATAGGGTGGGTAGGGGTAAGAAAAAAAGTAGGACTTTCGTTTTTGAAAGTCCTACTTTGTGGTTTTTAAAAATATTTAGTTTATAACTAGCGTATTAGCTGTTTTTATTCTTCAGTCTTGAAGCGTTTTGCTGTCAAGCCAACTAGACCAGCAATTAGACCAACGGTGACAATGCCACCATCAAAACCTGTATCTGGTAGTGACTTTGATACAGAAGCTGGTTTGTTCTCACCCTTTGACAAATCCTTTATATCAGAAGTAACAACAGCTGGGTTTTCAGAAGGCTTGCCTTTGCCTTCTTTTTCAGCCTGTTCCTTAGCTAGCTTTTCCTTCTCAGCCTTTTCTTTATCTTCCTGTTTTGCTAGTTCACCCAAATCTGGTGCGTCAGGACCGCCGTCCTGATGAATAAGCTCGCTAATAATAACCCCTGTTTCTAGCTTAATTCTATCAACAATCTTCTGAATTTCTTCAGGAGTAGAAGCCTTAGCAATTAACTTAGCATACTGATTGAAACCTTTTGTTTCAAATTCCTTATTAAGCTCTTCCATATCTTTAATAAGTTCAGCTTTAGACCAACCCATCCAAATTACATCATTATCACCATAAACAGGCTTATCTTCCTTTGGTTTTTCAGCATCAGCTGGTTTGTTTGTGTCGGCTGCTGGTTTATCGGCGTCTGGCTTTGGTTTTTCTTCGGCTGGCTTGTTTGTATCGGTGGCTGGCTTCTCTTCGCTACTTACTGCTGGTTTGTCAGCGTCTGGCTTTGGTTTTTCTTCGGCTGGCTTGTTTGTATCGGTGGCTGGCTTCTCTTCATTACTTACTGCCGGTTTGTCAGCTGCTGGCTTTTCTTTGTCTTCTTCAGTGGCTGGCTTTGGATTTTCCTCTGCAGGCTTTTCCTCATCCTTATTGCCTTCGCTAGCTTCTGGAGCTGCACCGCCTACGACAGCAGCAGTATCGCCTTCATTTGGCTGTCCATGATCACCAGCAGGAGTTTCCTCTGCTGGCTTTTCCTCGTTACCTGTGGCTGGTTGTTCTTCGTTACCAGCTTCTGGACCTGCCGGTTTTTCTTCGTTAGTAACTTCGCCAGAACCGTCACCTGGTTGCTCTTCATTACCTACGGCTGGTTTTTCTTCATTACTGCCCTCTGGAGTGGCTGGTTGCTCTTCATTGCCTACAGCTGGCTTTTCCTCGTTACTTGTGGCTGGTTGTTCTTCGTTACCAGCTTCTGGAGCTGCTGGTTTTTCTTCATTACTGCCCTCTGGAGCTGCTGGTTTTTCTTCATTACCGCCCTCTGGAGTGGCTGGCTGTTCATCATTACCAGCTTCTGGACCAGCTGGTTGTTCACCTGTTGGTTTTTCAGGTGATGTTTCCCCGGGAGCATCGTTTGTTGCGCTACCTTCAGTTTCGTTTACTACTGGTGGAGTTGCTGGGGGGGGGTAGGTTCATCGGCAAATGTGGCCATTCCACCACCAATCATCAAACCTGTGATTGCTAGAGGCAATGCTACAATAGCCTGCTTCTTTATAGAAAACTTTTTCATATTACGTTTTCTCTTTCTTTTATAAATAGTCTTCATATGAAAACTATTTTTGTATTTATTTTTTAGAAAGCATACGATAATGGGGTATATAGTATGCGTGAGTGTATTATGAAAATTACATTAACCTCAAGCTATGACCGGAATCATTGTAAGTCACTGTAGTTTGAGTATCTCACAAGGTCATATTACTTTTAAATACAACTTTTATTAAATGGGATAATGTTATTTTATAAATTATTTATAAAATTGTTTCATTTAGAAAATAGAATACATCTACTTCTTATTTTAGGTTTACCTACTTTGTAAAGTACAGTCCCTGGAGTTATAAATACCACAACTTCTCCTTTTTTCTATTGCAATACTTAGGTAATTCTAGATGTAATTACTTTAAAGTTAATTTTGAAAAGATATAGAAATAAAAAATGACATAAACAAAACAATCTATTAACGCGAGCTTGATGTTTATATAAAAAAGTAGTAACCTCTTAGATAGGTATTCAAACTATTATCTTGAAAGGAGTGTTCTCATGGCTAAAGTGATTATTTCTTCACTACATCATCGCCATCATGGATAGAGAACATTCACGATAATTGTTACACAGTTGTTGCGGATGTTCTCAGAAAATCCGTGATGGCTGTTTTTTTGTTTAACAAGTTATTCACATTCAAATAAGAGCCACATAGATTTTCAAAGCAGAAAAAGATAAGAATAGTGGTTATTTTCGTAAATATAACGCTAAAACTTCTAACAAGGCTAACTCAAATAATAGCTATAAATTATCAAAACTTACGAATTAGAGAAATAGCTTTAGCAATAAATATACGTATGGAATCACAAATTATTAAACAAAACTTTAAAGACTAATATAAAGGCATGAAATGAAAATTTATAAATCAAACACCAAAAATAAAACACTTTCTAAAGACCAATCAATCTGGAAAAATATTTTGCTAGTGGGAATCACTTTTTTACTTGTAAACGTTTTACTTTCCACACCTGTTATAAAAGCTAATGCTCAAGTTGAAAACACTAATATAAAAGACACTATAGTTATTGGAATGGATATAGATTTTCCACCAATGGGATTTATCGACTCTAATGGTAAGGTTAGTGGTTTCGACGTTGAACTAGCCAAAGAAGTATTCAAAAATCTAAATAAAAAAGTAAAATTCCAACCTATCAACTGGGATGCTAAAGAACTAGAGCTTAATTCCGGAAAAATTGATGCGATTTGGAACGGTCTTTCAAAAACAGCTGAACGTGAAAAAACTATGTTGCTAACTAAAGCATATATGCTCAACGATCAAGCAGTTATAGTTGCCAAAGATTCTCCTATAAAAAGAATCGCTGATTTAAAAGGTAAAAACGTAGATGTACAAAAAGGTTCTACCGGAGAAGAAGCTTTACAAGCTAATCCAATTTCTAAATCTCTAAATTCCATTGTTGCTTTAGATAATATGGTCAACTGTTTGAATGAAGTTGATACTAAGAAAGCTGACGCAACCGTTGTAGATACTAATATTGCTCAATACTATTTGACAAAGAATAACCTAGCTGGAAAATTTAGGATACTTGATGAAGCATTGGCTACCGAAGAATACGTTGTTGCCGTAAAAAAGAACAATACAGAGTTAAAAACAGCTATTGAAGAACAACTAGAAATACTAGCGAAGAACGGAGTCGGTGAAAAAATTAGTAAAAAATGGTTTGGTGAAAACGTATTTGATAAAGTCGTCAAACAAGAAACAAAGTTAACAGAAAATACTGGCTCAAAGGTAAACAACAGTGTATTTGCTTTTGTAAACCCTTTGCTAAAAGGATTTGGAATATCCATGTCTCTTTTTGCAATAACTTTCTTCATCTCTATTCCATTAGGCTTTTTAGTATGCTTAATTCGTAGAAGTAATACTCCAATATTAAAGTGGATAATTGACATTTACATCAACATAATGCGTGGCACACCTTTACTTCTACAACTATTCTTCGTGTTCTACGGTCTGCCTTATTTACCTTACATTGGCGAATACATAACAGTTAGTGACAGATTTATAGCTGGAGCCTTGGCATTTATAATTAACTATAGTGCTTACTTTGCTGAAATATTTAGAGGAGGCTTCAACTCAATTCCTAGGGGACAATTTGAAGCTGCTCAAGTTTTAGGGTTTACTAAAGCACAAACTATGCGACAGATAGCCATTCCTCAACTAATGAAAGTGACTTTACCGTCTATAACTAATGAAGCTTTAACTCTTGTAAAAGATACAGCTTTAGTGTTTGCAATTGGTGTGACTGAACTACTAGCAGTTACCAAAAACATAGTTAATTCCACAGCAAATATATCAGCATATTTACTAGCTTTTGTTTTGTACTTAGGAATCAGCTACATTATTACGTTCTTGTTCCGCAGGTTAGAAAAATACTATACCTTTGAGTAAAACTTGGGAAAATGTGGGAAAACGTGAAAGCAGTAGAATAGATAGGTTTATCACTCCCTACGTAAAAATAAAATTTGGATAACTAAAATCGGACTTACATTACAGAAAGATAAAGAAATGAAAGCTTTAGAGTTAGAAAATATTAGCAAAAACTACGGTACAACTACTATCTTTGAAGGACTTAACTTCAGCATAGAAAAAGGCGAAATTGTAACAATACTTGGTAAAAGTGGGGGAGGTAAATCCACTTTACTTAGATGTATATGTGGGCTAGAAAAAGTAAATAGCGGAAATATAAGTATTTTGGGAGAAAAAATAGTTAGCAATGGAACGTATCTTTCAAATACCTCAAAAACAATGAAAAAAGTAGGTATGGTTTTCCAAGATTATAATCTATTTGAAAATATGACTGTTGAGGAAAACATAACCATAGCAGCTAAAAACCAAAAAATTGGAACTGAAAAAGAAATAGCTGAACGTGGCGAAAAAATAATTACAGAACTAGGCATACAGGGGAACGAAAAGAAATATCCTAGCCAAATATCTGGTGGGCAAAGCCAAAGAGTTGCTATTGCCAGAGCTTTGATGTTAGATCCTGAAATTATTTTATTTGATGAGCCAACCAGTGCCTTAGACATTGAAAATTCTCTAATTTTTGTGGACATTATTAAGCGCTTATCAAGTAATGGGTACGCAGTAATAATAGTTACTCACGACGCTAAATTAGTAGATAATTTATCAGTCAAAACTTATAATATGGTGGAGGGAATTTTACAGGAAAAATAGTTAATTATAGTTTTGGATGTAGAATTTATATAAAGTTTGCCGTATTGAAACTTAAAATATAGATTACCTGATCATAGATAAAATAAGGTGAAAAATTTATAAGTTTTAGGTTACTTTACTTGAATTCAACACGATTTTTATCAACATGCAACTGTTTTAAAAATAGATGGTATGCGATAGAACTGGTACACTTGTTGGAAATAATTTCTTATAAGCTTTGTTTACAAAAGTGAAATGTTGATTTATAAAGAGGGGAAGAGAAGATGGAAATTTGTACTGCGTATGAAGATTTGTTGGCAGATGTGCTGAAAAATGGGGCACATAAGTCTGATAGAACTGGAACAGGCACTATTTCTACATTCGGTAGACAGTTAAGATATGATTTATCAAAATCTTTCCCCCTAATTACTACTAAACGTGTACATTTAAAGTCTGTAGTCGGTGAATTATTATGGTTCCTTAGCGGAGATTCCAACATAAAATGGTTACAAGAAAACGGCATACGTATTTGGAATGAATGGGCTGATGAAAACGGCGATTTGGGTCCTGTTTATGGTGTGCAGTGGCGTAAATGGACTAATTCTCGTGGAGAACAAATTGACCAGATTTCAAAAGTCATGGAAACACTAAAAACTAATCCTGATTCAAGGCGTATGATTGTTTCAGCGTGGAATGTTGGGGAATTAGACAAGATGGCTTTGGAACCTTGCCATGCTTTCTTCCAAGTATACGTTTGTGACGGCAAACTATCATTGCAACTTTATCAAAGAAGCGCTGATTTGTTCTTGGGCGTACCATTCAATATTGCTTCATATAGCTTGTTGGCACATATGTTTGCTCAACAAGCAGGGCTTGAAGTAGGGGAATTTATATGGACAGGTGGTGACTGCCACATATATTCAAACCATATAGAACAAGTTGAACTGCAATTAAGTCGCAAGGCTTATCCATTCCCTACATTAAAGCTAAACAAAGCACCTTCAATCTTTGAATATGCCTTTGATGACGTTGAAGTTGAAAACTATCAGCATCACCCAACAATCAAAGCACCTGTTGCCGTATAAATATTCGTTACTACTGCGTTATAAATGCTTGCCTTGTTTTCTACTGTAAGCAAGTTGTTATGTATTTATACGCAGTAACTTGAAATGATAGTGAGAAAATATGAAGATAGCTGCAATATGGGCTCAAGATGTTAATGGAGCTCTAGGAGACGGAAAGCAAATGTGCTGGAATGTACCGGATGACTTCAAACATTTCAAAAATTCAACTATGGGTTCTCCTATTATAATGGGACGCTCTTCGTTTGAAGCTTTAGGTAAGCCACTTCCTGGACGTGAAAACATAGTAATTACTAGGCAAAATGATTATTCTTTAGACAAAGCTCATGTGGTATATAGTATTGATGAAGCAATAAAACTAGCTAAAGAATTATTAAATGATTTAGATAATGACTATATTTGGATAACTGGAGGAAGCCAAATATACAACCAATGCATGTATTTGTGTGATGAACTAGTGATTACTTATTTAGACATAGAAGTAAAAGGTGAGAAATTAGTATACGCTCCAGAAATATCAGCCGATGAGTGGGAAGAAGATATAAGTCGTTCAGATGTAAACTCACGTCCAGCAAGTGGAGACGCATCTTCATGGAAAATTAAGTATTATACTCGTAAAAATTAGAGCTAAATTAGTAAAAAAGATTAACGCTGTGACTTTAAAATTAGTAATTAAAGCCACAGCATTTTTTATTCATTTTCTAAAGTGTATTCGTAGTCAACACCATTTTTTAGAGAGTGACCTACTGTACAGTTTTTATCTATTGCACTTGCTACTCTTTCAAGTAATTTTGTTAGTTCATTCTCGTCTAGAGCAGTTAAATCTGTGATTATTTGTGAGCTTATATGTGTGTATCTTTCTTCAGACTCGTGTTTTTCAGAGTTTACAGTAACAGTTGCTTCAAAATCAGCTCCTAACTTTGAAGATAGGGTATGGTCTGCTGAAAGAGCCTGGCAGGTACCTAAAGCTAGTTTGAATAGTTCACCAGGAGTAAATTCTCCATCACCCATTCCAATCTTTACTGTCGCTCCACGAGTGTTTTCACCTAAATACTGTCGTGTTCCTATACGATTTGCCCATAATAAATTGTCGTTAGCCATTACTCTCCAATGCTTACACTAATCAGTTGAAAATCTATGTATAATATGTACAAATTTTATCAATAATATATTTCACATACAGCAAAATACTGCTAAACACTGTTTATTACACTTTAATTGAACTGTAAGGAAACTCTTATATGTTGAACAAAATGTTAATAATTATGAGATAAAAGTATAAAAATTTATTTACAAGATTTATAATTAAAAATGTGTGACTTTTATACATAGGCGTATATATGACACTATTATGTATTGAATTGAACGAAAATATTTAAACATCTAGATGTTTAGCCGATTATTAGTTAACCTTATATTCGGTGGATTAGTATTTGCTTGC